>JBKDQC010000072.1:0-14253 GCA_046342295.1 Deltaproteobacteria bacterium | reverse complement strand
TCTGCCGAGGCGCAGCGCCGGCGCCGCGCCCCGGCGCCCCCCCGAGAGGCGCCTCCGGCCCAAGAGGCAGGCCCGCCCACGGCTGCGGAGGACGGGGCACGCCAGCTCTCCGATGCCGATCGCGCGCAGGCGCGCGCGCTCTTCCAGGCGGGCGCCGCGGCCGTCGACGCCGGCCGTTGGGCCGACGCGGTCGAGAGCTTCCGCAGCGCCTACGCGCTCACGGGGGCACCGTCGGCCTTGTTCAACACGGGCTGCGCGCTGCGCGCGCTCGGCCGCTACCGCGAGGCGCGCGACGCGTTCGTCGAGCTCGGAGGGATCGGCAGCGTCTCGGAGGCGATGCGCGCGCAGAGCGAGGAGCTCCTGGCCGAGGTGCGCATGCGGATCGCCCGTGTCCGCCTCGGGGGGCTCGGAGCCGAGGCGCGCTACGGAGTCCGCCTCGATGGCGTGGGCGTGGAGGACGGCGGCGCGCGCCCCCTGGTGCTCGAGGCCGATCCCGGGACGCACGCGGTGGACGTGACCCTGGCGGGCTTCGAGCCCTTCTCGTGGAGCGGCCCGCTCGGGGATGGCGCGCTCGTCGAGGTGCCGGTCACGCTCGTCGCGATCCAAATCCCCGGCAGCGGCGGAGGCGGCGGCGTCGCCGACGAGGCGTGGTTCTGGCTGCTCATCGGCGGTGTCGTGGCGGTGGGCGCCGGCCTCGCGACCTACTTCGTGCTCGACGACCAGGCCCAGCTACGCGGCGAGAGCCCGATGGTGATCCGGCTGTAGCGCGGGCGCGAAGACCTTCGACGAAGACGTCAACGGCAGGGCGCGCGGTAGCACATCTCGCCCATTCCGTGGTCATCGCAGAAGACCCCGTCCCCCACACGGCAACCGCCGATCCAGACGCCCGACTCGCTGCACGTCGGGCTGGTCCCTCCACAGGGGATGCCCCCTCCGCTGCCCATGGAGCAGGGCGTGCCGGCGGGCGCGAGGCTGTCGGGGGGGCAGTCGTTCGAGCTCCCGGTGCAGAACTCCGCGGAATTGCAGTCGCCCGCGGCGGGGCGGCACTCGGTGCTCGACGACGCGTAGCCGTTCGCCGGACAGTCCCCGTCGGCGCCGGAGCACACCTCCGCGACGTCGCACACCCCCCCCGAGCCGCGGCACACGGTCCCGCCGGGCACGAACTCATCCGGCGGGCAGTTCGCGCTCGAGCCTCCGCAGCTCTCGCCGACGTCGCAGGGCCCTGCAGGGGCGCGGCAGACGGTCCCGGCGGCGAGGAACTCGTTCAGCGGACAGACCGCGCTCGAGCCCGTACAACTCTCGACCACGTCGCACGAGCCCAGCGAAGCTCGGCAGAGGGTGCCGGCGGGGGCGAACCCGTTCGCCGGGCAGCTCGCGCTCGAACCGGTGCACGTCTCGGCCGCGTCGCAAGCATCGCCCGCGGGCCGGCACGGAGCGCCGGCCGCGCGGAAGCCGTCCGCCGGACAGCTCGCGCTCGAGCCCGTGCAGCTCTCGGCCACGTCGCACGCGTCGGTCGCGGAGCGGCAGAGCGTGCCCGAGGGGCGGAAGCCGTTTGGCGGACAGCTCCCGCTCGAGCCACCGCAGACCTCTGCGACGTCGCAAGGCTCCGTCGCACTGCGACACGTGGTGCCCGCGCCGGCGAAGGCGTCTGCGGGCCAGCTCGGGCCCGAGCCCGTGCGGCTCTCGGCGACATCGCACGCCCCGCTCGACGAGCGACAAAGGGTCGAGGAGCCGAAGAGCGTGTCCGACGGACACGACGCGCTCGAGCCCGTGCACGCCTCGGCCGGGTCGCAGACGCCCGCCGACACGCGGCACACCGTCCCCGAGGACACGAAGCCATCCGACGGACACGATGCGCTCGAGCCGGTGCACGCTTCAGCCGCGTCACAGACGCCCGCCGACATGCGGCACACCGTGCCCGAAGGCACGAAGTCGTCCGACGGACACGATGCGCTCGAGCCGGTGCACGCTTCGGCCGCGTCGCACACGCCCGCCGACGCGCGGCACACCGAGCCCGGTGGGGAGAGCGCGTTGCCCGGGCACGTCGCGCTCGAGCCGGTGCACGCCTCGGCCGGATCGCATGCACCTCCGGAGGCGCGGCAGCTCGTACCTGCCGAGGCGAAGCGGTCCGCCGGGCAGCCCGCGCCCGAACCGTCACAGCTCTCCGCGAGATCGCAGCCGCCCGCGGCGGCCGAACGGCACACGCCCGCGCTGAGGAAGCCATCCGCGGGACACGTGGGCGAGCTTCCGTTGCAAGCCTCGACGGCATCGCACACGCCGGCCGACGCGCGGCACGTCGTGCCCGCCGGCCGCACGTCGTCCGCCGGGCAGACGGGGCTCGCGCCGGTGCAGCGATCCTCGAGATCGCAGGCGTCCGAGGACGCGCGGCACACGGTCGAGGCGCTGCGGAAGGCGTTCGTGGGGCAGTCGTCGCTCGCGCCCGGGCACTGCTCGGCGACGTCGCAGCCGCCCGCGACCGCGTCGCGGCAAGTCGTCGTCGCGGGCTCGAGCGCGTCCGACGGGCACTCGGCGCTCGCGCCCGTGCACACCTCCTCGAGGTCGCAGACGCCGCGCTGCACCCGGCACGTGCGCGCGCTCGGAGCGAAGCGATCGGCCGGGCACGTGGTCGATCCGCCGCAGGTCTCCTCGACGTCGCAGGGCCCCGCAGCGGCCCGGCAGACGGTGGCGGCCGGCGCGGGGCCGGCGGCGACGCAGCGCGGCGTGGGCGCGCACTCGAGCGTGCCTCGCTCGCACGGATTGCCCGTCGAGCAGGCCGCCCCAGGCACGCACGAGGACGAGCAGGTCCCGAGGCCGTCGCACGATCCCGTCGGGCACGCGGTGCCCGTCGAGGCGAAGCCGTCGGGTGGGCAGCTCGCCGTACCCGTCGAGCAGACCTCGGCGACGTCGCACGCGCCGCTCGCCGCGCGGCAGACATGCGAGCGATCGTGGAGCGCATCGGCCGGGCACGAGGGGCTCGCGCCGTCGCAGCGCTCGGCGGGATCGCACGGCCCCGTCGAGGCGCGACACTCCGTGCCCGCGGGACGCCCCGCACAGCCGACGGTGCCGCAGTCGAGGGCGCACACGCCGCTGCAGCAGGACTCTCCCCCCGCGCAGAGCGGCGCTCTCTCGCAGCGCCCCGCGACACAGGTCGCCGACTCGCACGGGCCGGCGATGCACGTGGCCGCGGTGCAGGGCGGCAGGCAGCCCGTCGTCACCTCGGCGCTCGGGTCGCCGGGCGCGCATGCGCTCTCGGGGCAGCGCGCGTCGTCAGGGGTATGCACGCAGATGCGATCCGCGCTGCAGCTGTCCGCCGTGCACGAGAGCCCGTCATCGCATTCGGCAGCGCCGCTGCAGCCGACCGGTGCGTCGGGCTCGGGGGCGCCTCCGTCCGTCGAGCCGTCGGGCAGGTCCGCGTCCATACCGCCGCCGTCCATGCCGCCACCGTCGACCCCGGCCGCGTCGCGGTCACCGGCATCCTCCACCCCGTCGCCACCGGCGTCATCGTCACGCGGGCGCGAGATGCAGCCGACGCTGGGCACGCAGATCTGCCCTGCGGCGCAGGCCCCGTCATCGCCAGCCTCGAGGCAGATGCCCGCGACGCACGTAGGTTCCACGCAGCCAGTCGCGCTCGCGCATCCCTCGCGGCTCGTGCACTGGGGCCGTGGACAAGAAGGCTCGGTCCCTTCGACGCAGCTCGAAGGAACGCACTCGCCCCCGACGCAGGAGGTCTCGGTGTCGCATTCGACATCGAGGCAGCTGCGCGAGAGGATCACGTTGACGATCTTGCTTCCGCGGAAATCGACGCGAGCCCGGCGCGCGACGAGCACGCGGCGCCCGCGCATCAGCGCGACCTCGACGAGACGTGGTCCCGGAGCGAGACCGGGGAACGTGTAGAGGTAGCGAGGGCGCGTGAAGCGGTCGCCGACCGACACGTCGCGATCGATCGGCTCGAGACGGTCGACGGTCACGCGCACGTAGTCGAACTCTGCCACCGGGACGAAGTCGGTCTGCGCGTTCACGACGAGTCCCTCGTCCGCCCCGCCTCCGCAGGACGCCGCGAGCGCACCCAGCCAGGCGGCCCAGAGCGCCGAGCGCAGCGAACGACGGGTCCGGACCGCGCGCGAGGAACCGAAGTCGCCAAGCGCACACCATCGAGCAAGCGCACGCACGATCATGATCCGCCTCTCTCCGCGGGCCATGGGGCGACACATGGACCGCCGACGCAGGTGTCGTCGTCGCCGCACGGACGAGCGGATCGGGTTGCGCTCACGGGTCGCAGACCTCCGCGCCGGGGTCTGCGCCGCGCTCCTGGCAGTAGTGGCTCCCGTCTTCACGGCAGAACGAGCCCAGACCTTCGATGCAGCCTTCGATCTCGCAGCGGTCGATGCACGTCGCCCCGGTCGGCGGGGCCGTCGGGACCGCGAGGATCTCACCGGACCACCGCGTCCTCCGGCCGATGTAGGTCCCGCGCTCGAAATCGAACCAGACCTGGGGAACGGTCGAGGGATCCTGATCGCGACACGTCGTGGACTCGCAGAAGAAGACGACCATCCGGAGGCGTCCGTCCGGTCGCTCGGTGACCACGCTGTAGCGGAGTTGTTGGGCCGTGTCGGAGAGCGCCGTGCCCGGATACTCGGGGTCGATCGCGACGCTCGCGAAGTCGAAGTCGCCCGTGAGCACCATCGTGACGACGTACAGGTCGGGGCCGCCCGCGGGCCGCGCAGGGACGGTCAGCTCGACCTCGAGCGCGGCATTGCGCGCGCAGCCGACGCAGAGGAGTCCACCGACCAGCATGACACCGAGGTCGCGTGCATGGTCCAGCCGGGGTGCAACGAACGGCATGCGCACGCAGGCAGAGTACCGCATCCGAACACCGAGAGGGTGTTCCTCCTCTCGTGGACAGCGCCGCCTCTTCGCGCGGCTTCGTCACTCGGGGGTGGGCTCCGTGCCGCGCCCGCTTCGCTCGAGGTAGTCCCGGAAGCCGGCGAGGAGCGCGCGGTAGAACATGTGGCCAATCACGCGGTAGCCGGCGGGCGTGGCGTGGCGGAAGTCGCCGGACGAGAGGCGCGGGCTCCGCCGGAACCATCGGCCCATGGCGCCCTCCCCGCCCATCGCGGTCCAGGTGTCGAAGAACGCGCATCCCTCGGCCTCCGCGGCGCGGCGCGACGCGCTCACGATCCTGGGAACGGGCGCGAGCGTCACGACCCGGCCACGTTCGTCGCGCTCGGCCTGATCGAGCGGCGCGAAGAGCAGACAGCTCGCCTCCGGTCTGGCCACGCGCACGAGACGGGCCACCTGACGGAAGGTGTCGAAGAAGTCCTCCTCGCTGCGGTTGTCGTCGGCGTCGTTGCCGCCGAAGGCGATGACGACGAGGTTCGTCTCGCGCTGCGCGAGCTGCGTGCGCAGGTGCTCGGGGTCGAAGCCGAGCATCCGGCTCGCACGCGCCCCCACGATCCCGAGTGAGTCGTAGACGATCCCCGGTCCCGGTCGCTCGAGCGCGACTCCGTAGAGACGCGTCTCGCCGTGACCTGCGGTGCGGAGCGAGAGGCGATGCTCGCCGTCGGGCACCTCGATGCGTTCGACACCGTCCTCGACGCTGGCGCTCTCCGTGTCGAGCGTCCGCCACTCGCCCTCGTCGACGCGGTAGGCAACCTCGCCGCCGCGGGGGTGCCGCTGGTGGAACACGAGGAACGTCGAGACGGAGCGGCCGACGCGCGAGGCTTCATCGTCGTCGCTCGCGAACCACGCGGTCGCTCCGGACGCCGAGCGCACCTGCACGCCGCCGAGGCCGTAGCGACCGTCCGAGAGGCCCGCGTGCGTGAGGTCGAACATGCGCCAGTTGCCCTCGGTCTCGTGGCGCACCTGGAAGTGCCGGTATGGCAAGAGGCCGCGCGCCGCGAGCACGAAGCCATGGCCGGCGTCTCCGAAGCGGAGCTGCAAGGCCTCGCGTGTCGTCATGGTGATGCCATCGAGCGCGATGGTGCTGTCGCCGAAGTGCGCGATCCGCGTCACGACGGCGTCCTCGCCCGTCGCCTCGCGCGGCGCCAGCGCCGTGAGGCGCAGGCGCGCGTAGAACGCGTCCATCGCGTGGCCCGAGGGATCCTCGAGCTCGCGGACGAGCCCCTCGAGCTCGGCCGGGTCGATGTGCACGGCAGGCTCACCGGCGCCGGAAGCAACAGGCGGTGGGATCACGGGCTCCGAATCTGGGACCGGTTCGACAGCGTCGATCCCGCTCGCCTCGGCGCCGGCGGTCCGTCGGGCGACGTCCTCCGGATCCTCGATGCCATAGAGGCGGGCGATGGGCACTGGCTCCCCGGATACCCAGGGCCGATGGCGCTCCAGCCCAGGCACCAGGTACGGCGCTACGGCCGCGAGGACGAGCGCTGCGGCCGCGAGAACGAGCGCGCGAACACCCGCGAGGTGCGTCGCGTCGTCGACGCGCGCGGGCTCGTCCATGCCGAAGGGCCGCTGACTCATGCAGGCCGCGAGCCTAGCCCCGGGGATCGCTGATTTCCATCCGAAGCCATCACGTCGAGGTCGACCACTGCCACGGCGCGAACGGTCGAGTCGAAGACGACGGCGAGACGCGAACACGAGGGCGAAGTCGATGTCGATGTCGATGTCGATGTCGATGTCGATGTCGATGTCGATGTCGATGTCGATGTCGATGCAGCCGCCCCGCACGCCTGCCCGAGCGCGAGCCACGGGGGTATCGTCGCAGGCCCGAAGGGGCGCATGCTGGTGGGATGAGGTCGTCGAGACACTTCACGTCTTTCAGGCGCTCGCCTCGCTCGAGGCCCGCCCTCTTGGCCCTCGTCGCACTCGGGGTGTGGGCACGCCCCGCGGCCAGCGCCGCGCTCGACCGTTGCATGGACGGCCGATGTCCGGTGGGGGATTGCGTGAGCGGGCTTTGCTTCCCAGACGGTTGCGAGTTGATGGAATGCGTCAGCCCCGGGGACTGCGATGGCGACCTCGTTCCCAACCCGGAGGACGCGACTCCCTGCGCGGGGCTCATCGTCACCCGGGGCGATGGCTACGAATGGCGGAAGACCGTCGAACTGAGCACCACGGGTGGCGCGACCGAGGTGGCACCAGGCGTCTGGAGCGCGGAGCCAGACGCCTTCGCCATTGGCTGCCTCGGCACGGAGCAACGGTGTCCGGTTCGGCCGGGCCACGAGGCGCGCTGCGTGGCGCTGCTGAGGGGCCCCGTGGGCACACTCGGCGTCTGCACGTATGGCCTCGATGGGCGCGATGACACCTCCTGTGTCGACGAGCCCGGGGTCCGCAGCGATGGCTGCCTCACGCGCGGTGGTCCGACCAACTACAGAAGCTGGGCCCTCGGCGACTGCGACGGCGATGGCCTCGACAATGAGACCGACCCCCGTGTGTGCAGCCAGCTTCGGGTGATCGGAGACACGCCCGCCCCGGGCATCGAGCTCGCGTGCGCGCCGGGGGCGGTCACGGCCGAACGCTGTTCGCCGTTCTCGCGCGCGCTCGTGGTCCCCGGCATCGAGGGGTGTGCGTCGGACCTTGCAGGCTCCGCTCCCATCGACCCCTTCGGGCTCTGCTGCGCCGTACGCGCGGACTGCCCGGTGCTCCCGCCGAGGATGGGCGCGTCAGGCGCGCCTCGCTGCGTGCAACTGCCAGGCGAGGAGACGGGCGTGTGCACCTACGGGCCGGGCGCGTTCGCCGCGGACGACTCCTCCTGCGTGACGCCCGACCGATCGCTCGAGACCTGCTTCGCGGCGATGCGGGACGGCTACGCCTCGTGGGCTGGGGGCAATTGTGACGGCTGCACACCAGGCAACGACGAAGACGACGAGGTGTGCGCCTGCCCCGATGCGGGCCTGGACGCGTCCGTGACTTCGCCACACGACGCGGGCAACGCGTCCGACGCACCGGTGCTCGACACGCTCGACGCCCGGCCGCTCGATGCTTCCGACGCGTCGCTCGATGCCCTGCGGCCCGACACCGGCGACCCAACCGTGCCCTTCTTCGGCGGCTCCGGGTGTCGTTGCGCCGCGGGCGCGCGCGACCTCTCCAAGCCTGCATGGAGCACGCTCGCGGCCATCGCGGGCGGCCTCGTTGCGCGTCGCCGGCGCCGCCGCGCCTGAGGCCACCAGAGTCCCTCCCAGGCCTCCGCTCACCTGGGTTGGTTCATGCGCTCTCTCATCGCCGCGGGACTCCGCGGCCTCCCTCACTCGCAGCCGGGCGGGAGCGCGCGCGCGTCCGCCACCACGGGTGAGCCTTCGTCGAGAGTGCGGAGGAAACAGCGCAGCTGTGAACGCGGTGGCTCGGTCTGCCAGAAGGTCTCGTGGCCATCCTCGATTCCGTCGTCCGGGTGCTGCGCGACGACCGCGGTGACCCGCTGCCCCGCCGCATCGACGTTCTCGCGCACGGGGTAGCTCACGTCCGATCGGCCTCGAAGCGGGAGCACGTCGAGCACGGACTCGACCCCCGCGAGGCGCACGTCCTCGCGGTCGAGGGCCGGCCCGGCGAGGTCGATGCCGAGCGCGATCGTCAGCGCGTTCGCCACCTGCGGGGGGATGTAGGTGTCCACGATCCCCTGGAACATCAGCACGTGGCGCGCGGCGCCCGGCTCCGCGCCACGCAGGAGGAGGGGCGCATACACGGCCGCGTCCGCCTCCTCGCCGGCCCACTGCAGCAGGTTGAGGACCGGGTCGGCCTCGCCCAGAGAGACGCCCGCGCGCGGATACCCGAGCAAGCTCTCCGCCAGCGGACGCGTGGCGATCGGGCTCTGCTTGTGGAGCACGTTCTCGAGCCAGCTCGCTCCGGCCCCCGAGAGAATCAGCCCGTCGTAGGTGGTCTCGAAGGCGGCGGCAAGCGGCGCGATGCTCGCGCCCATCGAGTGCCCGAACAGCGCGACGTGCTCGGTGTCGAAACGGGCCTCGGGCTCCTCGAGGCCCGGGCATGCCGAGGCATCGATGCGGAGCGAGCCGAGGCTGCGCGCGAGGAGCACCAGCTCGAGCGCGGATTGGCGGAGGTTGTCGCGAAGCGCGCGCGGGTTCTGGATGTTGAAGACGAGGAACTGCTCGTCTGCGCCGGTCACGTTGCGGAGGCCACCGTGGGGGCCGTCGACGGAGAGGCCCGCCCATCCGACGCGCGCAAGATCCTGCGCGGGTCCGCGCCCCGGCGCGATCGCCTCGCCGTGAGGGACCGCGCGCGGTCCGCGGTCGACGAGCGGGCGCTCGCCGCCCGCGCCCGTCCGGATGAGCACCGTGAGCGGGAAGCCGCCTCGCGGCATCGCTCGCCGTGGGAGGGTCACCACGAGGTTCGCGTCTTCCTCGTGGTCGAGCACGAGGCGTCCTGCGTCGTTCCAAGTCCAGGCACCGCCGTCCGACGTGTAGGGGGGATCGCCCGCCTGGTACACGGGCATCCGCACGGTCGTGTGGAAGACGCAGTAGTCGTCGAAGGTCTCGTCGGCGGAGAAGGCCTCGCTCGGCACGAGCGGATGGCTCGTCGTCTCGACCGCACGCCTCAGGGTGTCCACAGGGTCCTGGGTTCGGAACACCGTGAGGGCGAGCACCTCCGCGGGCGCGACGCCCACGTCATCGAGCGCGGCGTATGCCGTGCGGTACGCCTCGAGCGCGTCGCCTTCGAGCCCCTCGGGCGCGAGGCCACGGCCGAGCGCGGTCACCGCGGGCGCCGGCTCGAAGGGCACTCCCCCGAGCGTCACGAGACCGCGCCGCACGACGAGCGCGTAGAGGGTGCCCGGACGCAGCGGCATCCCCTGCACGGGCAGCGCGCTGAGCACGTTCTCGCTGCCGAAGGGACCGGCGTCGTCCTGATAGAAGAGCCGGAACGACGCGCGCTCCCCGCGGTGCGTCTCGTCGCTCGGATCGACGTCGATGAGCTGCACGGGCGCGTCCGCGCCCTCCATCGGCGCGCCGCGCGGGAGAGCGCGCGCATCGACGGGCTCGCTGAACGTGAGATGCACCGCGCTGGTCGTGCCGAAGCCCTCCGCGCCCGAGAGGGCCTCGTGGATCTGGGCGACGATGGGCGTGCGCCGCACGGGGAACGCCGAGAGGTCGATCGTTCCGTCCGCGCCACGGAGGTGCTCGCTCGGGAAAGGCGCGGCGAAGGGATCCTCGTCCGCGAAGAGCATCTGCGGTGTCGGCGCAGCGGACGGCGACGCCTCGATGCAGGACGATGCCAGGGCCATCTCCACCACGACGAGCAGTCCCATCGGCCGAGCGCGCATCGACGCTACGGTAGCAGAGCGACCGCCGCTTCGGGTTCCGCATGGCCTTGCATCGCGCGCGGTCCGGCGCATCACCCAGGATGAGCGCGCCCCGGTTCTGTCCACGCTGTGGAGCTCCCCTCACCCCCTTCGAAGACGAAGGACGCACGCGCCTCCGATGCGCAGGCCGCGGCTCGGAGCCCGCGTGCGGCTTCGTGCACTACGGCAACCCCACGCCCGTCGTCGCAGCGATCGTGCAGGAGGGGCAAGACGTCATCCTCGTGCGAAACCAGGGCTGGCCACCGACCTGGTTCGCGCTGGTCACCGGCTTCCTCGAGGCGGGTGAGACCCCGGAGCAGGGCATCCTCCGCGAGCTACGCGAAGAGATCGGCCTCGACGCCGAGATCCGCAGCCTGGTCGGCGTCTACGCGTTCACGCAGCGGAACGAGGTCATCGTCGCGTACCACGTCGAGGTGCGCGGCGAGCCGGTGCTCGGGGCCGAGCTCGAGGCCTTCAAGCGTGTGCCCATCGCGAAGCTCAAGCCCTGGCCGTTCGGCACGGGCGAAGCGGTCCGCGACTGGCTCGCGAAGGTCCGCGGCTGAATCGCGTCGCCGAGACAGCCGAGGAGGAGAAGACGATCGAGCGTGGGCGCCGCGTCGAGCAGAGCATCACTCCGCGACGTCGAACTCCACGCTCTCGAGCACGGCACCGCCCGAGTCGCGCACGACCGCGCGCCACCGTCCCGGCGCGCGCTCGGTGCTCGAGCGGGCCACGGTGCGATACCGGCGGCTCGCCGGGACGTGCAGGGTGACCCCGCCGCGAGCGCCCGCCGACGGCGCCCCCTCGGCCCGCTCGAACGAGACCGTGATGTCCTGCTCCGACTGGCTCGGGTTCTCGAGGCGGATCACCACGAACACGCGACCGTCTCCGCGTCGAAACGCCGTCGTGGGATCGGTCGCGCCAGTCGCGGCCGCGTAGCCGCGCGCCGTCGTGATCTCGGTCACGCGGAGCGCGGCATCCTGCCCGGCCGCGGAGCTCGCCAGCCAGAGCGCGGCGAGGGTCGTGAAGATCGAGGTCCGGATGCGGGTGTGGATCGAAATCATGGGTCACTCCTCGTGGTCGACTGTCGCCATCGCGGCACAGGGCCCGTCTGGGCTCCATCGCGGCGCAGTCGCAGCGGTCTCGAGCAAGCCCCGGACCAGCCGCACTTCGAGACCCCGTCGGCCTCCTCGGCGTGACCGAACGGAGCTCGCGAAAAGGACGCTCGTCCGGACTTCGAGCCTCGTCCAGTCCAAAGCATCGACGAGGGCAGATCGCGTCGGACAGCGCCTCGGGAGACACGTGCCCCGCGCCGTCGCGAGAACGCCGACGCGCGTCGCACGGCGGCGTTCGACCGTGTGCGGGCGGCCACGGCTTCGTGTGCTTGGGGGCGAACCTGCCGTGCTACCCTGTCGCGATGGTGTGGATGACACCTGGGACGCTCGCCTCGGCACGCACCGCGCGGTGGATACTCGTCGGCGTCCTCGCCGTGGCGGTCCTACTGCCGGGCTGTTTCCGCGCGCGGCGCGGGCTCTACGGCGCCGTGCCAACGATGGACGCAGGCCAGGTCGAGCGGCTGCGCCGCGTCGGCGAGCGCGAGATGGGCTGCCCGCGCGGCGCGCTCGTGATGATCCCCCTGACCCAGAACGCCGTGGAGCTGCGCGGCTGCGAGCGCATCCGGGAGTACTCGCTCGTGTGCCGGCGCGGGCGCCGCTGCAGCTGGCAGTCGATGACGCCCGCGGCCCTCCTCGCCACCCGCGACCTCGCCTGCCCGCTCGAGGCGATGAGCGTGGCGGCGCCGTCGGCGTCGACGCGTGACCTCGTGGGCTGCGGACGCTTCGGGCGCTATGCGATCGACTGCACGGGTGACGCGGTCTGCCGCTGGAACCTGCTCGGGCCCGTCGCGGCCGAGCTTGCCCCGCCGCCGGGCTACGGCGCGAGCTACGGTCTCGCGCCGGCTCCGCCGTCGGCGCCGAGCCAGGCGCCTCTCGTGACCGAAGTGCCTCCACCGCCCGAGGGCTCCGTCGGCGTCTCGGCGCAATTCACGATCACCGAAGTGCCCGCTCCCCCGAGCGGCTCGACCGCGCCGCGTTGACCACGGCGCCCGGCGCCGAACGCTTCCGCCGAGGGGTGTGAGCGCGCCACTCCGAAGGCCGCCGCGGTGTGCGAAGATGAGGCCGGCAAGAGACGCGCCGCGCGTCCCCGACCCCTCGCCGACCTGCACCCCCTCGCCGACCTCCACCCCCTCGCCGACCTCCACCGCCATGACGACCTCGATCCACCGCATCCTCTGCCCCGTCGACTTCTCCCCCGCGTCCGCGAGGGCGCTCGACGTCGCGATCGACTACGCCCGCGCCTTCAAGGCGGAGGTGCACGCGATCCACGTCTACCAGCTCTCCGCGTATGCCTCTCCGAGCTCCGACCTCGCGCGGGATCTCGAGGCCCAGGTCCGCGCGGAGCTCGACAAGTTCATCGCGGGCTTCACGTCCCATGGCGTCCCGATCAAGACGGGCCTGCGCATGGGCGTGCCCTACGTCGAGATCGTCGACGCCGCCCGGGACGCGAGCGCCGAGCTCATCGTGATGGGAACGACGGGCAAGACGGGCCTCCAACATCTCCTCCTCGGCAGCGTCGCTGAGCGCGTCGTCCGCACCGCGGAAGTCCCCGTGCTGAGCGTTCGCTACCAGCCCCCCGAGGGCAGCTGAGGCGCATGACACGCCATCCCGTCGACGCGTACGCTCGGGCGCGCGGCCTGCCGGCGCAGGACTGAATCGCATGGCGGGCGAGCTCGAGGTGCTCGAGACACTTCTGCGGCCCGCGGGGGCAGGAGTGCATCTCGTGTCGACCGGGCGGGCGTCGCAGGAGGCCCTGCAGCGGCGGCTCTACGGAGTCGCCGACCTCGCGGACGTGCGCGCCGCGCACCGGGCCGCCATCGCGCGCGTCCGCCAAGCTCGGGTGGTGATGCTCGCCATCCCCTCGGACGTGGGTGCCGGCTTTCGGCGAGGCGCGAACCTGGGGCCCCAGGCGATCCGCGAGGCGCTCGTCGCGCGCGACGACCACGCCGCCTTCGCGGCCGAGCATGGCTTGCTCGACCTCGGAGACGTGCTGTCGGTGCCTCAGCTCCTGCACGACGAGATGCTGTCGGCCTCCCAGCTCGCGGCCTCGCGGCGCGCGATCTACGGCGACGAGGCCGCGCCCTGGCCCGTCTCTCCGCTCTCGATCGCCGAGCGCGCGCTCGACGCGATCCTGGCGATCCACCCGCGGGCCGTGCCGTTCATCCTCGGAGGCGACCACAGCGTCGCGTGGCCTGTCGTCGCCGCGCTCCACCGCGTGCGTCCGCGCCTGGGCATCGTGCAGCTCGACGCCCACACCGACCTCCTGCCGGAGCGGCTCGGGGTGCGCCTCTGCTTCGCGACCTGGACCTTTCACGCGAACGAGCTGCTCGGTCGCGGCGGGCGCGTCGTGCAGGTGGGCATCCGAGCGAGCGGCCGGGATCGCGCGCACTGGGAGAGCACGTGCGACGTGCGCCAGATGTGGGCAGCCGACTTCCTCGCCGATCCGGACCGCGCGATCGAGACGATCCTCGGCTGGGTTCGCGCCTCGGGGGTCGAGGAGATCTACCTGTCGAACGACATCGACGGCACCGACGCGCGCTGGGCCGACGCCACCGGCACACCGGAGAGCGGCGGGCTCACCCCCGACCACGTCGAGCGCCTGATCGCCCGCCTCGCCGAGGTGGTGCGGATCGGCGCCGCGGACGTGGTCGAGGTGGCCCCGCCGCTCTCGCCGACGACGACGACGGTCGACGTGGCTGCGCGTTACGTCCGTGCGAGCATCGAGGCGATCTCGAAGAGCGCGGGCCGTTGAGCGCCGCGAGGATGTGCTTGCGATACGCGGCCCGACGCGGACATGGCATGCGGGAGCGTGAACCTGCGGAGCCGAGGGTCGCCTTCTTCGTGACCAACCCCGCGTTCTGCCCCGGAACAACCCGCGGCGCGGGGGATCGTCTACGC
>JBKDQC010000071.1:0-26573 GCA_046342295.1 Deltaproteobacteria bacterium | reverse complement strand
GACTGGAGGTACTTGCCGGCGGGGCTGGAGGCCTTGATGTTGCCGGCCGGCGAGATGTGATCCGTGGTGATCGAGTCGCCCAGGAGCGCGAGCACACGCGCGCCCTCCACGTCCCTCGGCGGCGGCGGCGCATCCTTCGAGAGACCCGTGAAGAACGGCGCCTTCGCGACGTAGGTGCTCGCGGGATCCCACGCGAAGAGATCGCCCGCCGGCGCCTCCGCCACGCGCCACGCCTCGGGGCCACGGAAGACGTCCGCGTACTTCGTCTCGAACTGCGCGCGCGTCACGCTCTCGGCGACCACCGCCGCGACCTCCTCCGGGCTCGGCCACAGATCGCGCAGATAGACCGGCGTGCCGTCGGCGCCGGTGCCGATCGGGTCTCTCTCGAGATCGAGGTCGACGGTGCCCGCGATCGCATAGCTCACGACGAGCGGCGGAGACGCGAGGTAGTTCGCCTTCACGTCCGGCGATACGCGCCCCTCGAAGTTGCGGTTGCCCGAGAGGACCGACACCGCCGTGAGATCGTGCTGCTTGATCGCCTGGCTGATCTCGTCCTCGAGCGGCCCCGAGTTGCCGATGCAGGTCGTGCAACCGTAGCCGACGACGTGGAAGCCCAGGGCCTCGAGCGGCTCGAGGAGACCGGCCTGCTCGAGGTAGGCGGTGACCACCTGCGAGCCGGGCGCGAGCGAGGTCTTCACCCAAGGCTTGGCCCGCAGACCCTTCTCCACCGCGCGCTTGGCCACGAGCCCAGCCGCGAGCATCACCGACGGATTCGACGTGTTCGTGCAGCTCGTGATCGCCGCGATCACCACGTCGCCGTGGCCGAGCGTGAAGTCGAGCTTCTGGCCGTGACGCGTGAGCGACACCGTGTGACGCGCGCCTCGGTTGGCCACGGGAAGGTGCGAGGCCACCTGCGATTGCCACGTCGACTTCATGTCGGAGAGCGAGACGCGGTCCTGCGGGCGCTTGGGCCCCGCGAGCGAGCTCACGACCTCGCCGAGCTCAAGGCTGAGGACGTCGGAGAAGCGCGGCGTCGGCGCGTCCTTCGTCCAGAAGAGGCCCTGCGCCTTGCAGTACGCCTCGACGAGCGCGACCTGCGGCTCGCTGCGACCCGTGAGGCGCAGGTAGCGAAGCGTCTCGTCGTCGACGGGGAAGTAGCCCACCGTCGCGCCGTACTCGGGCGCCATGTTCGCGATCGTCGCGCGATCCGCGAGCGGAAGACTGCCGAGGCCCTCGCCGAAGAACTCGACGAACTTTCCGACGACGCCCTTCTTGCGGAGCATCTGCGTGACGGTGAGCACGAGATCGGTCGCCGTGACGCCGGGCCGCAAGCGGCCGCGGAGCTCGAAGCCGACGACCTCGGGGATGAGCATCGCGGAGGGCTGACCGAGCATCGCGGCCTCGGCCTCGATGCCGCCGACGCCCCAGCCGAGGATCCCGAGGCCGTTGGCCATCGTGGTGTGCGAGTCCGTGCCAACGAGCGTGTCCGGATAGGCCTGCCTCGTGCCGTCCCTGCGCTCCTTCGAGAACACCACCTGCGCCAGGTACTCGATGTTCACCTGATGCACGATGCCCGTGCCGGGCGGCACCACGCGAAGCCCGGCGAACGCGCGCTGGCCCCACTTGAGGAATCGATAGCGCTCTCCGTTGCGCTCGAATTCGAGGCGCACGTTCTCGTCGAACGAGCGCAGCGAGGCGAACGAGTCCACCTGCACCGAGTGGTCGATCACGAGATCGACGGGCTGAAGGGGGTTGATGCGCTTCGGGTCTCCGCCCATCGCGGCGAAGCTCTCGCGCATCGAGGCGAGATCGACCACGCAAGGCACGCCCGTGAAGTCCTGCAGGAGCACCCGCGCCGGAACGAAGCCGATCTCGGTCTCACCGACGTCCTTCGCGTTCCATCGCGCGAGCGCCTCGATGTGCGCGCGCGTGACGTTCTTTCCATCCTCGTAGCGGAGGAGGTTCTCGAGCAGCACGCGGATCGAGTACGGCAGCGTGTCGATGTCGGCGATGGTGCGCAGCGGCGCGAGGCGGAAGACCTCGTAGCGAGTCCCCCCGACGTCGAGGTGGCCCTGGGTTCGACACGAGTCGGGGTGGTCGTTCGTCATGGTCCGAGGTCTAGGGCGCCGAGGGCCCGACGCCATGGTCCATCGTCGCGGAGGCAGAGAATCTTGTCCGGACCACGAGCTCATCGATGCATCGCCCGCCTCCGCGGAGCTTCGGCATCGCGCACCGTTCGCACGGCGCGCTCGATCTCCTTCTCGTCGAGGGAGCCGAATCCGAAGCGTGCATAGGGGATCGAACGCTGATCGAAGGTGAAGTCCTTACCGACGAAGAACATCACGCCGCGCGCGAGCGCCCGATCGCGCAGGCCCTCCACGTCTCCCTCGAGGCGGGCCCACACCGCCAGACCGCCTGACGGCACCTCGACGGCGACACGATCGCCGAACGTGCGCCGGAGCGCCGTCACGAGCACCTCGCGCCGGGCGAGGTACACGCGCCGCGCACGCCGCACGTGGCGCGAGAGCTCGCCGTCGTCCATCAGCGAGGCCACGGCCGCCTCCTTCGCGTGGTCGCCCTGTCGGTCCGAGGCGAAGCGCACACGCACGAGATCCCCGAGCAGCTCGCGCGGGGGCACGAGGAAGCCGAGGCGCAGGCCGGGCGCGAGCATCTTCGAGAGCGAGCCGACGTAGATCACCGAGCCGTGCGCGTCCGCGCTCGCGAGGGGCAGCACCGGCCGACCGCCGAAGTGGAACTCGTGGTCATAGTCGTCCTCCACGATCGCGAAGCGGTGCTTGCTCGCGAGGGCCAGCAGAGCCGCGCGACGCTCGGGCGCCATCACGGCCATGGTGGGGTAGTGGTGGTGTGGCGTCAGGTACACGAGACGGACCGGAGCGCGCTCGCACACGCGCGCCAGCGCCGCGACGTCGAGGCCGCGCCCATCGACCGCTACGGGCGCGAGCTCCGCGCCCGCGAGGCGGAAGGTGTCGCGGATGGGTGGGTAGCCGGGGTCCTCGACGACCACGCGATCGCCGGGCCTCACGAGCACGCGGGCCACGAGATCGACCGCATGCTGGCTCCCCTGCGTGACGAGGAGGCCCTCCTCGCCGACCGCGATGCCGCGCTCCTCGGCGAGCATCTTCGCGAGCGCGCGGCGGAGGGAGGCGTCGCCCCGGGGATCACCGTAGTCGAGGCGCGTGCGTGGCGAGGTCCGCAGGATGCGGCGGTGCGCGCGGGCAAGGGCCGCGCGCGGTACGAGGCGGACGTCGGGGACTCCACCTCCGAGGTAGACGACGCCGCGCGGGATCGACTCGAGCGAAAGCAGGGGCATCGCCGGGCGAGTGAACGCCGCGCGCTCGGGCACCGCTGCGCGCGTGCTCCTCGAGCGCCGGATCGTCCGCACGGGCAGCTCCGCCGCGACGAACGTGCCCGCCTGCGCACGGCTCGTGAGCCAGCCCTCCGCGACGAGCTCGCCGTAGGCGCGCACGACCGTGTCCCGCTCGACCCCGAGCGCGGAGGCGAGCGCGCGCGAGCCCGGCAGGCGCTGCCCCGGCCGCAGCCGACCGCGCTGGATCTCGGCAACCACGTAGGAGGACACACGCGCGGCGAGCGTGGGCCCGGACACACCCACCAGGGCGTCGGCGTCGTGGAGCAGCGGTTCGGAGACGCGCGCCATGTGGAGGTATCGTTTCGCACGAACTGGCGGTCCGCGCACCTCCAGCGCGGACCAGGCTCCGCGCATGACCGACACCTACCCGCTCTCCGAGGCGACCCGCCTCAAGCGACACCCCGAACGCGGCAGCTACGACCGCGTCGTCGTGCACGCGATCCTCGACGAGGCCCTCGTGTGCCACCTCGCCTATGCCCACGACGCTGGCGTCTTCGCGATGCCGACCGTCTTCGTGCGCGACGGCGACACGCTCTACGTGCATGGTGCGAGCGCCAACCGCTCGCTCGATGCCCTGATCGAGGGTGCGCCCTTCTCCCTCACGGTGACGCTGATCGACGGAGTCGTCTTCGCTCGAAGCGCCTTCCGGCACTCGATGAACTACCGCTCGGTCATCATCCTGGGGCGTGTCCGAGAGGTGTCCGAGCGGCACGACAAGCGCGCGGCCATGGCGCGGCTCGTCGACCGTCTCTCGGTCGGGCGGGACGCGACGCTGCGCCCGATGCGGGATGCGGAGATCGACGCGACGCGCGTGCTCTCGATCGATATCGAGCACGCATCGGCGAAAGTCCGCAACGGCGGTCCGGTCGAGCCGGTGGACGACCGCGCCCACCCCGTGTGGGCCGGCGTGGTTCCGCTGCGCACCGTCGCGGGAGCGCCCGTGCCGGACGGGGCCGCGGAGAACTTCGCGGCGCCGCCGATCCCGGCGTGCTTCGGCCCAGGCGCCGCGGGCTGAGCGCCCGATCACGAAGGCATCCGCCGAGCGCAGGCGAGGCGCGCACGCGGGGCTGGGGCCCCGCTCCGCCGGGGAAGGTCCTCACGGACCCTCCGGCCAACTCATCCGCTCCGCTTCACCACGCGCACGTGCCAGCTGTTGCCCTGCACGAGCTCGATGGTCGGCTCGCCGCGCAGAGGACGCACGAGCTCCTCCATGTCCGTGCGCGTCCAGTAGTGCGCGATGTGCGGCAGCATCTGGTCGAAGATGATCGACTCGACGTTCTTCTTCGAGAGCGTCTTGAGGTGGTTGTAGTACTCGGTGCGGAAGGGGATCCGCTTCATCACGGGCCAGGCCAGCGCCGTCGTCACCTTGGCGACCGCGTGCGTCGCGCCGATCGGCAGGCGGGAGCCCACGAAGCGAAACGCCTGGATCACCGGCAGGATCAGCTCGTTGCCGTTCTTGCCGTAGCACCACAGGCAGAGGTCGCCGCCCGGGGCGACCATCGCCCACATCTTCTCGAGCGCGCGCTCGGGCTCGGCGAGGTGGTGCAGGACGCCGATGTTGGTCACGCGGTCGAAGGTGCCGAGCGCCTTCGGGTCGAGGTCGTAGACGGAGCACCGGACGACGCGCGCGCGCGGGTCGCGCTCGAGGTTCTTGCGGGCCGCGCCGAGCGAGCCTTCGTCCACGTCGACGGCCACGAGCTCCCGGGCACCGTTCTTCAACATGAAGAACGGGTTGCGCCCCATGCCACAGCCCACGTCGAGCACGCGCTTGCCCGAGAACGACGCCAGGCCCGTCGAGCCCATCCACCGCCCGAGCTGTCGCTCGTGCTCGGGCAGGATGTCGGCGTAGCTCGCCCACTCGTAGCCGAAGCGGTCGGTCGATCCGAGCGCGACGTCGGGGGTGTCGTTCGATGCAGAGGTCATCGTGTCGGACTGTAGCGGGACCTCCCGCGCGCCGCACGGAGCGCACGACGGGCCGCGCCGGAGCCGCGGCGTGCGCATCGCGCCCGGCGAGAGGGCGGCTACGCTGCGCGCGCCGTGACCTCGAAGCCCCCAACGAGCCGCCCTCCGAGCGGCGCGCGAATCGACGCGCGCGAGCTCTCGGTGATCGGGGTGGTCGCGTTCGTGTATCTCCTCGGCGTCCGCGCGGGACCCCTCTCGTTGCCGTACTTCTGGGACGAGGCCGACGTCTACGTCGCGGGCGCTCGGTGGCTCGCCGACCACGACATGGATCCGACCCCGGGCCACTTCCCCGACGACTGGTCGCGCGGGCATCCGCCGCTTCTCTATGTGCTCGCGTCCATCGCGTTCCGGCTCGCGGGGCCGGGCCCGGTGGTCGGGCACGCGCTGATGCTCCCCTTCGCCTGGCTCGGCCTCGTCGCGACGTACGGTCTCGCCCGCGAGCGCCACGGTCGCTCCGTCGCGATCGCCGCGACCGCGATGCTCGGGACGACTCCGCTCTACCTCACGATGGGCGCATTCCTCCTTCCGGAGATGCCTCTCACGGCGCTCACGGCGCTCTCGCTGTGGGCCCTGCACCGCGAGAAGATCTTGCTCGCCGCGGTGCTCGGCGTCGCGATGGTGTGGGTCAAGGAGACAGGCATCTTCACTGCCGGGGCCGTCGGGGTGGCGCTCCTCTGGGAACGCGGCCGCGTCGTCGTGCTCCGTGAGCGCGCCTCTCTGCGGGACCTCGCGATCGCCACGGCGCCTCTCTGGGCGCTCGTGGCCTTCTTCCTCTGGCAGCGCGCCCACGCGGGCTACTTCGTGTTCCCGCACCACCAAGGCCTCCTGGCCGAGCGCCACTTCGAGCCCGCGAGCCTCTTCACGGCGGTGCCCTCGCTCTTTCTCTGGCAAGGGCGTGCAGCCCTCACCGCCGCCGCGCTGCTCGCCGCGCCCGCGGCCCTCCGCGCACGACCGAGCCTCCTCGGCACGGTCGAGCTCGCCTCGCTCGCGCTGGCGCTCTTCAACGTCGTCTTCTTCGCGCAGATGTTCTGGCTCGAGCGCTACGCCTTGCCGGCGCATCCGGGTCTCCTCGTGACCGGTACGGCGCTCGTGGCCACCGCGCTCGAGGAGGCCTCGCGCGACGTGCTCCGCCGCGTGGCCCTGCCCACGCTCGCGGGCCTGGTGTGCGTCGGAGGCCTGCTCGGTGCCCACCGCGGCGCGTCCGACGAGGCGCCCGAGCTCACGTTCGCCTACGCGGACGTGATGCGGAGCCACGCGGCCGTCGCGCGCGTGCTCGACGAGCACCGCACCGAGCTCGGAGACGACCCGCTCGTCGTCGGTGTTTGGCCGCTCACGGTCGAGCTCCGCGACCCCGTGCTCGGCTTCACTTCGCGACCGTATCGCACGCTTCACATCGAGCTCCTCGAGCAACACCCGGAGCAGCGCGCCGACGTCGTCGTGATCGACCCGAGCTCGCGCAACGCGGCTCGACTGCGCGAGCTCGCAGACGAGGAAGGCCTCGCGACCCTCGCGACCCTCTCGATCGGACGCGCCCCGCCGCTCGAGGTCCGCGCGCGACGCTGAAAGAGCCGGCGGGGCGCCGCTCCCGACCATGAACGCGTTCCTGTGAGATTCGCAGCGGAGCGCGCGGGGACCGGGCGGGCGCGCTATGACTCGGTCCGTGCGCATCCTCGCGATCGATACGAGCTCGGAGATCGGTGCAGTCGCCCTGCTCGAGGCTGGCCTCGTCCGTGCGTCGATGCAGGCGCGCGTGATGCACCAGCACGGCGAAACACTCTTGCCCCACGTGGACCGTGTCCTCCAGCTGTCCGGCTTCGCCATCGGAGACGTCGAGCTCCTCGCGGTCGGGCTCGGTCCTGGCTCCTTCACGGGCGTACGCATCGGAGTGGCCACGGCGAAAGGCCTCGCGCTCGCGTGCGGGATCCCGATGGTCGGCGTGCGCACGAGCCGCGCGCTCGCGCGGGCGGCGACGGGCGCGCTCAGGCTCGTCGCCATCGACGCCAAGAAGGACGAGCTCTTCGCGGCCGCCTACACCTGCCGCGACGGCAAGCTGGCGCCCGCCCTCGAGGACCTTCACGGCCAACCTGCGGAAGTCCTCTCCCGATTCGGGCGGCTCACGGGCGGGTACGAAGGCGAGGTCAGCGTGGTGGGCTCGGCCCTCACGGTGCACCGCGCGGCGTTCGAGATCGCGCTGCCGGGCGCGACGCTCCTGCCCGACGTGCTCGCGGCGCCGAGCGCGACGCTGCTCGCGCAGGAGGCGCTCGAGGCGCACGCTGCGCGCGGGCCCGACGATCCCGCGGCGCTCCTGCCCATCTACGTGCGCGGCGCAGACGCGAAGCTGCCCGGAGCGTGACCGAGGGCCGGACGCCCATCGCGGCAGGGTCGCGATCGCGTAGGATGCGCGCATGAAGACGCTCTCCGGCAAGGTCGTGGCGATCACGGGCGCCGCCTCGGGCATGGGCCGCGCGCTCGCTCTCGAGTGCGCGAGGCGCGGGGCCGATCTCGCGCTCGTCGACATCGACGTCCCGGGCGTCGAGGACACCGCGCAGAGAGCCCGCGCCCATCGGCTCGGAGCACGTGTCGAGGTACAGCGCCTCGACGTGGCCGACCGCGATGCGATCCAGGCCTGGGCCGCCGCGGTGGAGCGCGGCCTCGGGGGCGCCGATGTCCTCGTGAACAACGCGGGAGTCTCGCTCTCCGCGAGCGTCGAGAGGATGACCGACGCGGACTTCCACTGGCTCTTCGACATCAACTTCTGGGGCGTCGTGAACGGGACGCGCGCCTTCCTGCCGCAGCTTCGGAGCAAGCCCGAGGCGCACGTCGTCAACCTCTCGAGCATCTTCGGGATCATCGGGGTCCCGACGCAGTCGGCGTACTGCGCATCCAAGTTCGCCGTGCGGGGCTTCACCGAGTCGCTGCGGCAGGAGCTCGCAGACACGAACGTGCGCGTCTCGTGCGTGCATCCCGGCGGCATCCGGACCGACATCGTCCGGCGCGGACGACACTACGAAGACGCGAACGGGAAGGACACGTCCACCGAGGAGGTCGCGGAGACCTTCGACGCCGGCGCGCGGACCACCGCCGACGAGGCGGCGCGGATCATCTTGCGTGGCGTCCTTCGCGACGACCCCCGCATCCTCGTCGGGGCCGACGCCGTCGCGCTCGACGTGATGGCCCGCCTCGCGCCGCGTCGCTACGACGCCGTCGTGACGCGCGCAGCCCGCGCCGCCGCGCGGCGCCGCAAGTGACCGACCGACCGAGCCCATGGTGAATCCGCCTCGTTCCTCGGCTGAGGGCCCGGACAGAAATCACCCGAACGGATCGGCGTCGCGGCGCCCCGCCCGTGCTGACCGAGAGGCGAGCAAGACCGGGACTCTGTCGAGGAGAGCGGGCGACTCTGGAGGGGATGCCCCGGCGCCGAAACAGACAGGTCATTCTTGCTCAGGCCCTCCGGGGGCAGTCAGCGCGGTCGAGCCCGAAGCACGAGACTGGGCGCTCTCGGCACTCCTCTGGACTGGCACCCTCACGGTGCTGTTCTGGCCGCTCGTCCGAGACGCTCTGGGCGGAGAGCCCCGCTTCTTCGACTGGGACGTACCCGAGCAGTACTGGCCTGATCTCGTGCGCCTCTGCCGTGATCTTCATGGCAGTCATGGAATCCCGTACTGGAGCCCACACGACCGGGGCGGTTATCCCTACCACGCCGATCCCCAGTCGGGTGCCTATCATCCCTTTCACTGGGCGGTGTGCGCCTTCGGAGGGCCGGACCCGTCCCTGCACTGGGCCACGCTGCGTGTGCTGGCGGGCTTCGCGGTGGCGCTCGTCGGAGCCCACGTCTGGCTGCGACACACTCCGCTCGGGCGCGGGCATGGAGAGTCGCCCTCCTCGCACGCGGCGAGCGCACTGGGCGCAGTGGTGTTCGCGAGCGCGCCGTTTCTCCGCCACAACTGGGAGCTGAACCTGACGCTCGGTCTCTCCTGGCTTCCCTGGATCCTGTGGGCGTTCGACCGTCTGCTGGCGTCGCCTGGAGCGCGGCGGGCCTGCGGGGCCGCGATCGCGTTCGCGCTCTGCGCATGGTCGGGCTCCCCGCCGGCGCTGTGGCTGACTGTCACGTTCGTCTCTGGCTATCTCGCGCTCCGGCTCGGGGCGCTCGCGCGGCACGATCGCGCGGCCCTCCGCGCGGTGTCGCTCTGGATGCTGGGCTCGGCCGCGATCGCGCTGCTGCTCACTGCCGTCGTGGTGATCCCCGCACAGGGTCTGTCGGCGCGGTCGGTCCAGGCCGACCACACGTTCGCTTCGATCGTGGCCGAGTCCCTCGACGGCACAGGGCTCCTCGCCCTCGTCACACCCTTGCCCGGCAATCACCTCTTCCTCGGGCCCGTGGTCTGGCTCGCGACCGGCGCGTCCCTCTGGGCCCGACGGACCCGCCCGGCGGCCTTCGCGTGCGTGGCCGCGGCGGCGCTCGCAGTGCTCCTCGCGATGGGCGAGCACACTCCCGTGTTCGGCCTCTTCTTCGAGCATGTTCCCGGCTTCGATCGCTTCCGCCTTCCTCACCGATACGAGGCCTGGCTGGGTCCCGTCGCCGCGCTCGCGACGACGCTCGGCGCGGACGTGATGGTCGCGCGCATGGCGGCCGCCGGTGCTCGCCGGACTCGGGCCGCGCTCGCATGGGGGCTCGGCGTCGCGCTCGCGGGGACGCACCTCGCGCTGGTCTCGGCCCAGCTCGATCCACACCGCCACAGCCGTGCAGGGGAGCTGCCGTGTCGCGATGCGCGGGACCCGCTCTTCGCGCGGGTACGCGAGAGCCCCGACCGCGTCTTCGACGAATTCGCGCTCGGTTGTCGGGCAGGGACACGCCTCGGCCTCCGCGACCTCCGCGGATACCAGGACCCTCTCCTCTTGCACGCCTACGAGCGCGTGCTTTCGCAGCTCACGGCGCACCCCGCGCTCCTGCGACAGTACGGGGTGCGACACGTGCTCTCGTCTCCGCACTTCCTCCATGGCTGGGACCACCACTACCTGCCTCGCCCGGAGATCCTCGCGGCGCTTCCGGGCGCGCGCACCGTGGCCGTCGATGGCGCGCGGCGCGTGATCGATCTCGGGCCGCCGGTGCCGCGCGCCTACGTCGTGCCCTCGGCCTCGGTGCTCGAGGTCGCGAGCCGCGAGGAGGCGCTCGAACGAGTCACGCGATTCGCGCCTTCGGAGATCGCCGTGATCGAGACGACGCTGGCGGCAGCCTCGCGTGCGCACGAGGAAGAGAGCACCGAGCCCCTCCTCGGGCCCGCGCGCGTCCGCGTCGAAGATCCGGATGCCGACACCGTCGTCGTCACGCTCGCGGGGACACCCGCGGGCGTGCTCGTCGTCAATGATGTCTACGACGTCGGCTGGGGAGCGGAAGTGGACGGCCGGCCCGCCGACGTGCGCCGCGTCAACGCGCTCGTGCGCGGAGTGAACGTGCCCCGTGGAGCGCGTGAGGTCGTGCTGCGCTTCGCACCCGCAGACGGCCTCACCACGCGCGCGCTCTGGGCCATCGGCTGGCTGCTCGCGTTGCTCGGCCTCGCGATCCCGTTCGCGGCGCGGCGGAGCGTGCCGCGCGGCGCGGCGGACAAGCCTGCGGAGACGCCATGACCGAGGGTCCTCGACACCCGGGCTCGCGCCTCGCGCTGCTCTACCGGGACCTGCGGCACTCGCTCGGGCTCGCGCGTGACGTCGACCGCGCGCTCGTGCTCCGCTACCTCGCGGTCGCGGCCGTCGACGCCCTCCTGCCGATCGCGATCGCGTGGGTGGGCAAGGAGATCGTGGACGCGGTCGTCGCGGCGCTCGGGTCGCCCGCGCCGACGCCCGCGCTCACGCAGCGGGCCCTCGCGTGGGTCGCGGCGGAGTGCATCCTCGTCGTCGGCAAGCTCGTGAGTGGGCAGGGCCTCGGCTACCTCGCCGAGATCCTCCGCGGCAAGCTCGCGCTCCACGTCGATCTGCTCGTCGCCGACAAGGCAGCGCGCCTGCCGATTGGGTGCTTCGAAGACCCGAAGTTCCTCGACGTGATGGAGCGCGCGAGGAAGGACGCGAGCTGGCGTCCCCTCGAGATGATCACGCACGGCATCGCGCTCACGCGTCACCTCGTGACGGTGCTCGGCTTTGCCGGCCTCCTCGTGGGGTTCAGCCCGATCGCCGTGGCGGCGCTCCTCTTCGCGTCGCTCCCCTTCTTCGCCGAGGCCCACTTCTCCGGGGTCGACTTCGAACGGCGTCGCGCGCGGACCGAAGCCGAGCGGAAGGCAGGCTATTACGCGCAGTCGCTCACCAGCGACCACCTCGCCAAGGAGATGAAGCTCTTCGGCCTCGCCACGCTGTTCCGCGCGCGGCTCGTCGCGATGCGACAGCTTCTGCTCGGGGGTGACGTCGAATTCGCGGCGCGCCGGGGACTCTGGGTGAGCTCTCTCGGGATCGTCTCGTCGCTGGTGTTCTATACCGTGCTCGCGTGGATCGTCGTCCTCGCCACCTCGGGCGCGATCACGCTGGGCGCCATGACGCTGTATCTGACCGTGTTCCGCCAGGCCCAGTCGGCCTTCCAGGGCGCGATGGGCTCGCTTGCGCGGGCGTGGGGCGACTCGCTCTACATGTCGAACCTCTTCGAGTATCTCGCCCTCCCTGACAGCCCCGGGGAGGGCGGGCCGGTGCGCGACGTGCCCACGGACCCACCGGAGATCCGCTTCGAGCGGGTCAGCTTTCGCTACCCGGACGTCGCCCGCGCGGTCCTCGAGCGCGTCACTCTGGTGATCCCGAAGGGTCAGGTCGTCGCCCTCGTGGGCCCCAACGGCGCCGGCAAGACCACGTTGATCAAGCTGCTGACCGGCCTGCATCCGCCGACCGAAGGGGCGATCTGGATCGACGGCGAGGACGTCGCGCGCATGGACCTCGCGAGCTTGCGGAGCCGCATCGGTGTCGTGTTCCAGGACTTCGCGCATTACCACCTCACCGCGGCGGAGAACGTGGGCCTCGGCTGGGCGCCCCGCATCGAAGATCGCGAGGCGATCCAGAAGGCAGCGGTGGAGGGCGACGCGGACTCGATCCTCCGCGCGCTCCCCGCCGGCTACGACACCCAGCTCGGGCGCTGGTTCGGAGGCGAGCAACTGTCGATCGGACAGTGGCAGCGCGTCGCCCTCGCACGTGCCTTCATGCGGCGGAGCGGCTTGCTGGTGCTCGACGAGCCGACCGCGGCGCTCGACGCCGAGAGCGAGGCGCGCATCTTCGACCGTTTCCGCGAGCTCGCGCGCGGGCGCACGGCCATCCTGGTCACGCATCGCTTCTCGACGGTGCGCATGGCCGATCGCATCGTGGTGCTCGACGAAGGGCGCGTCGTCGAAGACGGTACGCACGCAGAGCTCCTCGCGGCCGGCGGCCTCTACGCGCGGATGTTCGAAGCGCAGGCCGAGGGCTACAGACTCGGCGCCGAGGAGCGCGGAGCACGCACGCCGTGACGGCGCGGCCGACACCTCAGGGGCCGGCCTCTGGTGCGTCGGGGAGCGAGCTCGCGCTGCCACCGCCGCGGAAGACGAAGTAGGCCGCCGCGACCAGGCAGAGCGTCGCGTAGACGAGATCCATCGAGAACGGGCGCCGCATGTAGGTCGTCGCGAAGACGATGAAGACGACCATCGTGATGATCTCCTGCATCACCTTCAGCTGCCCGATCTCGAACTGACCGGCACCGATGCGGTTCGCCGGCACCTGCAGGCAGTACTCGAAGAAGGCGATGCCCCAGCTCACGGCGATGGCCATCCACAAGGGACGATCCCGGAGGTCGCGCAGGTGCGCGTACCACGCGAAGGTCATGAAGACGTTCGAGAGCAGGAGCAAGAACGCGGTCTGGGCCCACGGGGGCATGGCGCTCCGAGCATCGAAGGGTCGAGGCCTGGCGTCGAGATTTCGGCGCGATACGGGGCCGCCGAGACGCCGTCAGGACGCACGGGCGTTCACCCCACCGCCTGCGGCGCGCAGGTGTCGCGGTATAGGTGTCGCGTGAGCCAATCCGACGCTTCCCCCTTTCGCGCCCAGTTGCCCCCGTTTCCCGACGCCCCGCCCGAGCATCGAGGCCACGGCGAGCTTCGCTTCCGCTACGAGGACATCGCGCAGGACGGTCGGCTCGGCGCGCGACCGACCTCCCACGCGATCGGGGCGGCGGTCTGGCGCGCGGTGCTCGATCAGCACCCGATCACACCCGCGCTCCTCTCGCGCGGCATCCTCCCCATCCTCACGCGCCTCGTCGTCTCGGTGGGAGGCGGACCGATCGGCGTGCGCGCGCGGGTCTGGGCCGACGGCGGCTTCGAGCTCGTCGAGTCCGTCGACGATTCCGGCAAGTCGCGCTTTCGCGCGGACATGTGGGCCGAGGTCCGCGGGATCCGCTCTCGAACCTTCGGCCCGCCGGGCGAGCCAGCGGACGAGATCGCGCTCGGGGCGATGTGGGCCGAGCACGTGCTCACGCGGCCTTTCGCGCCCGCAGGCGAGCGCAGCGTGGAGCGTCTGCCAGAGGGCCTGTCCGCAAGCCGTCACGTGTCGTACGTGCCGGCCCACCGCGCGGTGGAGCTCCCCGAAGGTGCGCGGTGGCTCGACGCGAGCTGGGAGATGGATGCGACCGAGATCGCCCTGGGGGTCGGCCACACCGACTCGAACCAGCACGTCAACTCGCTCGTGTACCCGCAGCTGCTCGAGGACGCCGCGCTGCGCCGGCTCGCGGCGCGCGCGCTCCCCTTCGACCGCTTCGTCGCGCGCTTCGAGATGGCGTATCGGAAGCCTTCGTTCGCGGGCGATCGGCTCAGGCTCGCGGCGCGGCTCTACGAGCGAACGATCTCCGGGGGCCGCACCGTCCACGGCCTCGCCGGGGTGTTCGCCAGCGCGGAGGAACACACGCGCGGCCTCGAGCGAGCGCGTGTGTTCGGCACCGTCGAGCTCGAGCCCTGAAGCACGGGCTTGCGGTACACGGGCGCGGTAGGGATCGAGGGTGCACCGACTCGAGAGTCTCTTTGATGGTCTCGCGAGCACGGGCGCGGTCGTCGCGCTCGCCGCGCCCATCGTGGAGGACTGGGAGGGCGCCCTGACGAGCTCGGAGCGGGCGCTCGTCGAGCGCGCGGTCGACAAGCGAAGACGGGAGTTCGCCACGGGCCGGAGGCTCGCGCGCGCGGCGCTCGCGGAGCTGGGCATGCGCGAGGTCGAGCTGCTCAATGGCCGAGACCGCGCGCCGCTCTGGCCCCACGGTGTGAGTGGCTCGATCAGCCACTCCGACCACTGCGCCGTGGTCGCGGTCGCGCACGCCCGACACGGGACGCTCGGCGTCGACGTGGAGCACCGGAGCGAGCTCAAGCGCGAGCTGTGGAGCTCGGTGTTTCTGGAGCGCGAGATCGCCACGCTGGACGCCTGCTTCGAAGAGCCCGTGCGCGGGCGCATGGCGCTCGTGCTCTTCTCCGCGAAGGAGGCGCTCTACAAGGCGCAGTACCCGCGCACGTCGACGTTCATGGGATTCCACGAGCTCCACGTCGCGGTCGAGGCCGATCACGCGACGGGCGGGCGGCTCGTGTGCACGTTCCAGAACGACGTCGGCGAGGCGTCGGCACAGGGCGCAGAAGCCGCCCACCCGGCGCGCCACCGCTTCTCACGCGGAGAGGTCGCGCACGGTCGCTACCTGCTCGAAGCGGCGCCGGGAGCCGAGGTGGTGACGAGCGTCTTCATCCCGCGCTGAGCGCGGGACGCGCGCGCAGTCCGCATCGGATCGAGCGATGCGCGATCCAGCGTCAGGCTCCGAGGGCATGGAGGAGCATCGCGGGATCGTCGACACCATGGAGGCGGCGGACGGTCGTGGCGGTGGCAGAGACGGTCTCGCCGACGAGCACGCGGTGCGCGATCGCGACGTGCCCCTCGCGGGTCGTGCCGGTCACGCGCGACTCGACCTGAACGCGCTGGCCACCCTCGACGCCGGCGCGGTAGGTGATCTCCTCGGCGACCGGCGCGAGCGAGACAGCCGCCACTCCGGCCGCGTGCAGGCACCTCGAGACGGCCTCGTCGCACCAGTCGAGGTACGCGGGGTGGTTCGCGTGGTCGAGCGGGTCCATCCACGTCCACCACGCCTCGAAGCCGAAGACCTGCAACGGCGCGCCCTCGATCTTCGACGCGATCTCCGGCAGGACCGGCGCGAGCGGCTCTGCTTCGGAAGGCGCTGGCTCCACGGGAAATGCGGCGAGCAGCGACGCACCGCCACGCGTGGGCTCGAGCGACGCCGAGACGTGGACCCACTCCTGGCGGGCCGCCGCGATCGGCCCGCGCTCGAGCGAATCGAGCCGGACCTCGCGGGTCGAGAACATCTCGCGGCGCATGCGGGAGATCCAGCTCCGTCCCCGCAGCGCCTCGCCGTAGTACGGCTCGAGCGCGTGACGCACCGTCATCGTGCGGACGATGAACGCGGTCCCTTCGGCCCGGTAGCGTTTGGGCGGCCAACCCGCAGCGCTCGAGGCGTCGACGGCGATCTCCTGGAAGGCCCGCCACACGTCACCGGCGCGGGCAGCGTCACGAACGGAGAAGGCGTGGCGGGGGATGTGCGCGCTGCTCTCGAACACCCGGAGCACATACCACGGGCGCAGGAACGAACGCCGCATCGCATCGGCATTGATCCCGGACGCATGGCGGGCGAGCCTGTTCCCCGGCAACCGTTCGTAACCGCGGAGGACTCGATGAGCCTGAACCTCGCCACGCTGCTCGGAGAGAGCACGAAGCGTCATCCCGGCAACCGCGCCGTCATCCTCGGCGACACGACCCTCGACTACGCGACGCTCGACGCGCACGCGCGGCGTTTCGCGGGCGCGCTCGCGGAGCTGGGCCTGCGGCCGGGGCAGCACGTGGCGCTCCTTCTGCCGAACGTCCCGCACTTCACGATCGCCTACTTCGGCGGGCACTACGCGGCCAACCCGATCGTCCCGCTCAACGTGCTCCTCACCGCCGACGAGATCGCCTACCACCTCGAGGACTCGGACGCGGTCGCGCTCGTCGCGTGGGAGCTGTTCGCGCCCCAGGCCCAGGCCGCCGTCGCGCGGGTGCCGAGCTGCAAGCACCTCATCATCGCGAAGGCGGATCGCACGGACGTCTCGGCCCCCGAGGGCGCGCATTCCTTCACGCGGCTCGTCGCCACGGCGAGCCCGGTGACGGAGGTCCCCGCGACGATGCCCGACGACACCGCCGTCATCCTCTACACGTCGGGGACGACCGGTCGCCCCAAGGGCGCCGAGCTCACGCACTTCAACCTCTTCTTCAACGCGCACTTCGCGCGGACCATGCTGTTGGCCTACACGCCGAACGACGTCGCGCTCGCGACCTTGCCGCTCTTCCACAGCTTCGGGCAGACGGTCATCCAGAATGGTCTCCTCGCCGCCGGTGGCGCGATGGTCCTCCTTCCGCGCTTCGACCCGGAGTCGGCGTTCGGGCTCATCCACAAGCACCGCATCTCGATCTTCGCTGGCGTGCCCACGATGTACTTCGCGATGCTGCACTTCGCATCGGGCCAGCCGAGAGCCGCGGACTTCGACACGTCGAGCCTGCGCGCGGCCGTCTCGGGTGGAGCGGCGATGCCGGTCGAGGTGATGTCGGCCTTCGATGCGAAGTTCAAGGTCAACATCCTCGAGGGCTACGGCCTCTCCGAGACGTCGCCGATCGCGAGCTTCAACGTGCTCGACAAGCCCAAGAAGGCAGGCTCGATCGGCCTGCCGATCTGGGGCGTCGACTTCAAGCTCGTCGACGAACAGGGCAAGACGATCGTCGAGCCGATGGTGCCCGGTGAGATCGCGATCCGCGGACACAACGTGATGAAGGGCTACTACAAGAAGCCCGAGGCCACCGCCGAGTCGATCCGAGGAGGGTGGTTCCACTCCGGCGACATCGCCCACTTCGACTCGGAGGGCTACTACTTCATCGTCGATCGCAAGAAGGACATGATCATTCGCGGTGGCTTCAACGTGTACCCGCGAGAGATCGAAGAGGTCCTCTACGGGCACCCCGCGGTCGCCGAGGCCGCGGTCCTCGGAATCGCGCACGAGAGCCACGGCGAAGAAGTGAAGGCCGTGATCGCGAAGAAGGCCGGCTTCGAGGGCGTGACGGGCGAGGAGATCATCGCGTACTGCAAGGAGCGGCTCGCGGCGTACAAGTACCCTCGGGTGATCGAGTTCCTGGACAGTCTGCCCAAGGGCCCGACGGGAAAGATCCTCAAGAGAGAGCTGAAGAAGTGAGCACACGCCGCCGTTCCACGTTCCTCTCGGAGGTGCCCTTGCTTCGTTCCTCGACGGTCGCGCTCTCGCTCGCGCTCTCCCTCGTCTGGCTCGCGCCTCCGACGCCAGCGCGCGCCCAGGATCTCGCCTCCGCGCAGGCAGCGCTCGCACACTACGACCTCGCCGATGCCCACACCTACGAGGCGCTCGAGACGCTGCGTCGCGTCGCCGACGGGAACGGCCCCGAGAGCCCGACCGCGCGGGCCGTGCGCGCGTACGCGGCGGTGGATCTGCTGGTGATCGCGACGGTGCTCGACGATGCGGGCGCGCTCGAGCGCCTCGGACAGGCGCTCGGGACGAGCGACCGGGCGGCGATGAGCGCGCTTCTCGACGCCGAGCTCGTGCGGACGCCCGCCGGAGCGCTGGCGGTCGCCGCACGCGAGGCCCGCGCCACACTCGCGGCGCTCGAGGGCCGCCCGGCTCCACATGGAGCGCGCAACGACGCCATCGCGCTGGTCACTGCGCCGAGCGAGCTCGCGGCGTTTCGCGCGAGGGTTCGCGAGCGATTCGACCCAGTGATCGACTCGACCCTCGAGATCGTCCCCGAGCACGCGAACGAGATTCGCAGGATCATCGCAGCGGTACAGGCCCTGACGGGTGCACAGCGGGCCGCGCAGGCAGGGGACCCGCTCCTCGTCGCCATCCTGCCGCGCATCGAGGCCGCCCGCGCGCGGCTCTCGGAGATCGTCGTGGCGGATCCGGCCTTCGACGACATCGACGTCCTCCTCACGCTCAGCCGCACCTCGCTCTCGTTCGGCTACGTGCCGCGCACGCGTGTCGGGCCAGACGCGCAGCCCCACCTCGACAGCGGCACGCCGAGCCTGCCGAGCACCACGGCGCTGCCACTGCCTGCCGAGCTGCCACCGGTCGTGCGCCCGATCGAGGGGCTCGGAGCGCAGCGATCGATCACCGAGGCGAGGCGGGGCCGTGTCGCCCTCCGCGGCGACGGCGACGTCCCCGCACACCTCGTCGTGCGCGTCGCTCGCTCGCTCGAGGGGACCCCGCTCGCGATCACGCACCTCGCGACGGACGCCGGACGCACTCCCGTGACCTTCGTTCGGGAGGACGCGCTGCCGACCGACGTGGTTCGGGTGTCGGTGCGGCCTGGCGGATATGCGGTCGAGCGACGCTTCGGGCGGCGTGTCGAGCTGCCGCGACTGCGTGTCGAGGGTCGCTGGCACTTCGACCGCGAAGGGCTCCTCCGCGCGCTCCCCGCCGAAGGGGCGCGCGCGTTGTCCGCGAACGGCTCGACGCCAGCGAGAGAGATGCTCGAGACAGCCGCCGCGATCGCCCACGGCGGGGGCGCGACGGTCGTCGTTCCGTGAACGACGCGCTCGACGCGCCGTGACACGCGGCCCGCGGTCCTGCCCGGGGAGCCAACACGCAGACTCATGGGATCGCGGGAGTGGCCGGCAGAACCGGGCGAAACGACACCGACACGCGGCGCGGGGCTCGGCCCCTCGGAGGCTGGACGCGAGGCCCGATCTCGCCGGAGACCCAGTCGGCGATGCAGACCTCGAGCGGCCCCGTGCCGCGCTGCTCGACACCTGGAAGGGGCGGCGCTGGCCTCGGCCCGAACGCCAGCGACCAGCGCCCGTCGGGGTGGACGAAGAGCGTGACGAGGTAGCTGCGTGGCGCGCGTGCTCCCTCGAAGTAGGTCGCGAAGCACTCCGCCACCCGAGGCCGGAGCGCGACGAGACGCGCCCTCAGCGTCCGGAGGCCGAGAGGCGCTCGGAGAGAGCGCGCGCCGGCCGGCTCGGGCAGAACGGGCGGCCCGGTCTGCTCGTCGATCCCGCAGCCGCGCGGATCGCGGCAGACGGCGCGCGCTGCCGCGCCTGTGGGGAGGGAGAGGAGGGCCAGCACGGCGATCGGAGCCACGAGGCGATGGAAGAGCATAGGCGCTTGGACGCACGAGGGGTGCGAACGATGTGCGCGCACCGCGCGGCGTCCCGGAGCGTACCTCGGCTGCGGATCACGCCGCCCGTAGGTCAGAGGGTCACTCGCACGGTCTCGAGGAATCGATCACCGTACGCAGCGATCCGCGCGGGGCCCATGCCGTGCACGTCGCGGAGCGCGCTGCGGCTCGAAGGCCGCTGCCTCGCGAGCTCGAGCAGCGTCCGATCGTGACAGACGACGTAGGCCGGTACTTTCTGGGTCTGCGCGATCGCCGCGCGGGTCGCGCGCAGCGCCTCGTAGAGGCGGTTCGTCGGCGCGTCGAGCCCCTCGAGCGTCCGTGACTTGGGCGCGCTCGAGGGTGGCCTGGGCGCACGGCCCTTGGCGGGCGGCGGCATCACGCGCACGGGCTCTTCGCCCTTCATGGTGCGGATGCCGAGCGACGTGAGGAATGGCATCGGGAACTCGCTGGCGGTGATGTCGACGAGACCCGCGGTCACGCAGCGGCGGAGCAAGCGCAGGATCCATTCGGGGTCCTCGCGCGCGAAGAGCCCGTGGGTGCTCAGAGACAAGAGACCGAGCTGTCTCAGGCGAGGAGAGCTCTCTCCGTGGAGCATGTCCACGACCGCGCGCAGACCCGCGCGGCGGTTGACACGCGCGACCCCGGAGAGGGCCTTTCGAACGATCACCGCGTCTTCGTCGGTGACGCGGCGCTCGCCATCACCCTCGGACTCGAGGCGCTCGCACACGTCGCAGTGGCCGCAGCCACCGAGTGTCTCCTCGGTGTCCTCGAAGTAGCGCAAGATGAAGTCGTGGCGGCAGCTCCCCGCCTCGACGTAGCGCAACAGGTCGAGGAACATGCCCCACTGGCGCTGGATCCGCGCCACGTCGGGCCGCTCGCCGTCGCGATCCATCTCGATGAGGCGTCGACGAAGCGCGATGTCCGCCGAGGCCGTGAAGAGCACGCCCCACGCAGGCTGACCGTCGCGGCCGGCGCGACCGACCTCCTGGTAGTACGCCTCGATCGAGCCGGGAGGATGCACGTGCACAACCGTGCGGATGTCGGAGCGGTCGATGCCCATCCCGAACGCGTTGGTCGCGACGACGACGTCGAGCCTTCGCTCCGCGAACTCACCGCTGACGCGCGCGCGCTCGTCGGAAGACAGCCCCGCGTGGTAGGCGGCCGTTCGGTAGCCAGCGCCCGAGACGAGCGTCGCGTACTCCACGGTCGCTTTGCGCGTCGCGGCGTAGACGATCGCCGCTCCTTCGCCGTGGTCGGCGCGCTTGGCGAGCGCCGAGCGCAGCGAGCCGAGCACGGCCTTCTTGCGCGTCGCGGCGCCGTCGATCTCCCAGGAGCTCAGGTGGAGGTTGGGGCGCGCGAAGCCGCGCAGTACGACGGCCGCCTCCTTGTCTCGGAGGCCGAGCCTGTCGAGGATCTCGTCGCGTACCGTCGGCGTCGCGGTCGCGGTGCATGCGAGCACGCGCGGTGGACGCAGCGCCTCGAGCACACGACCGAGCGCGAGGTAGTCCGGGCGGAAGTCGTGGCCCCACTGCGAGATGCAGTGGGCCTCGTCGATCGCGACGAGCGGGGGGCGCAGCGCCGCGAGCCTCGCAAGCAGGGCCTCGTTCGCGAGGCGTTCGGGCGCGACGTAGACGAGCCGATACCGACCGGCTGCGAGGTCGCGCTCGCGCCTGCGGCGCTCGTCGAGATCGAGGGTCGAGGCGAGGTAGGTCGCGGGGATGCCTCGCGCCTCGAGTCCGCGCACCTGATCGTCCATCAGCGCGATGAGCGGCGAGACCACGATCGTCGTGCCCTCGAGCTCGGTCGCTGGAAATTGGTACGTCAGCGATTTGCCGCCGCCCGTCGGCGCCACGACCAGCGCGTGAAACGGCGCGCCGAGAAGCGCGCGCACCGCATCGCGCTGCCAGGGGCGAAACCCGGACAGTCCGAAACGCCCGAGGAGGCGGGCATCGAGCGCGTCGTCGGTGAGGCTCTCGTCGGGCACGGGGCGCGGACCATAGCCGGCCGCGGGGCTCCGCGCGCTGCTCCCGTCACCCTTGGGGGGCAGTCCCTCGGATGGGCCGAGCTTCGCGTCGCGTGTGTGAGAGGTCTCGCTCATGATGGGCGGCTCATCGCCTCGGCACGTGCCGCGTTGCATGCCTCTGCGAGCGCCGCTTGGACGCGGGCGGACCGTGCGTAGGGGATGCGGGCATGAGGATCGCTCTCTTGGGCGCCACGGGCGCCACGGGCTTGCTGGTGATCGGAGCGGCCATGCGGGAGAAGCACGAGATTCGCGCGCTCGTGCGTCCTGCGCGGCCGGGCAGCGGCGTGAGACAGCTGCCGCCCCGCCCGGGTCTCGCGCCCCGGACGGGCGACGCCACCGACCCCGCGGTGGTGGCCGAGCTCACGAGAGGCTGCGACGCTGCCATCTGCCTCGTCGGTCCCGTTCGGGAGGCACCGTCGGACCTGTGCGCTCGCACGGCGACCGCGCTCGTCGCGGCAGCGCGCGGGGGGACGCTTCCGCGCATCGTCCTCGTGACGGGCGTGATGATCGGTCATCCGCACGAGCACGCCCACGGGCTCTACCGCGTGATGCCCCCCTTGCTCGGGCCCGCACGAGACGATCGGCTGGCCTCGGAACGCATCGTCCGGGAGGGCATGCAGGAGCTCGGACGCGCGCACGTGATCGTGCGTCCTCCGCGTCTTGGCGATGGGCCGACCGCCGGTTGGGTGTCGCTGGGCCCGGACATCGAGATCGGCACGATGGACTCGATCCCCCGCGTCGATCTCGCCGAGGTCCTCCTCGAGGCCGCCAGCGGTCGCTGGGACGGCTGGGAGATGGCCGCGCGCACCGCGCATCGCGACGAGTGGGGTGCAGGCGCCTATGCGGTGCCGTTCGGGGCCCGTCGCAGCGACACGGTGAGGCTTCCGCGGCGCGCAGCGTCGTGATCCACCTCCCCGAGCACCGCGGCCCTTCTCGCGGACACGCCGGGGCCCCATCCTCGCTGCCATGATCGGTGTCACGGGAGCCAGCGGGCTCGTGGGTCGCGCGCTCGTCGATGCGCTCGTGCGAGACGGCGTCGAGGTCGTGTCCTTCTCGCGCGAGCCGTCGCGGTTGCCTGCGGCGCAACGCCGCAACGGGCGCGTGTGGCCGCCGAGCCCGGACGACGTTGCGCTCGACGCCGTCGTGCATCTGCTCGGAGAGCCTGTCGTCGGGCGGTGGACCCGCGCGAAGCGGGAGGCAATCCTCTCGAGCCGCGTGGACGGCACACGCCGGCTCATCGAGGCGATCGAGGCGCTGTCTCCCGCGCGACGCCCGCGCGTTCTCGTGTCGGCGAGCGCGATCGGCTTCTACGGCGACCGCGGCGACGAAGCGCTCGCCGAAGGCTCGAGCGCAGGCAGCGATTTCCTCGCGGACGTGTGCGTTCAGTGGGAGCGTGAAGCAGCGAGGGCGGAGTCGCTCGGTGTGCGCACCGTGATGCTCCGAATCGGCATCGTGTTGAGCCGTCGAGGCGGGGCGCTCGAAGCGATGCTGCCGGCGTTTCGCATGGGTCTCGGCGGCGCGATGGGCTCGGGGTCGCAGTGGTGGCCCTGGATCCACATCGAAGACCTGGTCGGCCTCGCGCGCTTCGCCATTGATCACGAAGACATCCGCGGCCCCTTGAACGCGACCGCGCCCGAGCCCGTGCAGCAGCGGGAATTCGCCGCCACGCTCGCCCGCGTTCTGGCGCGCCCCGCGTTCCTTCCCGCGCCCGCGTTCGCCCTCCGTGCCGCGCTCGGCGCCTTCTCCCAGGAGCTGCTCGCGAGCCGCCGCGTTCTGCCCGAACGCGCGCGGAAGGGAGGGTTCTCGTTCCGATTTCCGCGCCTCGAGGACTCGCTGCGCGACCTCCTCGGCTGATCCGGAACGCGAGATCTCACGGGGTACAGTTGCCCGAGCCCGAAAAGAGAGTCATTCTCGGTCTCTGTTCGCGACTGAGAACCATTCCCATAATTTCGGGGCGCGTTCCATGAACCAGCATCTCCTTCGGATGGCACCGATCGTCGGCCTCACGCTCGCGGGCTGTCCTGCGCCGGTGACCACGGACGACGCGGCCATCACTTCGGACGCGCCCACATCGACCGACGCCCGGGGGCCTGACACCGGCCACGACGCAGAGGTGGCGGACAACGACGCGGGGGCGGACGCAACCACCTTGGACGCGGGGACGGACGCCGCCGCGGTCGACGCGAGCGGGCACGACACGTCCACGGGCGACGCGGGAGCGTCGCTGCCGCCGATCGCCGTTCCGAGACCGCGCCTCGTGCCGGCGTCGGCCGACGGCCATGACCGGCTCTACGGTGTCGCGTTCGCACCCGACTCGAGCTTCTACGTGGTGGGCGTGCGTGCCGCAGGCACCGCGATGGCCGACGACTGGGAGACCCTCGTGGGACACTTCACGGCGTCCGGTGAGCTCGACACGGCGTTCGGCACCGGAGGGTGGTTCACTCGGAACTTCGCCGTCGGCTCGAGCGGTGAAGTCGCGCGTGGCGTCGCCCTCCAGAGCGACGGGAAGATCATCGTCGCCGTGACTGCCGAAGCCGCGGGCGCAACCGACCCGCGTGACCGAGACATCTACGTGTCGAGGCTGCACGCGGACGGCACGCTCGACACGAGCTTTGGCATCGAAGGCGTCGCCGTTCTCGATCTGTCGACCGGCGCGCCCGACGGCGCAGCCTTCTCGACCGACAGCGTCTGGAACGTAGATGTAGACGCGAGCGACCGGCTCCTCATGTCCGTGACCCCGATCCGCGCGGGAGGCACCGACACGGACTTCGGCGTCGCACGCCTCACCCGCGACGGTGCGCTCGATGCCGCCTTCGCCGGCGACGGAGTGTACGAGCTCGACATCGGCAACTTCGGCGCGAGCCCGCGTGAGGTCTCGGTTCTCGAGGACGGCAGCATCGCGCTGGCCGGCTACTACCGGAGTGGCGGCGGCATCCGACCCTTGATTCTTCGCCTCGACGCCGCAGGTGTGCCGGTCGCGTCCTTCGCAAGAGACGGTGTCTATGACGAGCTGGTCCTCACGGCACAGGTCGAGGTCTACTCGGTATCCGTACAAGACGGTTTCTTCGTCACCGCGGGCTACGGCCGGGACCTGGGCCCGGAGGACAACGACCTCATCTCGCTGCGCGTGAACATCGAGACTGGCACGCGCGACCTCACCTACGGCACTGGGGGCGTCGCGGGGCTCGAGGGGTACGACTTCAACGACAACTACCGTACGCACCGCATCCTGCCCGACGGCCGCAACGTCTTCGTGGGAGCGATTCGCACGGCGTCCACCAGCGCCGACGCAGCCATCGTGGTGCTCACCCGCGACGGGCTTCCCGACCCTCGGTACGGAACGGCAGGAGTCATGTTGTCGAATTTTGCCGACGGCACGGTCGACCACTTCTGGAGCCTCGCGATCGATCCGACCGGGACACGGATGGCCGTGGTCGGCATCGGCGGAACGAGCCCCGCCACAGATGACGATGCGCTCGTCTACCTCGCGCCCATCCCATGACCCTCATGCGACGAAACACCTCACTCGACAGCGTCGCTCCGTGGGTGATTGGTCTTGCCTGCGCGACATCGAGCTGTGTGCGCGTCGAGGCGACCTACCTCGACGTCGGCGGCCCGGACGCCTACGCGCCCGACGCCGCGCGTCCTGACGCCACGCGCGAAGATGCACCGCTCGACGCCTTCCGCATCGGGACCGACGCTGATCCTGGGGACTCCTCCGCCGCCAGCGATGCACCGCTGCCCACGGGAGACGAGGGGACGCGCGCCGTCCTGGGCTCGATCGGCCGACGCCTGATCTTCGATCGGCTCGAGGAGTTCGAGCGGGCGGCCGGGTCGCTCGCGTCCGCGACGGAGCGCGCCGCCGCGAGCGGCAGCGCCGTGGACCGCGAGGCCGCACGCGAGGCATGGCGGGTGGCGATGCACCTCTGGCAGATGCTCGAGGTCGTTCAGGTGGGGCCGGCGGGGCTCCCTCTCTTCTCACTCGGCGGTCGAGCGCTACGCGACGAGATCCACCCCTGGCCGCTCGTGAGCTTCTGCGCGATGGACCAAGATCTCGTCACGGCCGCGCACTCGGATCCGGCCCTCCTCGAGGCCGAGCCAGTGAACGGGCGGGGCTTGCCTGCCATCGAGTACGCGCTCTTCAACGACGACCCGCAAAACCGGTGCGGCGCCACGAGCTCGATCAATACCGACGGTAGCTGGGCCGCGCTCGGCGATGCGGAGGTCGCGCGACGGCGCCTCGTGTTCGCACACACCGCGGCACGTGTCGTCGAGACTCATGCACGCGAGCTCCGAAACGCCTGGGATCCGAGCGGCGACGATTTCCTCGGGGAGTTCCAAACCGCGGGCGCGGGCAGCGCCGTGTACTCGAACACGCGGGCCGCGCTGAACGGCCTCTCGGACGCCCTCTTCTACCTCTACCGGGATGTCGTGGACTACAAGCTGGGCACCCCAGCGGGGCTCTACGTGGACTGCCCCGCGGCGGCCTGTCCCGACCGTGTCGAGTCACCGTGGTCCGACACCTCGCTGGATCACGTGAGGGTCAACCTCGAAGCGTTCCGCGACACTTACCTCGGAGCGCCCCGTCCCGCGACAGGCTTCGGCTTCGACGATCTCCTGCGGAATTCGGGGGCTGCCGAGACCGACCGCCGGATGCAGGACGCGATCGCGACGGCCTTCGCCGCGTTCGACGCTGTCGATGGCCCGCTCGAGGTCGCCGTCGAGTCGGACCGCGCAGACGTCGTCGCCCTGCACGACGCGATCTCGGCGGTGGCGGACTTGTTCCGCGACGAAGTCCTCGTCGTCCTCGAGCTGTCCCTTCCGAACCGCGTCGAGGGCGACAACGACTGAGAGCACGTGGCACTCGGATGGATCGATGCGGGTGCCACGGGCTCGAATCGGCGGGAGGGAGGCTCTCGCCGATTCACTCGGCGAGAGGGAGGGTCTGCGGCCAGACCCTCCGGCAAGAAACGTCAGAGCATGAGTCAATCC
>JBKDQC010000070.1:0-8313 GCA_046342295.1 Deltaproteobacteria bacterium | reverse complement strand
GGACAAGGTCCACGCCGACGCCCGTCTGCGGTCGTCCACGGGTGCAGAGCGCGTCCGGCTTCAACAGCGCACCGCGGCCGAGTTGCCCCAGATGAATAAGGCGGCGTGACGCGGTGCGATCTGCACCCGAGTGAATCGGCGAGAGCTTCCCTCCCGCCGATGCGAGCCCGTGGCACCCGCATCGATCCATCCGAGTGCCACGTGCTCTCAGGCGGGCAGTTTGCGGAGCGCGACCGCGTTCATGCAGTAGCGCAGCCTGCTCGGAGGGGGCCCGTCCGGGAACACGTGCCCGAGGTGCGCCTCGCAGACGTTGCAGCGCGTCTCGATGCGCACCATGCCGTAGCTGCGGTCCGCGACGTAGGCGATCACGTCGGGGCTGGCGGGCTGCGAGAACGAGGGCCACCCGGTGCCCGACTCGAACTTGCTCGACGCGTCGAAGAGCAGGGTGCCGCAGCAGCGGCACGCGTAGCGGCCGGGCTCGAACAGCGAGCACATCTGCGAGCTGAACGCGCGCTCGGTGCCGTGCTCACGGGTGACGCGGAACTCGTCGTCGGTCAGCTCCGCACGCCACTCGGCCTCGGTCTTGCGCACCTGACGCGGAGGCGGATGGTTGCCTCGCGACGCGAGCCTCTCGATCTCTCTCCAGTCGATCATGCCGAGGGATATGCGGTCGCCTCGGCCGCGCGACAAGCGGAACGTCCGGAGCTCGGCCGCGCCCGCAACGCCTGGGCAGGTCATGTCTGCCTCCCAGCGATCTATGTCCGTCGGAATGGAGGGTCTCGGCGGACGCTCAGGCGAGCTCCTCGAATCGCACGCCGGTGAGCTTCTCGCTCTCTTCCCAGAGGCGCTGTTGCGCGTGCCGGTCCTGTGAGGCGCGGTTCGAGCCGACCCGCACCGGGTAGCCTGCCATCTCGAAGGGACCCCGCGGTCCGTAGTACTCGCCGCTCTGCGCGGCCGGGTCGCAGAGCGCGCGCAGCGTGGGCAGCGCGCCCATCTCGGGGCCCTGCGCGAGGAGCGCGTTGCCCGCAGTCATGATCGCGGCCTTGAGCTTCGAGCCTTCCAGCTCGGGGCCCTTGTGCTGGAGCGCCGTCGCCGCATAGCCGGGGTGGCAGGCGAGCGCGCGCATCGCGAGCCCCCGGCGCTCGAGCCTCCGCGCGAGCTCGTAGGTGAAGAGCAGGTTGGCGAGTTTGCTCTGCCCATACCAGCGCCAGGGATCGTAGCTGCGCTCGCCCATCAGATCGTCCCAGTGGATCGCGCCGATCCGGTGCGCCGCGCTCGCGACGTTCACCACGCGCGAGCCTGCGGTCGCGCGCAGCGCAGGAAGGAGCAGCCCGGTGAGCGCGAAGTGGCCGAGATGGTTCGTGCCGAGCTGCATCTCGAAGCCGTCTTCGGTCTTCGCGTACGGCAGCGCCATGAGGCCTGCGTTGTTGACGAGGCCATCGAGGCGACCGTGCGCCTTCGCGAAGGACTCCGCGAAGCTCCTCACGCGCGCGAGGCTCGCGAGGTCGAGCGCGCGCACCTCGACGCTTGCTCCGGGCACGCGCGCGCGGAGCGCCTCGAGCGCCTTGCCCGCGCGCTCGGGGCTCCGACACGCGAGCACCACGTGGGCTCTCTTGGCCGCGAGCACGGCTGCCGCCTCGAGCCCGATGCCGCTGTTGGCGCCCGTGACGACGAAGGTCTTGCCTCGCTGCTCGGGGATCGAGTCCTCTGTCCACGCCATGCGCGTCCGCCTCTCGTCGCGACCTCGGCTTGGGTTGGCCGAGGTGGTCGTCTATCCTGTGGCGATGGACTACACCAACCTTCACGTGTTTCGCACCCTCTTCTTCGCGACCGGCCTGGCGAGCCTCGCGGCCCTCTCGGCCTGCGGAGGCGGCACCTCCGCCGAGGATGCGGGCCCGACGATGGATGCGAACGCGGCCGATGCCGCCCGCGCCGATGGCGGCGCCTCGGATGGCGGCGCCTCGGATGGCGGCCTCGACGCGTCCGATGCGCTGTGCGTGGTCGATTGTCCGAAGCCACCGCGCGGCTGTCGCTACGAGCCCGTCCCCGGCGAGTGCTCGTGCGGAGCGTTGATCTGCGACGACGCCGGCGTCGGTCCAGGCGGTGATGCGGGCTCATCGTGCGCCACCAACGTCGACTGTGCTCCGCGCGAGCACTGCGCGGGCATGGGCTGCGACACCCCGGGGGTGTGCGAACCGCGCCCCACCGCGTGCCCGGAGATCTACTCGCCTGTCTGCGGCTGCGACGGCAACGACTACGACAACAGCTGCTCGGCGGCCGCGGCGGGCGTGCGCGTCGCTTCGATCGGCACCTGCGTTTCGATGGGCGGCTGCCGCTCGAACGACGACTGCGGCCCGAGGGCGTACTGCGAAGGAATGGGCTGCGGCACCGAGGGGACCTGCCAGCCTCGTCCGGACGTCTGCCCGGACATCTTCATGCCCGTCTGCGGTTGCGATGGCGTCACGTACAGCAACGCCTGCGACGCCGCGGCGTCCGGGGCGCGGGTCTCCTCGCGCGGCGAGTGTGGAATGGCGGAGCGCTGCTCACCGCCGTGCGCGCCCGGTGAGCGGTGCGCCCTCTGCCGCGGCGGGGCCTACGTGTGCCTCGGCCCCGGGCTCGAGTGTTGAGCTTCGTGCGCCCTCCCCGAGATCGCGCTCCCCGAGAGGCCCCGGACCCGGAGTCCGCGCGCGGGCTCCGTCCGCACCGCGGAAAGCCCGTGTCGCGGCCGGACAAGCCTCCATTGCGGCTCCAGACGACGACGCTCTGGGACTACCCCTCTCAGCACTATGGCCGAGGCATGCAGGGGGATTCCCGCTACGTCGGCGCGACTCCGTCCTATGTCCCGTGGAATCTGATCCAGCGCTACACGCGCGAGGGTGAGCTCGTCGTGGACCCGATGTGCGGCTCCGGCACGACGCTCGATGTCTGCAAGGACACCGGGCGTCGGGGGCGCGGCTTCGACGTGCGCCCCTTCCGCCCCGACATCGAGGCTGCCGATGCGCGCAAGCTCCCGCTCGAGACCGGCAGTGCGCGCCTCGTCTTCGTCGATCCGCCCTACGGCGATCACATCCACTACTCGGACGATCCTCGCTGCATCGGGAAGCTCTCGGCCTACGATCCCCGCTTCTATGTGGAGATGGGCAAGGTGCTCTCCGAGTGCGCCCGGGTGCTCGCGCCAGGCGGTCATCTCGGCCTCTACGTGTGTGACTACTTCGAGAAGCAGAAGGGCATCGCGTGCGTCGGATTCGAGCTCTTCGCGCTCGCGGCCCAGCACCTCGTCCCCGTCGACGTCATCGCGGTGACCCGACACCACAAGACGCTCTCGCAGGGCAACTACCACCGTGCCGCCGAAGAGGGGAATTTCTTCCTGCGCGGCTTCAACCACCTCTTCATCCTGAAGAAGGCGCCTGCCGCCGGGCCCGAGCGGGCCAAGCGCCGCTGACCACGCCCTTCAGCCGAGCGCGCCTCGCTCGGTCACTCTCGGGGTCAACGCGCCGCGAGCGGGGCTCCGAAGGTGCCCCAGCGCCAGGGTCCGAGCGGTGAGCCGAACTCCGCGATGTCGACCTGCAGAACGAAGTCTCCGGTCTCGGTGTCGACGAAAGCGGCGTTGCCATTCGTCCAGAGGAACTCGGGACAGCGCAGCTCCTCGAAGCGCGTCGGGCGGCCCCGAACGGTCGTGTCGCCCGCGCGCACGCTGCACGAGATCTCGAGAGGACCGATCGGGCGCGTCTCGGTGGTCTCGGTCACGTTCGTCGGCGGAGCGTCGGGCGAGACGAGCACCTCGGCGTAGAGCTGGGGGAGGGTCTCGACCGGCTGTTCTCGGCAGGCGTCCCCATCGAACACACAGAGGGCCTCGATGCGGTTGGCGCTCTGGTTCTCGGGCGTGTCGATGACCTCTTGCGCCCAGCGCCGCACGGTCTGTCCGTCGCGCGTGAGCGAGACCTCGATCGTGAGGTGGTCGCTGTCCTGATCCGTGATCTCTTCCCGCAGGAGCAAGGGAGCGCCGACGAGCGAGCCCGAGTAGCGGTACACGACGTAATCGCCCACGCGGTAGCGCGTGCCGCGCAGAGGCTCCGAGCGCAGCGCGCCGCAGGTCGAGGGCCCCGGCGCGCGCGCGCTGCCGTCGGAGTCGAACACGCGCACGCGGTGCGCGAGGTCAGCGAGCTGCGGCGCGAGCTCCGGGTGCAGCTCGGGCCGCGAGCTGAGCCCGAGCACGACGAGCGGGCGGTACGGCGCGCTCGGGGTCGTGCCGCGCGTGCTCGCCGACCAGGGGCGCAGCGCATGGAAGAGCACGAGGTGCACGTGGCTCGCGTCTCCGGCGCGGGTGCGCGCCTCGTAGAGCACTTCGTGCGCGTCGAGGCCGTCGATCTGGCAGGCGGCGCTCGAGATCACGCGCGTCTGGTAGGTCCGCGGCCCCGCGCCCTCAGCGTCGTCGAAGAGCCAGGGTCGCTGCCCCGCGCTGCGCTCGACCACGCCCGGAGCGAGGCTCGCGAGGTCTCGCTGCTCGAGCGCACGGGGCAGAGGCACGGTGCGCGCCCACATGCGCGCGGGCAGCCGTGTGTGCACGAGCTCGAGCTCGAAGACGTCCTCGACGGGCCCGGCGGCCCCGTCGAGACGGGCCCGGTGCAGGTGCTCGGCGTCGCCGACCGTGGCGCCGAGATCGGGCGTGAAATTCGCGATGTTCCACGCGGGCGTCGCCACGCGCGCGCGCCGCGCGCCGCCGTGCTCGATGCCGAACTGGCCGCGCGCCGCGAGGAGGCCGCGCTCCCCGAGCCGCGGATGCACGCTCGCTGCGCCCGTGGCGGCCCCACACCCTGCGAGCGAGAGACCGAGAGAGGCGAGACCGAGGATTCGGGTGATCGAGCGTCGGGCCATGGCGTGCGGATGCTGTCACGGGACCGCGGCATTGCCAGCGTGCCTCCGTCGACCGACGATGGAGCGATGCCCACGCTCACGCTGCGCACCCATACGCCCGGGGAACGCGAGCCTTCTCGCACCGCCCTTCCGAGCAAGGGCCCGCCGTGGCTGATCGCGCCGACGCGGCACGCCGACGAGGTGGTGGGGTACGACGAAGACACGATCGCGATGCCCCACTACGAGTCGGGCCGGCTCTTTCCTTACTTCCGCGAGACGATCCGCGGCGTCGAGCTCGGCGGTCTCGAGCCGATCGAGCAGCGGCTCGCGACCGCGGCCGCGCACTACGCGGCGGCAGAGGAGGCCTACGGGGGAGCCATCGCCGACCTGTGCGTCACGGGGCGCGAGTCGTTCCGGCTCCTCGGCCCCCGCGACATCGACGACCGCGTCGACTGGGAGCGCATCGAGCAAGCCGTGCTCCGCGCGGTCGTGCTGCCGGCGATCCATGCGCGCCGCAGGATGGAAGGGCGCGCGGTCCTGCCTCCGCCGCGCGCGGAGCATGTCCGGCGAGCGCTCGAGCGCGCGCAGCGGGTGCACGCGTATCTCCGCGCCGGGGAGAGAGCTCGCGCCGGGCTTCGCGCGGAGCTCGGGTGGATCGCCGTCTCGGGCGAGGACGACCTCCCTCTTCGTCCCGTGAACGTGCCCGTGACCGAGCACCCGCAGAGGGACCTCACCCTGCGCGTGTGGGGCCTCGAGGTGCCTCTGCGCTACGTCCTCGCGGGCACGCCCACGCCGACGAGCAAGAACGTACTGCTCCTGCATGGCCATAGCTCGCGGCTCGAGGAAGTGGAGCACGTGATCACCGGGCTCGCGGACCGAGGCTATGTCGTCCTCGCGCTCGACCTGCCGACGAACGGCTGCTCGGGGCAGCTCGATCACCGCCACCTGCTCTTCGCCGAGCAGCCGGTGCGCGGCCTGCCGCTGCCGTTTGCGAACGAGCCCCGGAGCCCGGACAAGCACTCTTCGCTCTACACGCTGCGCTTCCTTCTCGAGACCCTCCACACCTTCGTCGAGCTCGTCTTCGCCGAGCACAACCTGCCTCCGCGCATCGACCTCGTCGGCGGTGGAAGCCTGGGCGGCAACCTCGGTCTCTTGCTGTCCGCGCTCGCGCCCTCCGGAGAGCCGCAGCGGCATCCGTGGGTGGATCCTCGCTTCGCATGGATCGGGCGCGTCGCCGCGTGGTCACCGGCCTCGCTGTGGAATCAGCTCGCCGTGGTGGCGGCGGAGCCGCACAAGCGGAGCCACGAGCCCGAGAGCGAAGACCGAAGGCGCGACAGCCTCAACCGCTGGATGAACGTCGACCACATCTGGGTGGTGGCCATTCGGCAGGCCGAGCAATGGTATCGGCGCGGTTGGCCCGACAAGCGACGTGCGCTCGCCGAGAGCTGGCTCGCGCGTCACGAGGTCTACTCGCCTCGCTTTCGTCGATGGCACTGGGCGCTCGCACACGAACAGGTGAAGTTCAGTCATCGGGACCCCGTGCTCGGGCCCGATGGCCGCCCGACAGCGCGGCTCGGGTGGGAGCTCGTCGGAGGCGAGGTGCTGCTCATGGCCGGCACGGGGGACGACTTCTTCGGGACCCGCATCGCCGCCGACGTCACCGAGCTCGGGCCGAAGATGCCGGCGCGTGGACACGCGCTCGTGTGGACCGACACGGGCCATTCGATCCACGACGAACGCCCCAACGAGCTCGTGTCGGTGCTCGACCGTTTCGTGAGAGGTGCCCCTCTCGCGGGCCCGCGTCGAGGAGGGCCCGCATGACGCGCCGCGCGCTCGTCCCCGTCGCGATCGTCGCGCTCCTCGGTGTTCTCGGTACGGTCCTCGCGCTGGATCTCGGCGCCGAGCTCCCGCGATGGCTCCGCGGAGAGGCGGCATCCGACGACGCGACCTCTTCGCCGTCCGCTCCGAGCGCGCCGTCGTCGACGGCACCCTCCGAGGCGGCGAGCGCGTCTGCGGCGTCCGCGTCGGGGGGAGCTTCCTCGGGGGAACCTTCGTCCGGCGCACCCTCGGCGAGCGAGTCTTCGCTGGGCGCATCGACGACCTCGACCGCGAGCGGCGGGACGGACACGGCCGCGAGCGGCGCGACGGACACGGCCGCATCCGGAGCGCCGGTCGCTCTCCTCGATCGTCCTCTTCGTGTCGTGAGCCTGCGCTGGGAAGCGGCAGCGCCGATCGTCGTCGCGGCCGGTGGCGCGACGTCGGTCGACGGCTCGATCGTCGCGCGGAGCGGGCTCGCTCAAGAGGTGAGCGTCGTCGCGCGCGCGAGCGAGGTCGAAGAAGCGCTGGCCCGCGGTGGCATCGAAGCCGGAGGGGCCGATCTCGCGATCGTCCCGCTCGCGACGTGGGTGAGCTCCTACGATCGCCTCGCTGCGCTCGAGACCGAAGCGTTCTTCGTGGCCGGCTTCTCGCGCGGTCCCGAAGTGCTCTTCGCCGGGCCGTCCCTCCGCGCCGACGAGCGTCTGCCATCGGTCTTCGCGATCGCCGGCGATCGCAGCGCACCCGAGACGCTCGTCCTCTTGTCGCTCCTCGCCGAAGCTGGCGTCGATCGCGAGCGATTGCGCTTCGTATCGGCCGAGACCGACGCGCTCATGGCGACCGCCGACCGCGAGAGTCCCGACGCGGAGCTGCGGGCCCGCGGTCGGCGTCCGTGGATGTCGAGCGCCGACGCGCCACGCCTCGCGCCGTGGGTCGTCATCGCACCTCGCGGTTTCGTACGCGCGCATCAACCGGCGCTGGTCGCGTGGGCGAGCTCGTGGCTCCAAGGAGCCGAGCTGCTCGCGCGCGACGTGCCTCGAGGTGCACGCGTGATCGCGGCGATCACCGGCGCTCCGCCCCTCGTCGACGCGTTGCGTCGGCTCGGTCACCTCGAACGGGTGGATCTCGCGGGGCAGGCGGAGCTCGCGGGGCTCTCGGGGCGCAGCTTCCTCACGCTCGAGGCGCTCTTCCTGCGCGCGTGGTCGGCCTACCGAGCGACGGGGGTCGTCCAAGGTCCGCCCCCCGAAACGCTCCCGATCGCCACCGGCACCATCGCGACGTTGGTGCGTCGCACGGGCCCGGCGCCGACCGAACGCGCTCCGTTTCGGCGTGCTGAGAGCGTCGCGCTCGAGCGCGCCCTCTTCACCTTTCCCTTCGAGGCTCCCCGCACCGAGCGTTCGCGCTCCGCAGACGCGGGCGCGACGAGTCTGCTCGTCGCACGCCTCGGCTTCGTCGCCACGGCGTTCCCTCGATCGATGTTGGTGATCACCGTCCCGCGCGATCGTGAGAGCGCGGTCCGTGCGATGGTGCTCGGCGCGGTCGAGCGGTACGGCCTCGAGACCGAGCGCATCGACGTGCGCGTCGACGCGCGCGACGCGAACCTGCGCGTGTTGCCGCCGCTCTGAGAGCATGAGTCACTTGGAT
>JBKDQC010000069.1:0-2582 GCA_046342295.1 Deltaproteobacteria bacterium | reverse complement strand
TGAGCGCCGACACCTTCTTGGAGAGGCTCGCCTCGCTCGTGCCGCGCCCGCGCACCCACCAGGTGCTCTACCGCGGGGTGCTCGCGGCTCACTCGGCGAGACGGCCGCACGTGGTGCCCCAGCCCGACGACGATGAGCGGTATCGCCCCAAGAACGCGACCTTCTGCGAGCTCATGAAGCACGGGCACGGCGTGGACATCCTCGCGTGCCCTTGTGACCACCGCATGAAGTACGTGGCGACGATCTTCGACAAGAAGGGCCTCGCACGCCTCCTGCGTGCCAAGGGCTTGCCGCATCACCTCGAGTCCATCCGCCCCGCCAGAGGGCCACCGCAGCAGGATTTCGACTTCGGCCCGTGACCGCCGCCGCGGTGCGAGGAGCGCGTGCCACGGCACACGTGCGCCCCGAGCACGGCGCGGGCGCCAAGACCCCGGCGAACGCCCCTCTTGCGAGCCCACGAGACCGCCGGACGGCGCTCGTTGACGCCCCGCACCACCCAGTGAGAGCCTTCCTCGAGGTGCATCACGACCGTGAGAGGCTCCCGTTACCATCCGGGGTACAGTTCGTACGGACTACGATCTCCGAGTGATGCTGTTCCAGCAGCAGGGCGGACTCTCGCAGGTGAGGCACTCCGAAAGGCCGCTTTTGAGCGGCCTTTTTCGTTTCCGTCGGTCGAGTGACCTCGCGGCCTGCGAGGCGGGCCACGTGAGCGTCGTGGTCAACGACTGCGGTCCACGCAGGTGGCGACGGCGCCGGAGGGCAGCCAGCGTCTGCCGATCAGCGGCGAACGGCGTCGTCTTCGTACCGCGCCCAGATCCGCCAATCGAGGTTCGAGGCACCGGGGCGGAAGCGCGCCGCGTCGCGCGACGCGATCGCGTCGGCCAGCGATCGGTAGACCTCCGATTCGCTGGGGCGCTTCGCGTACGCGGCGAGGCGCTCGTCGTCTTCGGGCGGTGAGATCACGTGCTCGAAGGCGTCCGACGACAAGAGCACGTCGCCTTCGCCTCCACCGAGCGCGCTTGCGGCGTCGGCGATCGAGCCGAACAGCGAGCCGGGATGGGCCGCGAGGTAGGCGCGGAGCAGGAGCACGTCTGCGGGGCTCTCGCTCGCGCGGTCGACGTTGCACACCCGGCCCGGTCGGAGATCGTGTCGGTCGACGAGGCTGCGGTCGAAGGTGAGGACGCCGGCAGGGCCTTCGACACGCACCCCTTCGAGCACGAGGTCGAGCCGCTCGTGCGGCGAGGCCCGCAGACCGAGCGGACGTTTCGCGGGGACGTTGATCTGGTGCGGCCGGACGCTGGGCCCGTAGATCTTCGACTGGATGCCGGCCGCCATCGGGTCGTCCTCGTCGATCCAGCTGCCGGCGACGAGATCGAAGACCAGGCCCCAGTCGTCCGCGCCCTGCTCGCAGAGAACCACGAGGCGCATCGCGTGGTACTCGAGGCTCGACACCGTTCGGAAGTCGGGCCAGTCCTGCTCGTACGCTTCGTCGAGCACCTCGAGGACGCTCGCCGCGGTGACCGTCATGGCGACGAGGGTAGCCGATGTCCTCACCGGCTGACGTGGAGGCGTTGCCGAGGGGAATCGTCACGAGGCTCGGCTCGACGCCCGGCGCGGGTCCCTCGTCGCGGCACGCCGAGGTCGTCGAGCACGCGCGAGATGCGGTGCGCGAGGCGCTCGAGGACGAGCGGGAGATCCGGATCGATCAGGCCGTGGAACGTGACCATGGGCGTGCTCGCGGTGCCCTCGACGATCGCGACGCGCTCGGCGCCGCGCTGCACGGTGATGCGGACCGCGATGCGGAGGCTGCCGTCGGCCGCTTCGCGGGGATCGGGCCTCTCCTCGCGTGGCGCCACGGTGAGCAGGACGTGGACCGTGGCGTCCTCGCCGCCCTCGAGACGGACGAAGGAGGCAGCGCGGTCCTCGCGCTGGAGCCAGGAGACGAGCGCGTCCTCGCGCGACGTGAGGCGTTCGGTGAGCGCTTCTTCGCCGCGCGGGGTCAGGGCCTCGAGGCGGACGCCGATGCGGGCCACGCCTTCGAGGGGATGCTCGAGCGGCGAGCGGTGGACGTACGAGTAGCCGCCGCCGCAGCCGGTGGCGAGCCATCCGAGCGCGATCGTCGCGACGAGCAGCACGGGGAGCGACACGCGCGTCGTCACGGCAGGCCTCCTGCGATCAGCAGGCTGGCGACGTCGCGCGCGAGCGTCACGTGCGCTCCCGTCGGTCGCGCCGTCGGGCTCCGGCACCACCACCAGCTGGCCCACCAGCTCGACGAGGTCCTCTCCCGGGATCGCGAGGAACGGCGCGCTGATCCGCGTCGGTGCCGAGAGCGCGCGACCGCCTCGCACGAGCGAGACGTCGATCATGTGGAGCCCTTCCGGGATCGGCGCGCGCAGGCTCACGTAGACGTGCTGGAGACCCTGCGATCCGCGCTCGAGCACTCGGCGAGCTCTACTGCCTCGCGGTCGATCCCACCTACCGCGAGTCCGGCCGCGGCGAAGCGATCGTGGAGTACATCGCCGAGCGTGCGCGGGCCATGGGCCTCTCGCACCTCTTCGTCCTCACGACGCAGACGGCGCACT
>JBKDQC010000068.1:0-20249 GCA_046342295.1 Deltaproteobacteria bacterium | reverse complement strand
GCCATGGTGGCCCCAGCCCCCGTGCCCCCAGCCCCCGTGCCCGTGCCAGCCTTGCATGCGCGCGTGGCCGCAGCCGCGGCCCGCGCGAAGGACCTTGGCGAGCCCGAACAGACTCAACGCTCCGATGACGAATCCGAACATGCTGCCTCCTCGTCGCGCGATCCCGACCGTGGGTGGCGACGAAGAACAGCTTGCGAACGGCATGTGAAGCGTGTGCCCCGGCGACGGTGAAGAAACATGCATGCCCGATGCAGCACGACCTCCAACAGAGCGACCGACACGCGGCTTCTTCTCGGCTCCTTTTGCTGTCGCTCGCTCGCCGCGTCTCTGTCATCCTCGGCCTCGGACCACATGAGGGCTGTGCCTCGAGAAATGGTGCTCATCCGAGAGGCGCTCGAGGGCGTGATCGCTCCCGAGGTCGCGACCGCGCTCCTCTTCGAAGCCCTCGCGCAGAGCCCGGCGCCTCCGAGCGGGCTTCACGAAGCGCGGTCGTTCGTCACCGGACCGCTCACCGAAGCCGTGCGGCGGCGCGCGCGCCCCTCGGACGTGACGGGCATCACCCGACTCCTCGAGGACACCCTCGACGCCGCGATCCATCGGGATGGGCTCGATGTCGAGATCGAAGTCGATCTCGCGGCTTCCTCCCCCGGGGTGGACGAGACCCAGCAGATGTCGACGATCGAGCGGCCTGTGCCCGTCGTCATCGTCGCAGCGGGTCCCGTGTTCGCGGAGAGGCTCAGGCTCTGCCTCGGCGAAGACCGCGTCTACACGACGACGGTCTCGTCGTCGGCGGCACTCCGCAAGGTGCTCTTCGCACAGCTCCCGATGATCGTCGTCGTCGACGGATCTTCGCCCGGCGACCTGGACGTGGAGAGCTTGGCCGAAGTGCTCCGGGGCTTCCCGGACAGCGTGGTGCCGGTGCTCTGGTCGGGGGAGACCGCGTGGGGTGAGCGCCTTCTCGCGCTCGCCCCGCGCGGCGGCACCCGGGGCGCGCCCATCGTGACGATCGAGCGCAGCGCGGGCATCGAGCCGCTGTGCGATCTGGTTCTCTCGCGCTTCCGGAGCGCGTGAGCGCGACTGGTCGGCCCTGACCGTCAGAACATCTGCGCGAGGTAATGACGCGCCTGGCGCTGCCACCACACGTAGTCGTGCCGGCTGTCCTTGCCCCAGACCGCGAGGTGATGCGGGATGCCGCGGTACCGAAGAGCCCCCGCCATCTCGAGCGTCTCCGGGATGCAGCCGTGCTCGTGGGCGCCGCGGCCGACCACCAGGGTGAGGTGGGTCTGGCGACGCACGCGCGCCAGGGATGCGCCCGAGAGGTTCGGGACGAACGCGAGCGGATCGTTGAAGTAGAGCGCGTCCGAGCTCTCGCCCCGCCCGAAGGTGCTCGCGCGGTACCTGCCCGACATGCAGAGCGCCCGCCCGAAGACCTCCGGGTGCTTGAGCGTGAAGAGCGCCGCGTAGAGCGCGCCCATCGAACAGCCGGACGCGATCATCCGGGCCTCGGGAAGGCGGCAGTCCGCGCGGATGAACGGGACGAGCGTCTCGAGCACGAAGTGCTCGTAGGCCGCGTGCTGCCGCATGCGGTCCTCGAGCGGACCATCCCCCGAGAAGGTGCGCGAGACGTTGCTCTCGGCACAGTAGACCTTGATGCGGCCGGCGGCGAGCAGAGGCCCGAGCGCGTCGATCATGCCGCTGTGCTGCCATTCGTGCGCGATGCCCGCGTTCGAAGGGAACACGACGAGGGGCATGCCGACCTCGCCGAAGGCCCAGACGTGGGCGCGGCGACCGAGGGCGGGGCTGTCGAGGAGGATGTGGCGTGCGGGCATACGGCGGCCGCAGCGTAGCAGCGGCGCGGTCGACGGCAGGCGACAAGCGGCAGCGGCGGCGCACGAGCGCTGCGGCCGTTGGCGCGTGACGAGGGTCGGCTCGCCGCGTCGCGCCACGTTTGCCATGCTCGCGCGATGGCGCACGCGACCCCGACGTCGTCCGCGCTCGCCCGCGCCTCTCTCGCGCTCGCGAGCCTCCTCGTGTGCGGCTGCGGCGCGACGCCGTCGCCCGGAGACGCCGGCCAGGCCCACGTCGACACCGCACCGGATGACTCGCCGCACGACAGCGGCATGGATGCAGGCTGCACGGGCCGACCCGGGGAGCTCGCCGGAGAGCGGTCGATCGCCACGGGCGCCCTGCCTCCGCTGGCGTGGGCGGGCCTCTTGGGCGAGGTCTCGCTCGTCGATCACCACGCGCCGTGCGCGCCCGGAGGCGAGCTGATCGTGCTCCGCGAGCTCGCGCTCTGGTCGGGCCCGGCGCGCTGGCACGCCGCGCACAGCGGCGAGCTCGCGTCGATGGACGGTGTCGTCGTGATCGACCTCTGGTCGAGCGACGAAGACGCGATGCCGATGCGCATCGAGCGCCTCCCGGACGTGCGCGCGGTCTACGACGTGGAGCCGGACGCGATCGCGAGCGACCCGGAGGAGCAGCTCGCGGTGCTCGGGATCGGCGGTACCCTCTTGCCCGTCGTGCTCGTGCTCGACGCGCGCACGCTGACCGCCGAGCGCGTCCTGCTCGACCCGCGCGCGGGCGAGGTCGAGCACGCGGTGCGCGCGGTGCAGGCCGAGCTCCGGGGCCAAGAGCCACCGCGCGCGCCGGACCCGGTGCTCGTCGACGGCCGCTTCACGCCCGATCGGTGGGCGCTGATCGAGGAGATGGCCTTGCCGCACGTGCCGCCCGCGAGCCCGTCGAACGCGGTCGCCGACGATCCGCGCGCCGCCGCTCTCGGAGCGCGTCTCTTCGCAGACGCCGCGCTCTCTCCGGCCGGCGTGGCGTGCACCCGCTGCCACGATCCCGGGCGCGCGTTCACCGATGCGCGACCGCTCGGTCGTGGCGTCGCGGACGTCACCCGCCACACGCCGACCGTGATCGGTGCCTCCGGCCTCCGCTGGCAGTTCTGGGACGGGCGCGCGGACACGCTGTGGGCGCAGGCCCTCGGCCCGCTCGAGAACCCTCGCGAGATGGGCTCGAGCCGTCTCTTCGTCGCGCACCGCGTCGCGGGCGCATATGCGACCGAGTACGAGGCGCTCTTCGGAGCCCTGCCCCCGCTCGACGATGCGACACGTTTCCCCGCCGAGGGTCTGCCGGGAAGCGCTGCCTACGAGGCGATGAGCGAGGCCGACCGCGAAGCCACCGCGCGCGTCTTCGCGAACGTGGGCAAGGCGATCGAAGCCTACGAGCGCACGGTCCGACCCGAGGCTGGTCGCTTCGAGGCCTACGTCGCGGGCGACCTCGAGGCGCTGCGCGTCGAGGAGCGCGACGGGCTCCGCGCCTTCGTCGCGGTGGGCTGCGCCCAATGCCATTGGGGCCCGCTCCTCTCGAACGGCGCGTTCTTCGCGATCGACATGCCCGGCGTCGGCGAGGGTGCGGCGGGCGATCCCGGGCGCATCGCAGCGATGGAGGCGCTCGCGAGCTCGCCGTTTCGGGCGCAGGGAGCCTTCAGCGACGACCGATCCGTGCGCGATCCGCTCGAGGGTGTGCTCGCATTCCCCGAGCGCATGCGCGGCGCGTTCCGCACGCCGACGCTGCGCGCGATCGCGAGGACTGCGCCCTACGGGCACGCGGGGACCTTCGCCACGCTGCGCGAGGTGGTCGAGCACTATGCGCGGATCCGGCGGCCCCGCATGCGCGACCCACGCGTCGTCGGCGAGCTCGATCCGCACGTCGTCGGCTTCGAGGATTCCCGCGTCGCTGGCATCGTGCGCTTTCTCGAGGCGCTCTGAGAGCACGTGGCACTCGGATGGATCGATGCGGGTGCCACGGGCTCGAATCGGCGGGTAGGGAGGCTCTCGCCGATTCACTCGGCGAGAGGGAGGGTCTGCGGCCAGACCCTCCGGCGAGAAACGTCAGAGCATGAGTCAATCCAAGTGACTCATGCTCTGAGCCGAGCGTCGCGCGCGTCTTCTCCTTGATCGCGCGGCCGGCGGTGGCACCCTCGCCCCCGCGCCGGTCCGGCGCATCACGCTCGCTTCTGGAGAACGCATGAGCACGAGCACGGAGAGCACCGAGAGCACGGAGTCGACGGTCCTGGGCGCCCCGGCGCCGGTCCTCGAGAGTCAGTTCCACGGGCCCGAGACGAGCGCGGCGCTCGCCGCGACGATGGGCGTCTCCGATGAGGAGTGGGCGCGCATCCTCTCGGTGCTCGGCCGCAAGCCCAGCTACACCGAGCTCGGCGTGTTCTCCGTGATGTGGAGTGAGCACTGCTCTTACAAGAGCTCGCGGATCCATCTGAAGAAGCTACCGACGACGGGCCCGAGGGTCGTGCAGGGCCCGGGAGAGAACGCGGGCGCCGTCGACATCGGCGACGGCTACTGCGCCGTGTTCAAGATGGAGTCCCACAACCACCCGAGCTACATCGAGCCGTACCAGGGCGCGGCCACGGGCGTCGGCGGCATTCTCCGCGACGTCTTCACGATGGGCGCGCGGCCCATCGCGAACCTCAACAGCCTGCGCTTCGGGCGCCCCGATCATCCCAAGACACCAGGCCTGCTGCGCGGCGTCGTCGCCGGCATCGGCGGCTACGGCAACGCGATCGGCGTGCCCACGGTCGGCGGAGAGCTGCAATTCGATCCGAGCTACGACGGCAACTGTCTGGTGAACGCGTTCAACGTAGGCATCGCGCGGTCGGCGGGCCTTTTTTACGGCAAGGCCGAGGGGGTCGGAAACGCGATCCTCTACGTCGGCTCGCGCACGGGCCGCGACGGCATCCACGGCGCGACGATGGCGAGCGCGGAATTCGACGAAGAGAGCGACAAGAAGCTCCCGACCGTGCAGGTCGGAGATCCCTTCCGCGAGAAGCTCCTCGTCGAGGCGTGTCTCGAGATCTTCGCGTCCGGCGCGCTCGCGGGCGTTCAGGACATGGGCGCGGCGGGCCTCACCTCGAGCACCGTCGAGATGGCCGGGCGCGCGGGCAACGGGGTCGAGCTCGACCTCGACCTCATCCCGCGTCGCACGAGGATGCTGACGCCCTACGAGATGCTGCTCAGCGAATCGCAAGAGCGGATGATCATGGTCGCCAAGCCCGGCCGCGAGGCCGAGGTGGTCGCGATCTGCGAGAAGTGGGACATCGACCATGCCGTGGTCGGCAAGGTCACCGACACCGGCCGCTTCGTCTGCAAGGCGACGCCAGGCTACGACCCGATCGAGCCGAGGCGCGAGCGCGACCCGCAGGTCTTCGTCGACATCCCCGTCGGTGCGCTCACCGACGAGGCGCCCGTCTACGACCGTCCGCAGGCCGAGCCGCCGCCCGTCGGTGACGCGGGCGAGCCCCTTCCGGATCTGGGCGCCCTGGATCTCGCGAAGACGCTGCTCGACGTCATCGGCTCGCCGAACGTCGGCTCGCGGCAGTGGATCTACCGCCAGTACGACCACATCGTCCGTGACGGTACGATCTTCCGGCCGGGTCAGAGCGACGCGGCCGTGATCCGCGTGTTCTGCCCGCGCGAGGACGGCGACGCCGAGCTGAAGGACGCGCTCGTGAAGTACCTGGCGCTCTCGGTCGACTGCAACGGCCGCTTCGTGCAGCTCCACCCGCACGATGGCGCGGCGATGGCCGTGGCCGAGTGCGCGCGCAACGTCGTCTGCTCGGGCGCCGAGCCGCTCGGGCTCACGGACTGTCTCAACTTCGCGAGCCCCAAGAACGAGCACACGATGTGGCGCTTCGCGCGCGCGATCGAGGGCCTGGGCGACGCGTGCCGCGCGCTCTCGGTGCCGATCGTCTCGGGCAACGTGTCGCTCTACAACGAGACCGACGGCAAGCCGATCCTGCCCACACCATCGGTCGCGATCGTCGGTCAGCTCGCCTCGCCCGACGACCGTGTCGGCAGCGCCTTCCAGGTCGCGGGAGACGCGATCGTGCACCTCGGCAAGCCGGGCGGTGGAAACCTCGGCGGCAGCGAGCTGCGCACGCTGCTCACGGGAGCGGTCGGCGGCACGACGCCGCGCATCGCCCTCGACGCCGAGACGCGCCTGCAGAAGGCGATGCTCGCGATGGCGCGCGCGCACGTGGTGCGCTCGGCCCACGACGTGTCCGACGGAGGCTTCGCGGCGTGTGTGGCCGAGAGCGCGATCGGTGGAGGCCTCGGCGCGCGCGTGCGCATCCCGGGCCTCGCAGACGCCGACCCGAGCGTGCCCCGCGCGGCGCTCTCTTTCGGCGAAGAGCCGAGCCGCATCGTGCTCTCGATCGCGAAGGACGACCTCGCCGCCGCGCGCAAGATCGCCGCCGCCCACGACGTGCCCTTCGAGGTGATCGGCGAGGTCGGCGGCACGACGCTCGTGATCGAGGGCACCCTCGAGGTGGAGGTCAGCCGCCTGGCCGACGCCCACCATCGCTGCCTCGAGCCCATCGTCGGGGCCTAGCCAGCCAGGCCGAGAGACCCTGCGGCGCTCCACACGATCGGCGAGATGAGCGGGTGGGGGCCGCACGGCTGCCTGCCCCGCGCGGAGTCAGCGACGGGGGAGTCCGGCGTGCGGAGTGGCTCCTTCGTGCTCGAGGCGGGCGAAGAGATCGACGAGCTCGGGGCGCGGACGCAGCGGAAGGACGAAGCCCGAACCGAGCTCCGTGAGCCTTCGGTCGAGCGACTCGAGCTCGCGCCCATGCTGGCGCAGGTAGGCCTCGAGCTGACTGCGGTCGCTCTCGTACTGCGTCTCGAGCCGTTCGAGCTGCGCGCGCAGCGCCTCGGTCTGGAACTCGAGATCCTTCACCTCGCCAGCCTTCGAGGCGACCCAGACGCGGGCCTTGTCGCTCGTGCCGTGGGCGAGAAGCCAGCGATCGAGCGCATCGGCCGTCTCGCGCAGCACCGCGACGTGCGCAGGGTGCGGAGCGTCGGCCTCCGTCATCGCTCCGAGCGCGGTCATCTTGCGGTGGGCCTCGCGGTACGCACGCTCGGCTTGTTGCGCGGCCTCGAAGTAGGGCCGCACTTCGAGCTCCGCGCCGCGCGCGGCCGCGCGCGCCTGGGAGAGGTCCTGGCCGAGCGTGCTCATCGCATGCCCCAGGCGCTGCCGCCCCTCGCGCGCGTGCTGCTCCATCTCCTCGAGCTTCCGCTGCTCGGCGAGGCCGCGGTTGCGCAGCTCGTTCGTTCGGGCGAGCGTCTGCCGAATCTCGCTCAGCATCGAGACGGCCAGTGGTGGCGCCTGCCCGTGCGGAAACGCGCGACGCAGCATCTCCTCGAAGACCACCGCGCGTGAGGCCCACCGCTCGAGGGTCGTCGGGGGCAGCGTGGGCGCGGCGTGACGCTGCGTCGTGCCCAGCGAAGAAACGGGCAGCTCGGCGACCTCTTCGGGCGGCGCGAGGGCGAGCAGCTCCTTCTCGACCTGGTGCGCGTCGACGGGCCGCTCTTCCGGCTTCTTCGCGAGCAGGCGCACGATCAGCTCTTCGAGCCGCCGCGGCACGTTCGCGACGAGCTCGGAGGGCTTGGGCACGGGCTGCTGCATGTGCGCGATCAGGAAGCCCGTGACGTCTTCGGAGTGGAAGGGCAGCTGACCGGTGGTCATCTCGAAGAGCATGACCCCGAGCGCATAGAGATCGGCTGCGGGCCCGGCGTCGATCGACGTGACGCGCTCGGGGGCCATGTACTGGGGTGTGCCGAAGATCTGACCCGCGCTCGTGAGGCGCTGGTCGTGCAGCGAACGCGCGATGCCGAAGTCGAGGATCTTCGGGATCATGCGGCCGCCAGGCCCGCGCGCCACGAAGATGTTCTCGGGCTTGAGGTCGCGGTGGATGACCTGGAAGTCGTGCGCGCGCGCGAGGCCTCGCGCGTTCTGCGCCCCGAGCGAGGCGACCTGGGACGCCGGCATGGGGCCGCGATCGACGAGGACGTCGAGTGAGTTGCCTTCGAGCAGCTCCATGACCAGGTAGGGCGTTCCGTCCTCCGCCTCGCCGTAGTCGGAGATCTCGACGATGTTGGGATGAGCGAGCGCGGCGGCGTTCTTGGCCTCGCGACGGAAGCGCTCCTTGAGCGACGCGTCGCGCACGAGGTGCGCGTTCATCACCTTGATGGCGACCGCGCGGTCGACGAGCTGGTGGCGCGCGCGGTACACGATCGCCATCCCGCCCTCACCGAGCTTCCCCTCGAGCAGATAGCGGCCTGCGAGCAGGGTACCGATCCGCGGGTCGGCGAGCTCCTCGAGCGCGGCACCGTCCACGAAGCAGCGGGGCTCCTCGTCGGAGTACTTGAGCTGGCACACCGGACAGACGCGCATGGGTTCGCTCGCATCGTGGCGGGCGGGCGCACCCGGTGGCAAGGCGTCTGTTCACGCGACGTGAACGCCGGTCCACGCGTCTTCCACAGGCGGGGCGGTCCGGGTCATGCTCACGCTCCGTGCCGCACGAGCCGGAGCAGCCAGAGGCAGGGGCGAGCGAAGCGGCCGACGAGGACGATCGCATCCTCGTTGGCTGGCGCGAATGGGTCTCGCTGCCCGCGTTCGGGATCGCCGCGATCAAGGCCAAGGCGGACACGGGCGCCCGCACCTGTGCGCTGCACGCCGAGGCTCTCCAGCGGCACACGCTGAACGGCACACCGATGATCGGCTTTCGTGTGTTCCCGTTCCGGGGAGACCGGGTGACGAGCGTGACGGTGGAGGCCGAGCTCGTCGACGAGCGCCTCGTGCGCTCGAGCGACGGTGACGCGCAGATCCGGCCCTTCGTGCGCACGGTGCTCGAGATTGCCGGGCTCGCGCGCGAGGTCGACCTCTCGCTCGCGCGGCGTGAACTCATGGGATTTCGCATGCTGCTCGGCCGCGTGGCCCTCACGGGCATGCTCGTCGATCCGATGCGCAGCTACGTGTGGGGCGATCACGAACCGCCCCCGCGCCCGAGCCGCTCGCCCCCGCCGCTGCGCGAGGACTGAGAGACCGTGGCACTCGGATGGATCGATGCGGGTGCCACGGGCTCGCATCGGCGGGAGGGAGGCTCTCGCCGATTCACTCGGCGAGAGGGAGGATCTGGGGCCAGACCGTCCGGCAAGAAACGTCAGAGCATGAGTCAATCCAAGTGACTCATGCTCTGAGAGACCGAGAGAGAAGCGCCGCGCACGCGCTCAGATCACGAACTCGGGCGCCGAGAGCTCGGGCGCGATCCCGAGAGCGCGCCGCAACGTGAACCATGGGGCAGAGACAGCGTAGCTCGCGAGGTCGTCGACCACTGCGTGGACGGTGAGGCCTGGCGGAGGCGGAAGCATCCGGGTCATCCGCGCCGACGTGGAGATCGAGCCGGTCAGCGCGAAGGCTGCACGCGACGCCGAGACGTGAGCCGCGCGACGGAACCGCGCCAGCTCGTCCGCGAGATGGCGGGCGCGATCTGTCGCCGTCGGCAGCGGGAGCGCGGCGCACGCGGCGCGGAGCGACTCGCGGACCTGTGGCACCATGAAGCGCTCGACCGTCCGCGCGACCTTCGCCGTGCGCGCGTCGGCAGGCATGCGCCGCTCGAGACACAGGCCGGCCGAGACGAGCACGAGGAGGTCGGATGGGCTCGGCAGGAGCGCGAGCAGGTAGACCTCGGGGCGGTAGAAGGCGAGGTGGTGCGCGACGACGAAGAGCGTCTCGTCGCTCGAGAATCCACTCGCGATGGACGCACCCGCGAGGCTGCCGGTCGGAGACACGTTGAGGTAGGCGAGCCCGCCTGCGAGGTCGGCTCGGAGCCAGAGGCGCGGTGTCGGCAGGTCGAGCGCGCGCGACGCGCGACGAAAGACGCTGCCCAAGCCGGACTCGGCGCGAAGGACATCGATCTCGTCGCGGGCCCGCAAGCCGAGGTCGCGCTCGGAGCGAAGTCGCATCGAGAGCAAGGCGGGCCAGAGCGCGGCGCATACGCGCGCGATGTCCGGATCCTCGTGCTCGTGCGCGACGTGCGCGGCGAAGAGCTCCTTCGTGATCGGCACGGACGACACGGGATCGCCCGCGAATGAGGCCAGACGGCTCTCGGTCGGGTCGACCGATCCGAGGTACACGAGCACGCGGGCGACCTGGCTCGCCTCGTCGAGCTGTCCGAGCTCCCAATGCCAGCGGAGGCGCTTTCGAAGCCCCGCGGTGTCGCGCGGACCCTCGATCGCGGGCAGCGGTTCCTCGGGACCGAACGCGGGCGGGTGCACGCTCTCACGCCTCTCGGCGGGCGCAGCCTCGCCCTCCGCACGGGCGAGGGCCTCGGGCGAGGGCGAGAGCGCCGGCGGGATCGAAGAGGGATGCGCGCTGCGGTCCCGCGCGCTGCTCGGCGCGGGAGCGGCGGCCGCGGAGCCTTCCGCTTCCCGTAGAATCTGACGTGCGAGCTCCTGGGCGGCTCCGTCTCCTCGCACGGGCTCGGGCGCGCCTGCGTCCTGCCTCCATACGCGCTGCGGCACGACGACCACCTCGGCCTCGGCGCTCTCCGGCGGGCGCACGGTGTGGCGACGCGCCGTCGACGGCGCTCGGCGCGCCAGCAAGGCCTCGACCCCCGCGGTCTCGCCCTCGAGCAGCCTCACACGGAGGATCCGGTCATCGATCGCGCACACCTCGAGCCGTGGGCCGTACTCGTCCTCGACGAGCGCGAAGGGTGCGTCCGCTCGCACCGGAATCTCGCGGAAGAGCTCGAACGAGTCCGGCCGGGACAGCAGACGCAGGCGGCCGCCCGCATCGACGAGGAGCAGCTGCCCCGTGGGCCGGTCGAAGGAGCGGGAGATCGGCACATACCCCCGCACCTGGGCCGCATCGAGCCCCTCGGGCAGGAGATCCATGACGTCGTCCAGCACGTCCGCGAGGTGTAGGCGACCGGGGCGGATCGTCCAGCCTCGGAGCCGTGACAGCGCCGCGACGGTCAGCCGATCGTCCAGCCCCCGTCGATCACGACGCACTCGCCCGTCATGTAGCGGCTGCGGTCGCTCGCGAGCAGCAGCGCCAGTCCCGCGATGTCCTCGGGCTCGGCGATCTCCTTGGTGGCCATGCGTGAGAGCACCACGGACTTGATTTCGTCGTTGGACGTGAGCGCCGAGGCGAATTTCGTGTCGACGAGGCCGGGCGCGATCGCGTTGACGCGCACGCGCGCGGGCCCGAGCTCCATCGCGAGGGTCTTGGTCATGGAGATGACGGCAGCCTTGGTCATCGCGTAGACACCCTGGAGCGGCATCGCCATCTGACCGGCCACCGAGGCGACGTTGACGATCGAGCCCGGTGCGTCTCGCTCCATGAGGTGCTTCACGACCGCCCGCGTGGTGTGGAAGTACCCCTTCACGTTGACCTCGAAGGTCTTGTCCCAGGCGAGCTCCTCGACGAGCATCATCGGGCCGACGTAGGGGTTGGTCGCCGCGTTGTTGACGAGCACGTCGACCTTGCCGAAGCGCTCGATCGCCGAAGCGACGAGCCCCTCGATCTGCTCCTTGCTCCCGGTGTGGCAGGCGACCGCGAGGGCCTCGCCGCCCTCGGCCTCGATCTTCTTCTGAACCTCGATCAGGCCCTCGAGCTTGCGGGACGCGAGCACGACCTTGGCGCCGGCCTTGGCGTAGGTCCGCGCGATGGCTTCGCCGATGCCACGGCTCGCTCCGGTGACGATCGCGACCTTGTTCTCGAGGTGAATGATGGGCTGGCTCATGAGAGCGAGGAATACCTCATTCCGCGCGGCGGCAGGGCCACGACCGCCCGGTCATCGCTCCGGGCGCGAAGAGCCCCGGCGGGTGCGGCTCGGCGGGGACGAGTCCGCCACCGTCTCGGCGTTCTCGATCTCGGTGCGCTCGGTCGTGGGTCGCGCTCGCCGCGCCCGCTGCGTGGAAGCCGGACCGGGCGCGGCCCGCGTCGCGCCGTCGTCTCCGACGTGGTCGAGCTCGACGAGCATCCCGAAGCTCCCCGCCATCACCGCCAGCGAGATCGAAGGCGCAGCGATCCACGACGCACCGGTGCCCTCCGGCAGCGGGCCGGCGAGCCACACGAGCGCCTGCGGCAGCGGCGCATCGAGGTGCGCGCCGAGCGCCCAGTACGCGAGCGCGCCGACGGCGACGCCTGCGACGGCCTTGAGCGCCGCGGGCAGCCACGCGTCCTCGGCCCACGGCGCCTTGCCCCCCGCGATGCCCGTGGTGCCGCACGCGGCCATCGCCGCGAGGTAGCCGAGGAGCGAGCCCACCGGAACCGCCCAGCGCAGTCCGAAGGTGAGCCCGAGCCCGAGCCCGAGCCCGAGGACGAGCCCTTTCACGAGGCCGCGGAGGATCGCGGTGCCGAGGTCGCGCATGCGGTCGCGCATGCTACCGCGGCACCGATGCCCCGCGCTCCCGCAATCGTGGGTGGCGAGGTGCGTGCAGCTCTCGAGCGAGCCCGCGCGGTGCTGTCAGCCAGGCCTCCGCGATCACTCGTCGGTGGTGAGGTACGTGTAGCTCCCGAGCGAGTCCTCGTAGTGCTTCATGAGGAGCTTGACCTGGTCGAAGGTGATGAGCCCCTGCCGCCGCGCACGCTCGGCCTGGCGACGGACGCGCTCGATCATCACGCCAGGCTCGTACTCCACGTACGACAGAACCTCGCGGATCTCATCACCCTTCACGAAGTGGCCGAGCTCGTAGCCGCCCTCGCCGTCGAGGCGCACGTGCACGGCGTTCGTGTCGCCGAAGAGGTTGTGGAGATCTCCGAGGATCTCTTGGTAGGCACCGTTCAGGAAGATGCCCATGAAGTAGCGCTGCTCCTCGCGGTACGGATGCACCGGCAGCACGCGCTTGACGTCCTCGATGTCGATGAAGTGGTCGACCTTGCCGTCGGAGTCGCAGGTCAGATCCGCGAGCGTCGTCTTGACGGTCGGCTCCTCGTCGAGCCGATGGATGGGCATGATCGGGAAGAGCTGATCGATCGCCCAGCTGTCCGGGATGCTCTGGAACACGGAGAAGTTGCCGTAGTAGATCGCCGCCATCATCTGCTCGAGCTGCACGACCTCGTCGGGCACGCGCTTGAGCTTCTTGGCGGCCTCGAGGATCCGCTCGCAACACGCCCAGAAGAGCTTCTCGGCCTGCGCGCGCTCGCGCAGCGTCAGGTAGCCGAACTTGAACAAGGAGTCGGCTTCTTCCTTGTTCTGAGAGGCGTCGTGGTAGGCCTCCTGGAGATTCTTGGGCTGGATGCCGTTGTACGTCTCGTAGAGCTGCCTCAGGACCTTGTGCGCCTTGGGCCCAGGGTCCTGCGGGACGCCGAAGCGCACCTCGTTCTTGCCGACGATCTCGAAGACGAGCACGGACTGGTGCGCTGCGATCGCGCGACCGCTCTCGGTCACGATCGTGGGATGCGCGATCTCGGCCTTCGTGCACGCTTCGGCGACGGCCGCGACGATGTCGTAGGCGTACTCTTGGATGTTGTAGTTCTTCGACGCGTGGAAATCGGACTTGCTCCCGTCGTAGTCGACGGCGAGGCCGCCGCCGACGTCGAGGAACTTCATCTGCGCGCCCATCTTGGCGAGCTCGATGTAGATGTTGGCTGCTTCGCGGATCGCGTTCTTGACGCTGATGATCGACGAGAGCTGGCTGCCCGCGTGGTAATGGAGGAGCTGGAGACAGTCGAGCATCTCGCGCTCCGCGAGGCGGTCGACGACCTCGACGATCTCGCTCGTCGTCAGACCGAATTTTGCGCGATCCCCGACCGAGTCGGCCCAGCGACCCACACCCTTGGCCCCGAGCTTCGCCCGCACCCCGATGCACGGGCGGATGCCGGTCTTCTTGAAGGCCCGCAGGGTGAACTCGAGCTCCTCGATGCGCTCGAGCACGACGATGACCGTCTTGTCGAAACGCTGCGCGAGGAGCGCCGTCTCGATGTACTTCTGGTCCTTGTAGCCGTTGCAGATCACGAGCCCGCCGGGCTCCTGCTCCGCGGCGAGCGCGATGAGGAGCTCGGGCTTGCTGCCGGCCTCGAGGCCGACGCGCCACGGCGCCCCGAACTCCACGACCTCCTCGATGAAGTGCTTCTGCTGGTTGACCTTCGTCGGGAACACGCCGCGAAAGGCGCCCTTGTACTCGTACTCGGCGATCGCCTTCGCGAAGCACTCGTTGATGCGCTTGATGCGATCCTTGAGCACGTCCGAGAAGCGCAGCAAGAGCGGCAGCTCGAGGCCGCGCGCATCGAGGTCGTTCACGAGCTCGAAGAGGTCGTTCGCCTGCTGCGGCCGCTCCGGATCGGGGACGACCTGTACGTGACCGGAGTCGTTGATCGTGAAGTACGGGTGGCCCCAGCCGCGGATCTGGTAGAGATCGGCGCTTCGCTGAATCGTCCACCTCGCCTCGTGCTCGTCGTCCATCGCTCTCCGTGCGACGCGGCCGGTGCGTCGCGGCGCCGATGATGAGGGCACGCGGCTCGCAGCGCCAGAGCCCCCGACGACGATTTCGAAGCCGTCACGCGCGACGTCACCTCGAGGTGGGGGTGACCGTCAGTCGCGGAAGTTGATGAACTGCAAGGGGAGCTTGAAGTCCTTGCTGCGCAGGAACGCGATCGTCTCCTGCAGCTCGTCCTTCTTCTTGCCGCTCACACGGACGAGGTCGCCCTGGATCGCGGCCTGGACCTTGATCTTCGAGTCTTTGATCGCTTTGACGATCTCCTTGGCCTTCTCCTGCTCGACGCCCTCCTTGAGCTTCACGAGCTGGCGCCAGGTCTGGCCACCGGCCTGTACTGGTTTTTGAGGGTCGAGCGCCTCGAGCGCGACCTTGCGCTTGACGATCTTCTCTTCGAGCACACCCCGCGCGGCCTCGAGGCGGCCCTCGCTGTTCGACCGAAGGACGATTCCGTCCTCGGTCTGCTCGATGCTCGTGCCCGTGTCGCGGAAGTCGAAGCGTGTCCCGACCTCCTTCACGGCCTGGTTGACGGCGTTGTCGACCTCGTTGCGGTTGAGCTTGGAGACGATGTCGAAGCTCGGCATACCTCTTCCTCCGATGGTTCCTCGAGGGAGCCGAACTGTCGCGAGCGGCGGCCTCCCGCGCAAGCCGATCGTGCGTCAGCCCTCCGCGCCACGCTGCGGCAAGCGCACGGTGAACGTGGTGCCCTGCCCCTCTCCCGAAGACTCGACCGAGACGGTCCCGCCGACGTTGCGGATCAGCGCCGAGACCACGAAGAGGCCGAGCCCCGTGCCCTTGCGCTTGCGCACGGCCTCGCTCGTGACCCGGAAGAAGCGGTTGAAGACGCGGCGCAGATCCGACTTGCCGATGCCGATCCCACGGTCGCGCACCGTGAGGGTCGCGCACTTGCCGGGCGCGTCGAGCTGCGCGTCGACGGTGATCTCGAGCACCTCGCCCGAGTACTTCACGGCGTTGTCGATCAGGTTCCGGAGCACGATCTCCATCGAGACGCGATCGGTGTACACCGACAATTCTCTCGGAATTCGCACGGAGATCTTCTCTCGGGCGACCTTGTGCCGACTCGCGACCCCATCGGCCATGCGCTCGGCGAGCTCCCGCAGCCTCACCTCGCTGAGCTCGACGCCCATCTCCCCGTGGGCGAGGCGGTTGGCCTGGAGGACCTCGTCGATGAAGGAGCTGAGGCGATCGATGTCGTCGCGCATCATGGCGCGGAGGGCGGCGCGCTTGTCCTCGGGCAGACCCTCGCGCTCGAGGGTCTGCAGGCAGAGCTTCATCGACGCGAGCGGGCTCTTGAGCTCGTGTGTGACCGAGTCGATGAACGAGTCCTGGCGGCGCACCTCGAGGATCTCGCGCGCGAGGAAGATCGTGAACATGACGAGCACCGCCATGATCACGACGAAGGCCAAGAGGCCCAGGACGAGCAGCCAGACGTTGGCGGCGACCTCACCGCTCTCGGAGATCCGGTTGAGGAGGAAGAGGGTCCAGCCGACGGTCAGCGCTGCGGCGAGCGGCACCGTCACCGCACCGAAGGTGATGGGGACCGAGATCGAGCGAACACTTCGTCGAGCCACGGAGCGAGGATATCGCGCCCGGCTCCGACGCGACGCGCGCCTCCGAGGGAAGGCTCACTCCGCGACGATCGCGCGGATCGTGTCGTAGTCCGACTCCTGGATCGCGCCGCTGCGGGCGCATCGGATGCGGCCCGTGGGGTCGACCAGCACGTGGACGGGGATCGTCGCGCCCGTGTCGAGACCGAGGGAGGCCATCAGCGTCGAGAGGCTCGCGGGATCCGCGAGGCGCGCGCTCTCCGGGACGAACGGATGCGCAGCGCGGTCCGCGGCCACGGTCTCGGCGGCCTCGTCGACCGAGAGGAAGTGCGCCGTCACCGCCGCACCGCTCGTCTGCATCCGCTCCCGGAAGCGCGCGATGAGCGGCAGCTCTTCGACGCAGGGCGCGCACCAGGTCGCCCAGACGTTGACCCAGCGCCACCCAGCTCCCGGAAGTGCGGGGCCTTCGGTCGCGGGCAACGCGAACGGGCGTCCTTCGCCGACGGGCGCAGACACGTCGCAGAAACGCTCGGCGGGATCCTGTCGTCGCACGGTCACCGCCTCGACCCGTGAAGGTGCCTCGGGGGCGACGGTGGCTTCCTCTCCGCAGCCAGCGAGCAGGACCATGAGCGCGAGAGAGAGCGTGGTGCGGATCATGCGGCGTGTCCCGAAAGGAGAGGGGGCGGAGCGGCGGGAGACGATCAGAGCTGGCAATCGATCCACGCGATGAACGCGGAGCGGTTGAGCGTGTTGGGGTCGCACGCACCGCTGTCGGAGCGAGACCACTCGCAGAAGCTCGGGTCGAGCTGCGCGAATTCCTCGCCGAGCCAGAGGAGGCCCACCTGCCGATCGAGCTCGGGATCGTGGAATTCCTCTCGCAGATGGGCCATCACGGCCTCCGCTCGACCGCGCGAGAGCTCGCGGTTGTGCTCCACGTTTCCCTCGGGTGAGGCCCGCGACACGACGAAGAAGTAGCTCGCGAGCTGGCGGTCCGCGAAGACGCGATTGACCAGCGCCACGTCCTCCGGTGCGAGCGTCGCGTCGTCCCGGTCGAACTGCACGATGCCGCCTCGCCCGCGCATCGGGAGGAAGAGCGCGTTGAAATCGTCGCCGCTCATCGTGGCCACGTTGCGCGCTTCGACCGGTTGGCACCCACGACCGCCCGAGCCTCCGAGGAGCCCGCAGCTCGTGAGCACGCGCCGGAGGATCGTGCGGAGCTGCGGGGTGCAGTACTCCGCGTTCGTGAGCGACGCGACCGCGACCGCGGGCTCCTCCGAGGCCGCACTGTCGGCGGCCTCGAGGCGCTCGGCGGCCTGGCCCTGCCAGCGCGACACGAGGACCGTCGGCGTCGCGAGCCCTGCGAGGGCGAGCGCCGCGGCGAGGACGAGACCTCCGGGCTTCACCGCGCTCATCGCGCACCTGCGACGGAGCTCGTGCGCCCCGCGCCCGAGAGCAGACGCGTCAAGACGTAGTCGAGGCCGAGATCCGTGTCCTCGTCACAGATCCGAGTGTTCTCCACGTAGACCTGTGGCGTGAGGATCGGGAGCTGGTTCGCGACGGCCCAGCGGAGCGATCGGTTGAGCTCCGCGCGGACCGCGTCGCTTCCGAGGCACGCGCGGAGAGAGGGAAAACGCTCCTCCGCCATGTGCCGGGCGGCACCCGCGCTCGCGGTCTCGCGTTCGCGGATCTCCTCCTGGTGCTCGAAGGCCCAGTCGAGCACCTCCTCGGCGTCGTCCTCGGCGCAGAGCACCGCTTCGCTGATCGCGCACGCGCCCGGATGCAGAGACGTGTCGAGCATCCGGTTGCACTCCGCATCGAGCGGGAAGAGGAGCACGCGGCGGCTCACCTGCGCGGCAGCGGGATGCGCGGAGAAGCGACGCTCGAAGCCACGGCACGACGGACAGAGCGGATCGAGGACCTCGAGCATCGTGACCGAGCGCGTCTGGGCGCCGATCGGGACGAGCACGCGGCCTTCGTCCTCGGGGTGCGCGAGCGTCCCGCACGCGCCGACGAAACGCTCGAAATCGGGGGCCTGCGCCGCATACGAGACGACCGGTGCGGCGACGAAGAGCACCCCGAGGACGAACGCGAGCGCGAGCACGCCGAAGCCCACGGGGGCGGTGGCGGTGCTCGGTCGCCCGAGGCGGCGGCGGTTCATGCCGCCCTCCGCGAGGAGCCGGCGGTCCATGTCGCTCGCCGTCGCGAGCTTGATCTTGCGGCGCGGCGCCTCGCGCTCGGTCGCATCCGCAGCGCCCTCTGCGAGGGTTGCGTCGGCAGGCTCGGTCTCACCACGTCCGGCGGCACGATCGACCCGCGCGTCGACGACGCGCTCGTCGAGATGCGTCTCGGCCACACCGAGCGCGTCGACCTCGGAGCTCGAGGAGGGGTGGTCCTCTTCGCTTGCCTCGCGCCTCGAATTCCCTCCGGATGCGAGCGGCGCAGCAGAGCGCGCCACGAAGAAGGTCCCGACCGCGAGCACGAAGCCGACGGTGCTCGCGGAGTAGATGCCGATGCAGAGCTTGCACGCCGCGTCGAGCTCGTGGAGCGAGAGGTAGCCGAAGGCCAGGGACGTGAGGAAGGGCAGCGCCCAAGCCAGCGCCTGATAGCCGCTCGCTCGCGCGTCGGACTCTCGGCGCACGGCCACGAGCCCGAGCGCGCACACGAAGAGATACGCGAACACCGCCATCGAAGGCAGAGACACGGGGATCCCACCCCAGACCGTGTCGCGCATCACCGACGAGTACGGGCTCATCAGCGTCGCGTGGCATCCGCTCGTGCCGGAGACGTCCGGCGTGTCGGCGCCAGGGACGAACGAACAGTGGATGCCGTGCACCTGCCGGTCGAGGTGCGCCGTGAAGTCGGAGGTCGAGACCGAGGAGAACACGAAGCCCGCAGCGGCGGCGACCGCGAGCAGCGCTTGCAGGAGGCGCAGGATCATGAGGCGCGTGGCTTAGCGCGCGGCTCGTGACGCGACGAGCCCGCGCGCTCTTCACCCTCGTGATGCTCCTCGCGCTGGTCGTGGGCCCCCTCGGCTCACGGGAGCTGCGCGGGTTGCAGAAGCGGGTTCGTCGTGAACCCGACCGTGGCTGTCGTGCCCTGACCCGAGATCCCGAACGAACCGACGTAGACCTGGTAGGTGCCCGCACCTGCGCCGGCGATGTCGACCGCGGGGTTCGGATACCCGCCTCCGTCGTCGTTGCATACGAGGCGACCATCCGGAAAGCGGACCGCGAGGGTCGTGTCTTCGGCCGCGCGGCCCACCACGCGAAGGCTCGGGAGCGCGGCGGTCAGCGTGAGGGTGATCTGCGGCGCCGCCGGGTAGTTGCCCGTGCAGAACTCGGACGTCATCGTGCTGCCCGAGACCGGACCGCCCGCGACGACGGCCACCGTCGTCGGGTCGGGCGCGAAGCCCGCGCCGAGGGTGAGCGACTGCGCGCCGACCGCGGCGGGCGGCGGCGCGGCCGGGGTGGGGGTCGCGCCGACACCCGTCGGGGTGACCGTCGGCGCGACGGGCGCGATCGGCGCAGCCGGCGCGGAGAAGCAACAACCACCGGCGACCGCCGCGAGGACCACACCCACCAGGCCGGGCGCAGCGATGGATCGGACGAGACTCATCATGGACTCCTTGTGGAACAGACCGCGCCAGCTTTACCAGGCTTCGCCGACACCCGGGCGTCAAATCATGTCCAAGGGCTCCTTCGACACGAAGCGGGCTCGGGGCGCGCTCACAGGTCCAAGACGGCAGCTTCACCGTGCTCTTCGATCGACGCAGCGACGTAGCTGAGCACCATCGCGCGACGATCGAGCACGGCTTCGCGCTGGGCCTCGTCGAGAAGGTCTCCCACGGTCTCGTCGCGGCTCAGACGGGTGAGCGCTGCGGCATCGAGCGCGCGCAGCGCCTCGACGAACGAGCGCGGGAAGCGCTTGGCGCGCTCCAGCTCACCGAGGATCCGGCCTCGCTGGCCTTCGGACCAGCGCACGGGAAAGGCGAGGTTGTGATCGCGGATGATCACGCGCTGGGCCCCGTGCGTCGCCGTGCGGAGATTGCCGCCGCTCATCCGGTCCCCGTTGCCGATGACCGCGTCGAAGAGACACATGGTGGCGAGGTCGCGCGCGAGGATCCGCTCCTCGGGGCTCAGCGCCGTGCCCGGGGTGAGCCAACCGGTCCACCGCGCCAGCTCTTCGGGCTGGTCGAGCGTCGCTCGCTCGAGGTTGGGCACCCAGTAGATCGCCGCGCCTCGCACCGTGGGTCCCGAGACTCCGCTCACGTCCGAGAGCGGCGCGACCAGGGCCTCGACGGCGCCCTCCCAGTCCGGAGCGATGTCCCGACGCAACTGGCCGCGCTCGATCGCGCGCGCCCGCGCAGGGGGCACCTGGTCCATGC
>JBKDQC010000067.1:0-6272 GCA_046342295.1 Deltaproteobacteria bacterium | reverse complement strand
GGCGCCTCCCGGCGTTCGCCCGGACGACACGGTCCCGACACAGTCGCCACGGATCCTTCGAAGCATGAAGCGCACCTCGGAAACGACGCAGAGACAACTCTCCCGGCGCGACGCGATGCGCGGCCTCTTCACGGTCTCGGCGGCGGCGCTCGTCGGGTGTGGCGGAAGCGAGTCGGGCCCGGACGCCTCGACCGGACCGGACGCCCCGCTTCCTCCGGACGCGCTGGGGCCCGCGGACGCCGGCCTGGACTCCGGACCTCGGTGGGACGCGGGACCGCCGCCATCGGGAGTCTTCCAGCACGGCGTCGCCTCGGGAGACCCCTTGCCGCGCTCGGTGATCCTCTGGACCCGGGTCAGCGAACAGACAGGTACCGTCTCGGTCGACTGGGAAGTCTCCGGGACGCCCGACTTCGCATCGGTCATCGCGACGGGCACGTTCGAGACCGACGCGTCTCGGGATCATACGGTCAAGGTGGAGGCCTCGGGGCTCGCAGCTGCCACCACCTACTACTACCGATTCCGGGCCGCCGGAGCCGTCTCGACGATCGGACGTACGCGCACGGCGCCCGAGGGCAGCGTCGACCGACTCCGTTTCGCCATCTGCTCGTGCGCGAGCTACGCGCACGGCTTCTTCCACGGGTATCGGCGGATCGCAGAACGCGCCGACCTCGACGCGGTCATCCACCTGGGCGACTACATCTACGAGTATGGAACCGGTGAGTACGGAGACGTGCGGGACTACGACCCTCCCACCGAGATCGTGTCCCTCGAAGACTACCGGCGTCGATACCGGCACTATCGCCTCGACGCCGATCTGCAGGAGGCCCACCGGCAGCACCCCTTCGTGACGGTCTGGGACGACCACGAGACGACCGACAACTCCTGGTCCGGGGGAGCGGCGACCCCCCAGCCCGACGAGGGCGACTGGAACGTTCGCCTGGGCGCCGCCTCGCAGGCCTACCGGGAGTGGATGCCCTTCCGAGAGACCGTCGAGGGCGGGCGACTCCGCCTCTTCCGGACACTCCGCTACGGCGACCTCGTGGATCTCGTCATGCTCGACACCCGGATCTGGGCCCGAGACGAACAGGCGATGGGGCCGAGGGACCCCGCGATCGCCGACGAGCGCCGCACCCTCCTCGGGGCAGACCAGGAGGCCTGGCTCTTCGAGCAGCTGCGCAACTCGACGGCCCGCTGGAAGGTCCTCTGCCAACAGGTGATGATGGCGCAACTGCCAGTCTTCCTGAACACGGACGCGTGGGATGGCTATCCAGCGCAGCGGGAGCGCCTCTTGTCGTTCCTGGCGGACAATCCCACCGGGGAGCGGGATGACGTCCTCGTGCTCACCGGCGACATCCACTCTTCGTGGGCGAGTGACCTGACGACCGCGCCGCTCGATCCGGTGACGTACGACCCGCGCGAAGGGCGGGGCTCGCTGGCCGTGGAGATGGTCTGTCCTGGGATCTCGTCTCCCGGGGCAGGCAGGGCGCTCGAGGATGTGTTGAGGCCGCGGCTCGCCGAGGAGGCCCCCCACATCAAGTACGTGAACCTCTGGCGGCGCGGCTACGTCGTCCTCGACATCGACGCCGCGCGCGCCCAGGGCGCATGGTTCCATCTGGAGGACGTCACCTCGCTCGCCGGGGGCACCGAGAGCTTCGCGGCCGCGTGGGAGACGAGGAGCGGCGCCAACCGCCTTCGCGAGAGCGACGCTCCCGCTGCGCCGCGGCCCGACGCGCCCGGCCTCGCTCCGGGTTGACGACGCTACGCGACGACCTCGACGCTCCGCGCGCCGGCAGGCATCCGCCGCGAGCGGAGGCCCGGCGGAAGCGCGCGCGGCCTGCCGAGCAGGTAGCCCTGTCCGAACGCGACCCCCTGCCGGCGCACCGCCTCGAGCTCGGCCGGCGTCTCGATCCCCTCGGCGACCAGCTGCATGCCGACCTCCTCCGAGAAGCGCACGAGCGACTTGAGAAGCGCGAGACGGTAGGGATCCCGGTCGATCCCGCGGATCAGCGCCATGTCGAGCTTGGCCACGTCGGGCCTGAGCTCGACGAGCCGGTGGAGCGAGGCGTGACCCGCGCCGAGGTCGTCGAGCGCGATCGTGAAGCCCTGCTGGGCGTAGTGGGGTACGAGGCGCGCGAGCCGGTCGGCGTCGAGGAGGGGGTCGCGCTCACCCAGCTCGAGGGTCACCCGCAGTCCGCCGAGCCCGGCGGCCTCGAGCGCCGCGCGGGTGAAGCCGCTCGTGAGGGCCGGTTCATCGACGCAGCGTGAGTCGATGTTGAAGAACCAGCACATGTCACTCTCGATCCGTGCTTCGGCGATGCGCGCGATGGCCAGGGCTCGCCACGCCCGATCGAGCTCGAGGAGCCGCCCCGCCCGGTAGGCCCTGTCGAGGAGCACGTCGGGCGGGTATACGCCGTGACCCTCCGAGGAGCGCGCACGCCCCAGCACCTCGAATCCGAACGGCGTGAAGGACTCGAGTCCGAAGATGGGTTGAAAGACGACGTCGAGGGTGAGGTCGCGGAGGAACTCGGCGGCTTCGCTCATGCACCGAAGGCTGCGATCGGCGCTCGTCGACGTCGCAACCTCGATGTGAACACCTGCGTCACGGGCCAAGAACGCGCCGCCCGCGTTCACCCGCGCGAGGGTCGGAGGGCATCAGGAGGGGCGAGGCGCGGGGGCCGGTGGGAGGCGCGCGATCCTGTAATAGCCGAGCGGTCCGTCCTCGACGATCGCGCGCTCGGTCGCGAGGAGCGCGCGATCGACGGGGCGCACGTGAAAGGCGTCGAGCCATCGCCGGAAGAGCCGCCCGACGCGACGCGGGACCCGGTGGAAATCCCCGAAGTCGACCACCACGATCTCGCCGCCGGGCGCGAGCGCCGCCCGCGCCTTGCGGAGCGCGCGCCCCGGCTCCTGGATCATCGACAGCGAGTACGAAAAGAGGATCACGTCCGGTCGCGCCAGCTCGAACAGAGCGCGGCAATCGACCTCCTCCGCGAAGCCGTCCTCCGTGCGCGCCCAGGGACACCGCGCCTCGAGGCGCCGGCGCATGGGCGCGCTCGGCTCGACCGCGGCGTAGCGCGCATCGGGGCGCAGCGCGTGCAGACGCGCGAGGTTTCGTCCGGTGCCGGCGCCGATCTCCACGAGCCGCGCGAACGGTCGCTCGGCGATGAGGTCGATCGCGCGATCGCGGCCGAGCAGGTAGGGTTTGCGGGTCAGGTCGTAGATGGGCTCGGCCCACGCGTAGTAGCGGTCGAGGAACGCGCGGTGACGGTCGCGCTCGCTCCAGAGTGGAGCCTCGCCTGCCGTGCCGGAGACGCCGCTCCGCGGGCTCACGCCTGCACCTCGTAGACGTGCACGTGGCGGTACTGTCTCGTGCGATCGGCCCGCGTCGCGCGCTCGGAGAGCGCATCCAGGCGACGCAGGCGCTCGGAGAGCCCGGAGCGCTCGACCATGCACGCGTCCTCCACCGATCGCGTCACGACGCGGGCGCCATCGCGCGCGCTGCGGAGGACTCCGGCGAGGAGGCGGCTCTGGGTCGGCGCGTCGAGCCAGTCCGGGGCGTCGAGGAAGGCGTAGTGGGAGTAGCTCCGCGGCGCGGCCTGCTCGAGCGCCTCGAGCACGTTCTGCCTCCGGTACTCGATCGTCGTGCTCGCCTCGCGCGCCTGCGCGAAGCGATCCTCGCGCAAGTAGGGCGGCACCGCGTCGGCGCGCTCGTGGTCGAACTGACCCGCGATCGCATACCAGATGAACCAGTTGGTTCCGACATCCGTGCGCGCGAGGCGCTTGAGGTGCTCGACGATGTAGTCGGCCATGTCGGCCTGTTGCTCGGTCTCGAGGAGGCGGTCACGCTGCGAGAAGTTGATGCCGAGCGCGACGAGCTGACCGGGAGACGACAGCCACGCGCGGGAGAGCGGGGAGCGGAGGATCGGCCCGAGCGTGCGTTCGACCGCGCCCGCGCGCCCCTCGGCGTCGAGGGTGGCGGCCCAGCGAAGCCAGGACTCATCGACACCCGAGACGCGCCGGAACGCACCCAGCATCGCGGAGGTGAGGCCTGCACCGTAGAGACCGCGGCGAAAGACGTCCTGGTGATCGCGCCAGTGCGCCGAGATCCAGCCCGGAAGCTCGCCCGTGATCTGCGACAGCATGGATCGGGGGTCGCGATGCCAGCCGCGGCCGAGGAGGTCGTAGAACGCGCCGTATCGGCGGAGCCGCCGCGGCGCTTCGGCCTTGAGCGCGGTGAGGGCGAGGTGGTGACCGTTCAGATCGATGGCCGTGATCGAGCGCGGGGCCCGGGCGACCATCGCCGCGACACCGCATCCGGCGCCGCTGATCGCGAGGACGTCGGACTGCGCGTCGAGCCCGAGGATGGCTTCGTCGACCTCCGAGTCCTCGAAGAGGATGTTGTAGACGAAGAGCCCCTGGAATGTCTGCCGGAACGCCAGATCTCGTGCTCCGTCGACGAAGCGTTCCAGCGTGCTCCGCAGCGCAAGGGCGCTGCCTCTCGGACGTTGCTCCATGCAATTGCCTCCTCGCGCCCGGGATACGCGTGCTGCACGTCGGGACCGCGACGCCTTCGTGAACGCGCGGTGGACGCGGGGAGTTTCAGCCCGGAAGTCACGGCTCCGTCACGGTTCGCTCGCAGTCCCGTGATCGGTCTCGCGTAATCCAGCGATCACCCATGGGTGTGATCGTCCACCTCTCGGATCTGCATCTCCTGGCCGGAGACCCCGAGAGCGATGCGGTGCTCGCGTCGCTCGTCGCCGCCCTCGAGGCCGATCGCCGCGAGCGCGACCGTGAAGTGGATCTCGTGGTCATCACGGGCGACGTCTTCGACACCGCGACCCTCGAGCCCTCGATCGCCGTGCGCGAAATGCTCGCGCTACACGCGAGCCTCCAGCACGTGCTCGGTCGGGGCCGAGCGGTCCCGACGGTCGTCGTGCCTGGCAACCACGACCGACGTCGCCTGGGCCTCTTCGGCCCGCACCGCGCGACGCTCTTCGACGCCCTGCGCGCGGCGGCCCCGCCGGAGCTCTGGGTTCACGGCGGCGGCGGGCCCTTCCTCGCCGAGGTCGTCCCGCACGCGGTCCATCGCCTGCCGCTCCACCTGGTGGCCTACGACTCGACCTACCTGCCGACTGGCTACCTGTCCGCCGGCGGCAATGTCCGCAGCGAGGATCTCCTCCACGCCGCGTCACAAGTAGGCGGTGCGGGCCCTGGCTGGCCCATCGTGCTGCTCCTGCACCACCACCTCGTGCCCACGCCGGTGACCGACACGGGCCCGATCGAGACGCACCGCCTCGGCAAGCTCGCGCACACGAGCTTGCGGCGCATCCTGCCGACGCTCGTCACGCACGCCGACCGCGAGGAGCTGACGATGACGGCGATGGGCGCCGGGAGCGTGCTCTCGCTCCTGCACTCCTTCGAGCGGCCCGTCCTCGTGCTGCACGGGCACAAGCACATCGCGAGCGCGCGCAAGCTCGAGGGCATGCGCGACGGCGAGGGCGACGTGATCCTCGCCTCCGCAGGCAGCGCGGCCACGGCCCAGCGGTGGTCGCCCCGCACCGACGAGCGCTGGGCAGACGAGAACAGCGGCGGCGATGCCGTGCGGATCTGGCCATCGTTCAACGTGGTGGAGCTCGACGGCGACGCCCTCGCGATCGAGACCGTGAGCTTCGGTTGGAAGGGGCGGTCCGCGGGTCGGCTCGCGAACCGACCGCTCGTGTGGGCCGAACGTCGTGGGGCACGCTGGAGCGTGACGCCGACCACCTCGAGCGAGCCGCGCATGGGCCCGGCGCTCCGCGACAACCGTGCCTACGTGCGCCTCTGGGCGAGCGCGCGTCACGCGAGCACGCGCTTCGACTCGCTGCGCGTGCGCGAGCTCGAGCTGGGCGCAGGCCGCGAGCTCACGCACTACCGCGAGGTCGTCGATGGGCTGGTCGATGGCTCGCTCGCGCAGCGGGACCGCGCGGGTCGCACCGTGCTTCGGGCCGATGCGCTGCCGGCGACGGTGACGCTGCCGCTCACCGAGTCGACCGAGCTCGACGTGCTCGCGGCGATCCCGCGGACGCTCGCGGAGCTGCGGCGCGCGCACGGCGCGATGTCACCCCCTTTCCCCACGCTCTCCCTCTTCAACCGCTACGCGTCGTCACGCGCCTCGCTCGTCGTGGAGGGCCTCGGCGCCCTCGGGCGCGACGCGTTCGCGAGCGTGCTCGACCTCGGCTCGGGCCGCGAGCGCGCGATGCGCCTCGAGCGGGCCGAGGGCCACGACCGCGTGG
>JBKDQC010000066.1:0-1206 GCA_046342295.1 Deltaproteobacteria bacterium | reverse complement strand
CGAAGTGATGCGCCGCGCCAGTCGCAACACGATCAAAGAGGACGAGATCCAGCGCGTCCTCGACTCGGCCTCGCGCTCAGTTGGTACCTCCGCGAGCGAAGAGGAGCGCGACGTCATCCGCGCCGTCGCGCGCGAGGCGCTACACGTTCGCGGCTCGATCGCGACCATCGACAAGCTGATCGACAAGACCGCCGAAGAGCACGAGGCAACGCGGGCAATCGCGAAGGTCGTCGGTCGTGTGACCGCGGTGGTGCTCGTCGCCTACCTCGGACCGCTCTCGGAGTACGCCTCGCCCGCGACGCTCGAGAAGGCGTGTGGCCTCAACTTGAAGATCAAGAGCAGCGGCAACATGATCGGACGGCCTTCGATCACCAAGCGCGGCTCGTCCGAGGCGCGTGCGTGGCTCTACCTCGCAGCGCTGCGCCTGGTGAAGAACGACCCGCTGATCGCTGCGTGGTACCGCGCGCGGGGCGGCTATCGCGGCGATCGCAAGCTGACGGCGCTCATCGCCGTGACGCGCAAGCTCGCGCGTGCCCTCTGGCACGTGGCGCGCGGTGCGACGTTCGACTCGACGAAGCTCGTCGATGCACGCGCCCTCGACGTGACACCGCGAACGCCCTTGGCGGCGCTGGCGTCCTCTCCGACTTCGCACGTCGCTCCTGCCCCCATGGGCTGAGCGCCGCGCTCTGAACTGCTTCGCTTCGCACGACTTGCTCGTGCGCGTTGCTCGAGGGACCGAGGCTCGCATACGGGCCGTTGCCGTCCAGGCTCTGGCGTAGTCCTAGCCCGATCCCGAAGAGCTCTCGTGTCGGACCCGATGGTCAACGAAGACGATCCAGCGCCGCTCACCGCGGACGCTCCACGTGACAGCTCCGCCCGACCCGACGCGACCAGCTCCGAACACCGCAACCGAGTCACCACCGCCACGTCGTCCCCCTCGTCGGACTCTCACCCGGCAAGAGTGTCGATGTGTGCGAAATGCACCAGCTCGATCACTCGATTTTCGTGCCGATCTCGACTCCCCACTTGACTACGACAGCCGGTATGAACGGGGTCTCCCGGTCGTGATCTGAACGCTTCTGTCGCCGCCGAGCACACTTTCGATGGTCTCGGAGCCGCGGTCGCGGTTCAAGCGAGGTCGTCGCGGGGCTCGAGCGAGCCGTCGTCGCCGCTCGGGCGGGGTCGCGCGCGTGCTTCGCCCTGCTC
>JBKDQC010000065.1:0-10880 GCA_046342295.1 Deltaproteobacteria bacterium | reverse complement strand
GAGTCTCGAGCGTGCCGGTGAGCGAGATGGCCGACGCGTTGTTCACGAGGATGTCGATCCCGCCGAAGGTCTCGACGGTCTTGGCGACCGCCGCGTAGACGGCCGCGTCGTCGCGGATGTCGACCGCGAGCGGCAGCGCCTTGCCCCCCGCCTTCTCCATGTCCTCGGCTGCGGTGTAGATCGTGCCGGGCAACTTCGGGTGCGGCTCGGTCGTCTTGGCGACGATGACGACGTTCGCGCCGTCCTTGGCGGCGCGAACGCCGATCGCGTGTCCGATGCCACGGCTCGCGCCGGTGATGAAGAGCGTCTTGCCTTTCAGGCTCATCTGTCGGTCTCCTCGAGGGTCGAGGCGAGGACCCTACCACGCGGAGCGCACACGGCCCCGCACGCCAGACGCGGATCGAGCATCGCGCGCTCGCGCAGGAGGCTCGTCCAGGAGGATCGCAGCCTAGGAGGATCGCAGGAGCACTCCGAGAACGCCGACGAAACCGGTGTCCGCCGCGCGAAAAACCGGGGTCGAGTAACCCTCCACGAAGAAGCCGCTGCGGCGCAGCGTGATCCCGAGCTCACCGCGCGCGAAGATCCCGATCGCGTCGAGGAAGAACGCGCGAAGCTCGAGGCCCACGTCGACGGACCACCAGAGCGAGGACGAGCTCAGCGGATCCATCAAGCCCACGGCGGTCGCCGAGACGCTGCCGAGCTCGAGCGCGGCGAGGGGCGCGACCTCGAGCGTGACGACGTCGATGCGCCCGACCACGAGGCCGACGCCGAGGCGCACGCGGCCCGCCAGCATCGAGATGTCGGCGCCGACCTGAGGGCGCGGCGCGAGCCGGGCGCGTTGATCGGGCAGGAAGCGAAGCTCGAGACCGAGCTCGAGCAGGCCCGCGACACGGGCCGTCGCTCCGACCCAGAGGCCGGGGGCGAGGCCCGGCATGGCGCCGGCATCGAGCACGACGCCGGCCCCTCCGGCGAAGCGGAACGGGGGCTCGGTGGGGCCGCGCGTCGCTCCAGGCGCGAACGGGCTCGCGAGCGCACGGGCGGGGTCAGGGCCGCGCGCGCGGGCGGGATCGACCTCGCCCGAGAGCTCGGCAGGCTCCGGGGGCTCCGGTGCGGGACGCGGCGAAGGTGCTGGCTCGGGCGCGTCGAGCGAGAGCGCCTCTGGGTCGATCTCGAGCGCGAGGATCAGCGCCGCTGCGCGCACGAGGGCCTCGCAAGACGAGCCCTCGATGCGCCTCCTGCGCGAGGGCGGCAATGCGAGCACCGCGACGTGACGGTCGCCACGGACCGACACCGTGACCTCCGCGAAGGGTCCGCCGTCGGGGCGCCTGCCGAGGATTCGCTCGATCTCGGCCTCGACGACGGAGCGGGACGGACAGGCGTCCGGGGCCGTCCATTGGAGCAGGGGGGCGTCCTGGGCGCGTGCGACCGGTCCTGCGCCGAGCGGCATCGAAGCACCGAGCAGCACCGTACCGAGCAGCACCGTACCGAGCAGCGCCGCGCCCCACGAACGGAAACGGAGCTGCGCGCCGACGCCGCCCACCGGGCTCCGACTTCTGCACCGAGGGGAGGACACTCCGCGCGATGATGGCACGCGGGCTCCGCTTCGGTGATGATCCCGGACAGCCCAGGCCACTGTGCCGAGGAAGATCCTGCCCCGATGCCGTGCACTCCCCAACTGACCGCATCGAATGCCCGCACCCGCGGGCAGCGCGGGGTGCGCGTGACGGCGTGGGTCACGCTGGCGCTCGCGCTCTTGCTCGCCTCGTGCGAGGAGGAGCGCGTGGTTCTCGGCACGGACCTGTGCGCGCCGAGCGACTGCGGTCCGCAGCTCAACGTGCCGTCCCGCGCGTGCGGCGACGGCACGAGCGCGGGCTACACGGGTCGGTGCATGCGCGACGAGGCGGTCACGTCCTGCCACTGGGAGATCGTGCGTTGCCCGCCGCTTCCGCCCTGCAGCGAGAGCGATTGCGGCTCGTTTCCCGTCGCGTACCCAGCGGCCGCGGACGAGGCGGTGGGATGCCTGAGGGCTGCCGACGGGGAGTGCCGGTGGACGGTGACGGAGCTGCCGGGATGCGAGCCGTCGGACTGCGGTCCCGCACCGGAGTCCGCGAGCGCCATGATCTGCCCGGGCGGACAGCTCGGGGGCTTCACTGGGGATTGTGTGATCGGGCCCGGCGGCGATTGCACGTGGGAGGTCGCGGGCTGCCCGGAACCTCCGCTCGGCACGCTCTCGACCGAGTGCTCGCTCGACGAGTGCGGGCAACAGCCCGCCGCGTCCCGCATCGCATGCTCGGACGGCTCGGCCGGCGGAGACACGGGACGCTGCGTCCGATCGATGGCCGGCGCGTGCTCTTGGGAAGTGCGCGAGTGCTCGCCGCTGGTGGAGTGCGCCTCGAACGACGACTGCGGCGAGAGCGAGTTCTGCGATCGAAGCGCGGTCGCCTGCAACGCGAGCATTCGCGGGAGGTGTGCGCTGCGTCCGTCGGTCTGCCCCACCTACACCGACGGCTCGGATCGCCGCGCCTGCGCATGCGACGGGCTCACCTACGAGAGCGCGTGCGCTGCGCAGTCCATGGGTGTGAGCGTCGCCTACGACGGCCCCTGCACATAGACGACGGGCTCCCGATCGGAGGCGCGCGGACGCGCAGGCCGCCTCGACTCCCGCGCGCATTGCGGTAAGGGGCGGCCCCCATGACGCCGCACGACCCCATCGAGGAAGAGCTCGACGACAACGACGAGCTCGACCTGGTGGAGAGCGGCGAGGATCCTTCCGAGCGCGAGATCGATCCAGCGATCGAGACGCTACCGCCTCCCATCGCGCGCGCATTCCTCGAGCGGGGCTTCACGACGCTCACGGCCGTGCAGCGAGCGGTCCTCGAGCCCGATCTCGGCGGCAAGGATCTGCGGATCTCGTCGCAGACCGGCTCGGGCAAGACAGCCGCCCTGGGGCTCGTGCCCGCGCCGCTGGCGATGCAGGGCGCGCCGGTGCGCGCCAGCGAGCTGCCCCCTGCTCCGAACCACGGCGGCCGCGCGCACATGACCGGGCCGCGCGAAGCGGGTCCGCGCGCGAAGGGACCACGGGCGCTCGTGCTGGCTCCCACGCGAGAGCTCGCGCGACAGATCTAGGAAGAGCTCCACTGGCTCTACGCGCACATCGGCGCGCGGGTCGCCGTGCTCTCCGGAGGCGCGAGCTACCGGGACGAGCACCGGGCGCTCGCGCGAGGCCCTGCCGTGATCGTGGGGACGCCAGGGCGCCTGCTCGACCACCTGGGTCAGGGCTCCTTCGATCCGAGCGGAGTCGCCGCGGTCGTGCTCGACGAGGCCGATCAGAGGCTCGACCTCGGCTTCGCAGAGGACCTCGAGCAGATCCTCGCGCGTGTGCCCGACGAGCGTCGCACGCACCTCGTGTCGGCCACCTTCCCTCCGGAGGTGATCGCGCTCGCGGACCGGGTTCAGCGCGACCCAGTCGCCGTGCAGGGCACGCGCCTCGGCGTGGCGAACGTGGACATCGAGCACGTCGTGCACCTCGTCGATCCGCACCAGCGCATCGACGCGCTCGTCAACGTGCTCCTGGCGCACGGGGATCAACGCACGCTGGTCTTCACGCGAACGCGGGCCGGAGCCCAGGAGATCGGCGAGCTGCTGCACGACGCCGGGTTTCGCGTGGCGCATCTCTCGGGTGAGCTCGCGCAGCGCGAGCGCACGCGCACACTCGCGTCATTCAAGGACGGCACCCTCCGGGCCCTGGTCGCGACGGACGTCGCAGCGCGCGGCATCGACGTCTCCGACGTGGGCCTCGTCGTTCACGTCGATGCGCCGACGAGCCCGGAGGCCTACACGCACCGCTCGGGGCGCACGGGACGCGCCGGCAAGCGAGGCACGAGCGCGATCCTCGCGGCGCCACGAGAGCTCACCGGCGTCACGCGGGTTCTCTCGCGCGCCCGCATCGCGTTCCGGGTGGAGCCCCTGCCCGACGCGGCTTCGCTCGAGGAGCTCGCGCGAACCCGCGCGGTCGAGGCGCTCACAGGCGCGGGGACGTCCATCAGCGAGCGCGCTCGCCGTGTCGCCGACGCTCTGCCGGAGAGCGCCGACCTCCGCAGCATCCTCGCACGCCTGCTCGACCGCACGGGGGAGCTCTTGGGCCCGATGCCGCGCGAAGTACGCGTGATCCGCCCGCCCCCGCCGCGCGCGCCGCGGCAGGATCGCCCGCCGATGCGCGACGAGCGAGGCAGGGACTTTCGCGTAGAGGCGGAAGCGCGAAGGGTCGAGGACGTGGTCCCCTTCGTCGTCACGTGGGGCGGCCGCGACGGCGCCGACCCTCGTAGGGTGCTCGCCATGGTTTGCCGCCGCGGCGACATCACGCGACGCGAGATCGGCGCAATCCACATCCTGCCGACGCACACGATCGTCGAGGTGGTGCGGGGAGCGGCCGACCACTTCCTGCGCCACGCAGGTCAGCCCGACCCGCGCGACCGGCGCGTGCGCATCGAGCCGTACGCCGCACGCGACGAGGGGCCGCGCGGAGCTGGGCAGCGCCCGCCTCCACGTCGCCGCTGAGAGTCCGAAGGCCCACCGCTCGGGGGCGCGCTCGGGCTCGATCAGAGGATGTTCTGAGCCTGCTCGCGCATGCGCTCGATCTCCTGCTTGAGATCGATGACGCGCGCCGCGATCGCAGCATCGGCGCTCTTCTGCCCGAGCGTGTTCGCCTCGCGCGCGAGCTCCTGACACAGGAAGTCGAGGCGCTTGCCGCGACCGTCCATCGCAGTGTGGAGGACGCGCCGAACCTCTTCGACGTGCGCGCGGAGGCGCGTGCACTCCTCGGCGACGTCGGTTCGGTCGGCGAAGAGCGCGACCTCGTGCTCGAGCCGGGCAGCATCGAGCCCGGCCGTGGGCTCGACGAGGCGCGTGATACGCTCGTGCAGTCTCACACGCGCGGACGCGACGACCTCGGGCAGACGAGCCTCGATACGCGCCAAGAGCGCGAGCACCTCACCGAGGCGTCCCTCGAGATCGAGCGCGAGCGCGGCCCCCTCGCGGAGGCGCATCGCCTCGACGTCCGCGACCGCCGCCTCGGTCGCGCGGACGACAGCCTCGCGCAGCGCCTCGGGGGAGGCGCTCTCGTCTACCGTGACGAAGAGATCGGGGACCTGCGCGAGCAGCGACAGCGGCAGAGGCTCACGGGGGGCGATGCGGTCTCGCAGCGCCACGAGCTGCTCGAACGCCGCGGCGGCCCGATCGAGGTCGAGCCGCGGCAGCGCTCGCTCGCCCTCGATCGTGAGGGCCAGCTCGCTGCGGCCCCGCCCAAGCCGCCGCCGGAGCACGTCTTCGGCCGCGTGGGCGTGCGTTGCGAGCGCTCCGGGGGCGCGCACCCGCACGTCGAGGTAGCGGTGGTTGACGCAGCGGATCTCGGTCACGACGCGTACCCCCGCGAGGCCCACCACCTCGGCGTGGGCGCTGCCCTGACCAGTCATCGACGAGAAGCTCGACATCGGGTGGCGCTTCGCGGGGCAGGAGCCGCTCGGGCCCTCAGTCGCCACCGCGTTGAAGGCGGTCGCGCATGCGGTGGATCAGCTCGGCCCAGCCGTGGTCCGTGATGATCCGATTGAACTGGTTGCGGTAGTTGCGGACGAGCGACACTCCATCGGTCACCACGTCGAACACGCGCCAGCTCGAGCCCTGGAGGTGCAGCGTGTACGTGATCTCGACGGGTGGCTGGCGGCGCTCCGTGCGGGAACGGGCCTCGGTGCGGACAGTCGTACCGTCGGCGCTCGTGGTCTCGTCCGCGTAGCTGACCTCGAACTCGAGCAGGCGCTCCAGGTTCGACTGGTAGTTTCGCTCGACCAGTTGCCTGAGGAGCTCGACGAATTCTCGGCGCTCGGCCTCGGTGTGTTGGTCCCAGTGCGGACCGAGCGCGCGTCGCGAGAGCTCTTCGTAGTCGAGCAGATCCGAGAGGATGCGCGTCACCTCCTGGCCCTGCTGCGCCCGCGCTGCGTCGGTCGTGGCCTCGCGTCGGAGGATCCGAAGGACCTCGTCATTGCGCTGGCGGAGGTATCGGGTCGCAGGCCCCGTCGTCTGCGCGTGGGCCGCGGGCAGCAGCGCGGACGTCGGTGATCCGGTGGCGGCGAGAGGCACGAGCAGGCCGAGCAGGATGGACGGCAAGGCGAAACGACGCATGGACGCTCCTCGAATGGGCCTCGGACGGCGCGGGCGCCGAGTTATTCGCACAGTCGCGGGGCAGGTGCGAGCGCGCCTGTTCCGTTCAGTCGCAGGCGGGCTCCCAGCGCTCGGTGACCCGCACCGTCGAGACCCGCTCGAGGTTCGCGTACGCGCTGTTCGTGTCGTGGATCGCCTGCAGGTGCGAGTACCGCGCGGTGAGGTACTGGCGCGCCGCGTCGACGAGGTCGTTGAGCTCGGAAGTGCCCAGCTCGATGCCCTGGGACGCCGCGATGAACCACGCTCGCGTCTGGCGGCGCCCGCGGTCGTAGGCGGCCTCGCGCTCCCGCGCCTCGACCGCCGTGTTGTACGCCTCGGTCACCTCCAGCTCGAGCCCGATGCGGGCCTCGAGCGAGCGAGCGCGCACGTCTTCGAGCTGGGCGGATTCGCGATCGACTCTGTAGGCGTTGCCCCAGAGATCGATCGACCAGCGCATCACGAGCCCAGCGCCGATCTGCATGTAGTTGGCGTAGTCGATGACGAACGGGTTCGTCTGGTCGGTGATGCCGGGCGCGTAGCTCGTGCGGAAGAGATACGCGAGCCCGATGTCGGGAAGGAACCCCGCGCGCGTGATGTCGAGGCTCGACTCCCGAGCCCGAACCGCGGCCTCCAGCATGCGCACTTCGGGTCGCTCGGACAGCGCGTTCTCGACGTACGCCTCCACGGGCAAGAGGCGCGCATCGACGCGAGCCATGGGGCATTCCGGAACGCGAAAGCGGCGCACCCCCGTCAGGAGCCGCAACGCAGCCCGCGAGGAGCTCTCGAGGTGATGGATCTGGGCAGCGCGCGCCTCGACCTCGGCGAGCGCTGCCGCGATGCGGTAGCGGTCGGTCTCGTCGACCTCTTCGTCGCCCGTCGCGATCTGATCTTCGACGTGCTCGAGCGCTTCGCGCAGCCGGGGCAAGGTCTCGTGCAACATCTGCTGGAGGTCGAGCGCGAGCTGCAGCGCGAAATAGGCGCGCCTTACGTCGTACGCGAGCTGCTGCCGCACACGGTGACGATCCGCCTCGGCTGCGCGTACACCCGCCCGGCCCGCCTCACGGGCGGCGCCGAGCTTGCCGAAGGTCCAGAGCGGGACGACGCCCTCGATGCCGAACTGCAAGACGGGCTGCCACGGATTCTCCACGGGCACCTGGGAGTCCGGCGAGAAGATCGGGCTGCCGCGCTGCTCGGGTGCGAAGGTGAATCCTGCGGTGACCTGGCCTTGGAAGAAGGGGGACACCCAGATCTCGTCGAGCTGGGCCTGCGCGGCACGGATTCGAGCGTCGGCGGCGCGCATCCCGGGGTAGCTGCGGTCGGCCGCGCGGGCGAACGCGTCGAGGTCCATCAGGGGAGCTTCCGGCTCGTCCTCGGCTTGCGGGATCTCCGCGGCACCGTCGCCCGGCGGGGGATCGTCCGCGAGCGCAACGAGCGGCGCCACGGTGGCGCAGGCCAGCAGCGTCAGGACGAGCAGCCGAAGGGGCCTACCGCGCACGGCGGCGGTTGTAGAAGACGCCGGTCATTCGAGCAATCGAGTCGACCCGGAGCAGCCGGGCGCTGGCGCGCGCGGGTGGATCTTTGACCCGGCCGCGCATACCCTCCGCGCCCCATGCGCCTCTTCAGCGGAAAAATTCCGGTCATCGCCACCGAGATCGTCCAGTCCCTCACACAGGGCAACGACATCGAGACGGAAGCCCCCAACGAGGTGCAGCTCGACGTGGAGTCGGTGCTCAAGGAGTACCTCCGGCAGGAGCGGCGCGTCGTCGACGAGGCCAAGACCCGCATGGAGACGCGCGGTGCGCCATACGCGGACCTCGGCAAGGTGAAGAGCCAAGTGGCACGCGACCAGAGGCTGCCGGTCGGTGAGGACCTCTTGCCGTACCTCCTCGAGCAGATCCTCGAGATGCTCTTCCACAGCCAGAACGTGGAAGAGGTGTTCGCCGAGGACACCGTCCTCCGCAAGAAGATCACGGCCATCCTCCGACGGCACATGGACGTGGAGCAGGAGCTCGACCGCGAGGTCCGCGGCAAGATCAAGAACCTCGAGGAAGGCACCGCCGCATTCGAGACCGAGTACGCGCGCGTGATGGATCAGATCAAGCGCAACAAGAAGCTCAGCTGAGGCAGCCGGTGGAGCCGTGCGGCCCTCGCGCGGCTGGAGCACCGGCCGGCGTCGAATCGTTCGGCTCCGGCTCAGCCATGACCTTCTTCCATCGCCGCGGCGATGCAGGCAGTGAATGCCTCACACTCGGGAAGACGCTCCCCGAAGAGTCCGCCCTCGCAGGGCGCGTCGCGTCGTGCCGCGACGCACGCCGCCCACTCGCCGACCGTGAGCGCACAGATCGCGAGGCCCTCGCGCATGGCGTCGAGGTCCTCGTCCGAGCAGGCCGCGGCGATGCGCCCGCGCGCCCCGTCACGACACGTGGTCTCCACGTCGTACGCGCCGACCGCACGCGCCTGCCACCCGCAGAACGCGCGAAGATCTCGGACCGAGGCGCGTCGGATCTCGAGCGCGGGATCGATCGGCAACGGAGGCAGCGGCCCCAGGCGTGCGTGGACGGCGTCGTTGCCCACGATCCGCGCGGGGCGTGCGCTCGCACCACCGCAGGCTCCCGCGAGCAGCGCGACGGCGGCCAGAAGCGTCGCCGCGCGCGTGACCGGCGCCAGCGTCACGGCTCGGCGAGCACACGGTCGAGCACGTCGTTCACGACCGCGGGGTTCGCACCCTTGAGCGCCCGCATGATCTGACCGACGAAGAAGCCCTTCACGCTCGCCTTGCCGCCCTTGAAGCTGGCGAGCTCCTTGGGATGCTTGGAGACGACGTCGCGGACGGCCTGCTCGATCGCCGAGCTGTCCTTGACCTGAGCGAGGCCCTTCTGCGCGACGATGTCCTTGGGCGGCTTGCCCGTCGCGACCATGTCGACGAAGACGTCCTTGGCGATCTTGCCGTTGATGGTCTCGTCCTCGACGAGCGCGAGCAACTCCGCCAGGCGCTCGGCGCTGCACGGGAACGATGCCTCGAGCCCGTTCGTGGTCACGACGCGGAGCGCCTCGGCTTGGATGAAGTTCGCGACGCGCTTGCCGGCCTTCTCGCGCGAGAGCTTGCCCGCGAGCGCTCGCTCGAGCGACGCGCTCGTCGCCTCGAAGTAGGTCGCGATGCCCGGGTGCGACGCGAGCACCTGCGCGTCGTAGGGCGTGAGCCCGAGGCCGCGCTGCCATCGCTCACGGCGCGCGGCGAGCGGCTCGGGGACGCTGGCGCGGATCTCGGCGAGCCAGGCGTCGTCGATGACGAGCGGGGGCAGATCCGGGTCCGCGAAATAGCGGTAGTCCTGGGCCTCTTCCTTCGACCGGAGCGAGAGGGTCTTCTCCTGCGTCGAGGACCACGTGCGCGTCTCCTGGGCGACCTTGCCACCCGAGGAGACGAGGGCCTCCTGGCGGGCGATCTCGAACTCGATCGCCTTGCGGACGAACTTGAACGAGTTGATGTTCTTCAGCTCGCAACGCGTCCCGAATTTCTCCTGACCAACGGGCCGGATCGACACGTTGGCATCGCAGCGGAACGAGCCCTCTTCGAGGTTGCCGTCATTGACGCCCGTGAACATCAACACGTCGCGGAGCGCGCGCAGGTAGGCCTCGGCCTCTTCGGCCGAGCGAAGGTCGGGCTCGCCAACGATCTCGATGAGCGGCGTGCCCGCGCGGTTGAAGTCCACGAGCGTGTCGGTACCTGCGCCCACACCGTGAAGGTTCTTGGCCGCGTCCTCTTCGACGTGGATCCGCGTGATCCCCACGCGCTTGGTGCCCGCGCCGACGGCGATGTCGAGGTGGCCGTTCTCGTTGAGCGGGAGATCGAATTGCGAGATCTGGTAGCCCTTCGAGAGGTCCGGGTAGTAGTAGTTCTTGCGCGCGAACCGAGAGCTCTGGCGCACCGTACAGCCGAGCGCGAGGCCGGCGCGCACCGCGAGCGCGATCGCCTCGCGGTTCGGCACCGGCAACGCGCCCGGCAGGCCGAGACAGACCGGGCAGATTGCGGTGTTGGGCGGCAAGGCGTAGGCCGTGGAGCAGCCGCAGAACATCTTCGTCTTCGTGTGGAGCTGGGCATGGACCTCGAGCCCGATCACCGCCTCGTAGCGCGTCGTCATGCGGCACCTCCGACGGCGGCGAAGCCGGGCGCCCGGTGCGTGTGGTGTTCCGTCGCCCGCTCGAAGGCCGACGCGACACGGAAGAGCGTGCCCTCCTCGAACGCCTTGGCGGTGAGCTGCAGGCCGACGGGGAGGCCCTCCGACAAGCCGCACGGGAAGCTGATCGCGGGTAGGCCCGCGAGGCTGGGAGGCAACGTGAAGATGTCGGCGAGATACATCTCGAGCGGGTTCTTCGTCTTCGCGCCGAGACCGAACGCGACCGAGGGAGCGGTCGGGGTCAGCACGACGTCGCAGCGCTCGAAGGCCGCCGCGTAGTCGCGCGAGATCAGCGTCCGGGCCTTCTGCGCCTTCGCGTAGAACGCGTCGTAATAGCCCGCCGAGAGCACGTAGGTGCCCAACATGATCCGGCGTCGCACCTCGCGACCGAAGAGCGCACGCGTCCTGCCATAGGTCTCGACGAGATCGGCGGACTCGACACGCGGCCCAAAGCGCATGCCATCGAAGCGCGCGAGGTTCGAGCTGCACTCGGCGGGCGCCACGATGTAGTAC
>JBKDQC010000064.1:0-3467 GCA_046342295.1 Deltaproteobacteria bacterium | reverse complement strand
CTCACGGTCGACGCAAGTTCCGCGACGCCGAGCAGACTCAGCCCGTACTCGCCAAGGAAGGCGGCGCGTTCATCGCCGCGATGTACGTCGCCCAAGAGCAAGCACAGTCCGATGGGCTCGAGGGTGCCGCGTTGCTCGCGCATCGCCGCACACACATCCGGCCGATCGCCGACGACTTCGCGAAGTGGCTCGTGGTCGTCGAGCCGACACTGCTGCCCTCGGATCTGCTGACGAGCGCGGTCGGCTACTACCGCAACCACTGGGCGGCTCTGACTCGATTCATCGACGACCCTGCGGTCCCGATCGACAACTCGCCCACGGAGCGCGAGTTCCAGAACTTCGCGAAGCTGCGGCTCAACATGCTCTTCGCGGGCAGCACCGAAGGGGCGCATCGTGCGTGCGTGCTGCTCGGGATCGTCGCGACGTGTCGCGCGCTCGGCGTACCGGTGCAGGCCTACCTCGCGTGGGCCTTCGATCGTCTCGGCACTCATCGCGAGCAGTTCGGGCTCGAGCTCGAACAGATCACGCCCGCCGCCTTCAAGGCCGCGCGCGGCTGACGACCGCGACCCGCCGCCGATGGTCCGGCCCGAGCGCGTCGTCATCCCGGCGTGGCTGATCGGTCACGTCGCTACGTCGTCAAGGACCGCATGGATCGTACGGGCGCTCGCGGGTCACCCACCGATGCCGAGGGCCGTCAGGGGCATAACGACGCGACCGTGACGGTATGGCAGTCGCCACTCCAGGTTTCGGTCGCCAATGCACACACTACCAACCTGCCAGCGTCGGCAGGATAATGAGCTGCGACTGCAACGAACGACAATACGTTCCTCAGCTGATCGAGGGCTTTCTCCACACGCGCGCCAGCGTCATCGCGGCATGGCGCGCGTAGTGATGGTGACTCCTGCTCACCTCGCGTTCCTGGGGAACGAGCCACTCGTGTCCGCGCCACCACAGCGCTTCGACGGCCACTTCGAGGTCCGGCTGCGCGAGCGCTTCGCGCACCCAGGGAAGGAAGACCACGTCGGGGATCGACCCGTGCACGACACCCGTACACAGGAAGAACGTCGTCTCGAGACCGTCGTGCTTGATGACCTGCCACGGCCGTCGAGGACCCAACGCACCGCGGCTACCCAGCGTGGTCGCGCGCAGCTTGCCGAGGATGGACGGCATCGCCTCCTGCGGAGCAACGGCCAATGCCTCGGAGAGGAGCGTCTCGTCGAGCGTGATGCACTCCAGCAGATCGCCGGCAGAGCGGCTGCCGAAGCCGGCATAAACGCGGCAGAAGCCGCAGGTGATGACGAACGTGGTCTCCGCATCGACCAGCACCGCCGCCGCCTCGCCAGAGGTCCCGAGGTGCATCCGCTCGTTCCGGGCCAGCGCCGCGACGGCCGCATCGAGGCGGTCGAAACACCCGCGAAGCTTCGCGGCTGGCGCTGGTGTTGAGGCGTCGTCGAGGCCCCGCAACGCCTCGTCGAGGAGCGGCGCCGCGATCTCGCGACGGAGGAGATGGACCGAGCCTCCGCCAAGATCGGTCCATGCCATCCCGAAGTGCCGGCGCGCGTCGACGCGCACCGCGCTCGTGGCATATGGAGTCGCCAGGTCGGGAGGCGCAGCGAACGCGGCAATCTCCACGCGTATGTGTAGGTCGGACGCCACGAGCGCAACCTGTAACCTAGCAGGATGCGGGCGAATAGTCTGATCACGTCCGCGGACACTGGCACGTTGAAAACAAGCTGCACTGGGTGCTGGACGTGACCTTCGGGGAAGACCACGCGCGCATCTCTAGGAAGCAGGGCGCGGAGAGCATGGCGGTGATGCGGAAGTTCGCGCTGAACCTGTTGACCCGTGCGCCCTCGGTGAGCGAAGGCAAGGAGGAGAGCAAGAAGCAGGGCCCACGGCGTGTCGATGCGCTCGAGTCGCGCGATGCAGACGCCGGATGCCCGTCACGAGACAACGCTCACGCCCACCGAGCTCTACGAAGGCGTCCTCCTCGGCACGGCCATCGGCGATGCGCTCGGTCTCGCCTGCGAGGGCCTGTCGGCAGGTGCGATCGCGCAGCGCTTCGGTCGTGTCGAGCTCCCCGAAGAGGCTCACGTCCCGCGAGTCGCCTCACCGATCGTGCGCACGACCGCCCGCTGCCGTGACCCCGTGAGTGTTCTGACTGCCACGCGAGTTGCCTGCCGTTGACAAGGGTCGCCCAGCCGAGCAGCATCGCGATGGAGCGGAGGTCGACGATGGGCTTCAAGCACTGGGCGGCGGTGGCGTCGTGCGCGGTGGTTCTGGGGGGGGCTGCACCTCGATGTTGGTCGACGACCGGCCCATCCGTGATCGACACGTGGTGGCCGGGCGTGTAGGGACCGGCGGAGAGATCACCTTCGACGAGCTGCACTTCACAGGCTCGTTCGTCTCGACCACCCCCCACCTCGAGCCGTTGCGAGCGGTCCTCGACGAGCACTTGGGTGGTGAGGTCGTGCTCATCGGCACCAATGCCGGGCGCTTCACGCCTCTGCCTGCAGGCGCGGTGTCGTTCTTCGACGGGACGACAGCGACGGGCAGCGTCAACCCAGGGCTATCGCTGACCGGAACCAGTTTTGAGCCCGCGTACCACGACAGATTCCAGATCAACGTCTTCGCGCTACCTGCGGAGCTGACGGCATTCACGGGTACGGTCAATCCGCTCCTGGCGATTGGAGGCATCGCGCCAATCCCTGCCCCAGCGATCCCTCTGCCACCGCTGAACGCGCTGGACGTGCTGCTCGATGGCCTGTCCTTCCAACTCGCCGGTGCACGAGCAGACGTACGGGGTGGGGTCCTCGCGGCCAGCTGGCAGGTGCCCGTGGCACCCGAGGTCGCGGGCGTGCCCGTGCTGGAGCTGACCATTCGCCTCGACACCCGTGAGAGCGTGGAGCCGTACCTGTTCCTGGTCATTGCGCTCGACGTTCCCACCATCACAGTACGAGTTCGCATTCAGCCGAACGTCTGCTCGATCGGCGGCGGACGTCCGTTTGGGGCTCCAGCCTGCCGCGTTGCGAACCAGGTCAATGGGTCCTTCGTGAACTACGACGGGGCCGGGGGCGCCGCCGCTGCGGACAATGTGAACGTCGACGTCACGGTCGGCGCGGGCGCGGCATCCTTCGACGGTCACATCGCGGCTGCCACGACGCCGCTGTGTCCGCTCGTTCCAGGGCTGACGCCGATCTGCAGTGTCCCCCTTCCGTCAAGACACTTGCGTGCACGGGATTCGGGTGTGTCGTGCACGGACGGCATGAGTCACGCGGCGTGAGCGAGTGGGGTTGCGAGGCGGGAGGCGCGGTACTCGGCGGGGGTCAGCCAGCCGAGGGCTTGATGCGGTCGTCGATGGTTGTAGCCGTCGAGCCACCTCGAGATGGCCACGCGCAGCTCGTCGGCGGACTCCCAGTCCTGGAGCCACACGAGCTCCTCCTTCATCGTGCGGATGAAGCGCTCCG
>JBKDQC010000063.1:0-6285 GCA_046342295.1 Deltaproteobacteria bacterium | reverse complement strand
GCGTTTGCCTGGTCATCCTCACGCCACACCTCCGGTCCGCGCCCGCGCGCGGCTCGTCGTCCCTTCGCTCCGGGCGCGCGGGCGCGCGGCCGTCTTCCCGGCTGCATCGATCGTTCGAACCTCGCGCGCCACGCGCGAGCGCGGCACGAGCAAGCGGAGGATCGTCTCGGCCTCCGGCAGCGGCATCCAGCCGTGCCCGCGCAAGGCCTGCGCGTTCGCGAGGAAGAGACCCCGGACGAGGCAGAACATGGCCGCGGCGAGCTGCGCAGCCGGCACGCTCGGATCGACGCAGCCCGCCGCCTGCCCACGCTCGAAGAAGGCGACGGTGCGCTGGAACGAGGTACGCGCGCCACGCCGAAGGCTCGCCCGTAGCTTCTCCGGAACTGCGTCCGTGAGCAGCGCCTGCGTGATCATCACCGTGATCTCGGGGCGGTCGCAGGCATCCTCCAGCGTGCGCCGGACGAGCAGATGCATCGCCTCCTCCACACCGCGCTCGGCCTCGCAGGCGAGCACGTCTTCCCACGTCGCCTCGCGGCGCTCCGCGATCACCGCCTCGAAGACGGCCTCCTTCGAGGCGAAGTAGTGGTACACGAGGCCGTGGGAGAGGCCTGCGTCTCGCGCGATGTCGCCGATCTTCGTGTCGCTCAAGCCGTGCCGCGCGAAGAGCTTCGAGGCCGCGCGCAGGATGTCGGCGCGGCGCGAGTCGCGGATGTCACGGTTGGTGGAGTGAGAGCGCGGCATGGGCTCCGTCGTGGTCTCGAGGCTCGGAGCCCACCCGAGAGAGGAGGAGCCCGTGCGACGGCGTGAAGGCGCGAGGTGTCCGAAGAGGCACAACGGAGCAAGAGTTTGTTTTGATTGACTCGTCAGTCAACGACGCCCAGAGTGGCTCCGTGATGTCTACTGGTCAAGCGTGGACTGGCACGTGCCGCTCGCCCTCGATTGTGAAGAACCGTGACGCGCGAAGGCCGGCCGGCGCCGGGGTCGTCGCGCTCGTGCTGTGGCTCTCGGGGGCCCGCGCGCTCGCGCAGGACGCGAGCCCCGTCGCGCTCGAAGAGCTCGTCGCCGCCGCGCACGAGAACCACGCCGATCTCGAGGCGGCCCGCGCGGCGGTGTCCGTGGCGCGGAGCCAGGCCGACGAAGCCCGCGCACGGCTGCTGCCGACCTTCACCGCGCTCGGCATCTACACGCGCAACGAGATCGAGGTCGTCTTCCGCACGCAGACCCCGGACGGCGGGATGATCTCGCGGACCATCACGCCCTACGACCAGCTCGATGCGCGCTTCGCGCTCGCGGTCCCGATCGTCGATGCCTCGTCGTGGGCCGGCTTTCTCTCCGCCGAGGCCACGGGAGACGCGGTCTCCGAGCGAGCTCGCGCCGTCGAGGACGACGTCGACGTCGCCGTGACACAGCTCTACTACCAGCTCGTCGGAGCGCGCGCGCTCGGGGGCGTCGCGGAGCGCTCGCACGCGGTGGCCTCGCAGGCACTCGCGTTCACGCGGGCCCGACACGAGGTCGGCGTCGCGCCCGCGGCCGAGCTCGCGCGCGCCGAGGCCGAGGTGCTCCGCGCCGAGCAAGCGCGAGAGGAGGCCGCGCTGGCGGTCACGCTGGCCGAGCGCAACCTCGCGAACCTGACGGGCGTCGAGCTCCGGGGCCGGAGCCTCCCCGAGATCGCCGTCGAGGAGAGGGCCGCGGAGGGCTCGCTCGAGGAGCGCCTCGCCCGCCTCGAGGAGACGCCCGCGGTGCGCGCGGCGCGCGCGGAGGTGCTCGCGGCCGAGCGCGGCGTGCACGCCGGCTGGCTCGCGTTCGTGCCGCCGATCTCGGGCACGGCCGCCGAGCGCGTGACGAACGCCGTGGGGTTCGGGCCGGGCTCGAACTGGAACGTCGCGCTCACGGCGAGCTGGTCGCTCGATTTTCTCCGACCCGCGCAGCTCGGCACGCGCGAGGCGAGCCTCTCGGCGGCCCGCGCGCGTCTCGAGCGTGCGGAGCAACAGGCGCGCCTCCAGATCGAGGACGCGTGGCATCGAAGTCACGCGCTCGCAGCCCGCGCGCGGACATCGGCGGCGGTGCTCGACGCGAGCCGCCGCGCCGCCGAAGACGCGCGCGCACGCTACGAGGTGGGCGTGGCGTCGCAGCTCGAGCTCGTCCAGGCTGAGCGCGATCTCTTCGCCGCGGAGGTCTCGCGCGTGCAAGCGCTCGCGGACCTCGCCGTCGCGCGCGCGACGCTCGCGATCCGAGCGAGGTGAGCGCGGCGCTCGCGATCCCCTCGCGACAAGCGCTACGATCCCGCGATGTCGGCGCGCCCGCGTTCCTGCTTCACGCCGAGGAGCCCACGCGCTCCAGACGACGTGTGTGCGCGCGCGCTCCTCCGGGCTTCGGCGAGGCTGCATGGGCTCGCGCAGCGCTGGCGGCTCGAGCTCGCGTTCGCCGGTGAGCCCGCATGAGCGGACGGCGCGACGCTCGGCGCAGTCCGGAGGACTTTCTGCCCGATGTCCGGGATGGGCTCACGCGGGCCGAGCGCGTGGTCCTCTGGCAGCTCTCGGTGCTCGAGCGCGAGCGCGGTGGACGCAACGTACCTACGGCGCAGCTCTACGGGCGTGTGGTCGAGCACGTGGACATGAGCGTGGAAGAGCTCCAGCGCATCCTCGTGAGGCTCGGCGCGCGGCGGACCTGACCGCACGCGCGCCAGTGTGAGCGAACGGCACGGTGGGCCGTGGCGCGGGCTTCACGCGCGCGCGTCGGTTCGTGTCTTTCCGAGGGCCTGGCGACGAACGGGCCCGTGGCCCTGCTCTTGCGTAGGGCGCGGGCACCAGTTCTTGCGAGCGAAGGGCGCCCGCGGTGTCTCTGCCGGAGAACAGCCCTCGCTCACCACGGAGGTCCCCATGTGGCTCGAGCTCGCAGTCGCCTTGTCTCTGCTCATCCTTCCGGTGCTCGTGGCCGCGCTCGTGACGCTCGCGGCCGGAGGGGCCAAGCGCGCGGGCGTGCGGGTGCCGCGCCTCATGCGCGAAGGGCCGTGGCGATCCTGACGTGGGACGCGAATGCACGGCGCCGGACCTGACGTGACTGCCCCCACCGAGGGCCCTGGCGTCGGCTCGAGGCGCGCCGGCAACGGATGCGATAGCTTCGCGCTCGATGCTGCATCTCCCCCTCCGGGTCGCGTTTCGCACGGCGCACACGCTGCTCCGGGTGTACTGGCGCATTCGTCGCCCCGAGACGCGCGGTGCGCTCGCCGCCCTCTGGTGCCGCGGCAAGATCCTGGTGGTCCAGACCACTTACCGCGAGGACATCTCGTTGCCGGGCGGCTACGTCAAGCCAGGCGAGAGCGCCGCCGGAGCGGTCGTGCGCGAGGTCCGGGAAGAGATCGGCATCGACGTGGACGAAGCGCGCGCGAGACACGCGTACCACGGCACGCAGCTCTTCGAGCACCGCAAAGACACCCTGGACATCTTCGCCATCGAGCTCGACGAGCGCCCGGTGGTGCGCCCGAACCGCTACGAGCTCGAGTGGGCACGCTGGAAAGACCCGGAGGAGGTCCTCGCGATGCCGCGCGTCGTGCCTCACCTGCGAGAGTACCTCGCGCGAGAGCTCGCGCGCCGCGCCTGAGAGCACGTGGCACTCGGATGGATCGTTGAGGGTGCCACGGGCTCGAATCGGCGGGAGGGAGGCTCTCGCCGATTCACTCGGCGAGAGGGAGGGGCTGCGGCCAGACCCTCCGGCAAGAAACGTCAGAGCATGAGTCCATCCAAGTGACTCATGCTCTGAGCCCGCGCGACGGTTCGCGCCCGGATCACACCTCGTCGAGGAGAAACGGGCGCAGAGACGCGGCGATCGCGGCAGCGTGGACCTCCGGGTCGACGGGGTTGAACCAGCGCCAGGGGTGCAGCCACGTGCTGGGCCTGAGAAGAGACGCCTGGCCCCACGCGCACTCGACGAGGATCGGCGCGATCCCGCGTGCGTGGAGATCGTCGAGCTCCATGCCGTGGGCGAACTGCCCCGGCAGCCAGCGCGAGCTCGCGCGGATCGTGTACCGACCACCGAGGCGCTGGTTGACGCCACGCGCGTGCGCATGGAGGGCCGCGTAGTCCGGAGGGCGACCGAAGCGCCCTCCGTACGGGAGCAGCAACATGCCGCCGAAGGAGTGCAGAGACGCGCCGCGCACGAAGGCTCGCGGCGAAGCGTCGAGCTCGTCGAGGACGGCTTTGACCTCCGGCTCCGAGCCGGGGTGTCGGCCCGGGGTCCCGAGGAACGCGAAGCGCTGGTAGAGGGGCTTGTTCGGCCGCCAGTCGGTGGCCCAATTGCGGTTGAGGTCCACGCCGTTGGCGTTCGCGCGCACGAAGCGAAAGCGGCGCGCGCGTAGGTTCGCCTCCGCGAGGCGGTAGCCGTCGGGGTTGAGCAGCGGGTAGACGACGACGCGGCGCGACGGTCGCTCCGAGAGGAGCGCGTCGACGAGCGCGAGGGCGGCCTCGACGCCGATCCACTCCATCGCGTGCAGGCCCGCGAGCACGAGCGCCGAGCCGGCGAGGGTCTCGGGCCCGAGCTCGAGACGCACGATGGGCTCGCCCTCGACGGAGCGCCCCGCGATGCGGAGGCGCGCGCCCTCGCGCTCGCGCAGCGCCAGGCCCTCGAGCAGCTCGCGGTAGCCCGCATACCGCCCCCAGGTCGCCGGCACATCCGCCAACAGCGCCGGCTCGTGCTCGTGCGCGCGGATCGCTTCGTCGAGGAGACTCACGCCAAGAGCGTGCGCCACCGGCGCCGGCGGTCAATCGCGGCGTCCCTTGACCGTCGGGGACCTCCGAGCCGATCCTCTGGGCCACGGCTGCAAGACTGTTCTGCTCGCTCGCAGGTCTGATCGTCGCGCTCGCGGCCGCCCCGGCGCTCGCCCAGTCGGCCGCGAGCCCGGCAGTCTCCGAGGAAGCCGATCGCGAGGCCCGCGATCTCTTCGCCGCCGGCCGCGAAGCGTACACGTCGGCCCGCTACACCGAGGCGCTCGAGCTGTTCCAGCGCGCCTACGCACTGAGCCGACGCCCGGCGCTGCTCTACAACATCGGGCAGGCCGCAGACAGGCTCCGCCGGGACGCCGACGCGATCGCAGCGTTCGAGAGCTATCTCCGCGAGCAGCCCTCGGCGGAGAACCGCGTCGAGGTCGAGACGCGGCTCGCGGTGCTGCGGCAGGTCCGCGCCGACCAGGCCGCCGCACCGGGCGCGTCGGTCGACGGAGGCGGCGGGGACGACGTCCTCGTGATCGTCCTCGTGGGCCTCGGCGCCCTCGCGCTCGGGGGCGCCGCCGTCGGTCTCGGCTTCGCGCTCTACGACCCGGGAGCCGCCGCGCCGCCCCTGGGCGACGTGGGCGCCGGCGGCGTGGTGGCGGCCCTCGAGGCGAGGTTCTGATGCGAAGGCACCACGGGACAGGGCGGCTCTCCCAGCGCGGGGAAAGCGGGATGCGAGGCGTCTGGCTGATCGGGATGCTCGCGGGCGTGGCGTCGCTCGCTTCGTCGGGATGCCCGGCGCCACGACCGGCGACGGCCGTCGTGGTGCAAGTGTTCGCCTCGGACGCGGTCCTCGCGATGCGACCGACGTCGCTGTCCTTCGACGTACGCGGCGGCAGCGCTCCCGGCGCGCTCGATCCCGCGCCGCGCGAGACCGTGGCGGTCGGCGCCTGGCCGGTGCTCCTCACGCTGGTGCCACGCGAGCCCGGAGAGCGCTCGTTCGCCGTCGACGTCGTCGCGCTCGACGACGGCGGCGCGACGTTGGCCACGGCCCGGCTGCGCTCGCAGTTCGTGCTCGGACAATCTCGCACGCACGTGCTCTGGCTCGACACGGGCTGCGGCCCGTGCACGCAAGACACGACCTGCCGCGCGGGGGCATGCGCCCCGGCGACCCTCGAGCCTGGCGCGCTCGAGCCCTTCGAGGGGCGCATCGACGCGGGGGCCCGCGCCGATGGGACGCTCGACTCCGGCGCCTTCGATGCAGGCGCGGACGCGGGCGCCCTCGACGCGGCGCTCGACTCCGGCGCCTCCGATGCGGGCGCAGACGCGGCCTCCCTCGACGCGCACGGTGCCGACGCAGCGGTGGCGCCGGATGCCGCGGTCGTCTGCATGGCGGGCGACGTGCCGGCGGCCGACCGCGCCGTCTTCGTGAGCGCCGGCGCGGCCGACGACATGGCCAGCGGCACACCGGGCGATCCCTACCGCTCGATCGGCGCCGCGCTCGGAGCCCGCGGCTCCAGAGCGCTCGTCGTGATCGCGAAGGGCACCTACCCCGAAGCCTTGCGCCTCGACGGCGCCTCGG
>JBKDQC010000062.1:0-6465 GCA_046342295.1 Deltaproteobacteria bacterium | reverse complement strand
GCGCAGGCGGCTCCTTCGCTCCGCCGACCACCGCGAGCGTGAGCTGCGTGGGACGCAGCGTGCGCGACTTCATGTCCTCGCGCGTGAGGTAGCCCTTGCGCTCGAGCGCGCGGAGGTGGTCGTTCACGCCATTGGTGCTGCGGATACCGAGCTTGTTGCCGATCTCCCGCAGCGTCGGCGGGTAGCCGCAGTCCTCGATGGAGCGGCAGATGTACTCCAGCACGAGGCGCTGACGCTCGGTGAGCGCACGGTCTGCCGAGGAGGACTTGTCGCCGGGGGCAGGCATCGGGTCGAGCATCGTTTCCTCTCGGCGCCGCGGATGGGCGCGCTGGCTGTGGAAGGTGGCGGAAATGCCACGGCGTTCAGGCTGCTCACATGCGCAGGTGGGACAGAGGGTTACGCAACAGACGTACACCCGTCAAATTCTCCGCGGCATGACTCGCGCGCCAGCGCGCGAGGCTTTTTTCGGTGCCTCCAGATCCATCCCCGGACTCGAGGCGTCCGAGGGCCGATGGGTCCCTCCCCCGCACAGCTGCTGTCACGCGTCTTGGCCGTGCTCGCGCTCGTCGCCTCCTTCGGCACGCCCGAGAAGGCACACGCGATCGGCTTCCTCGTGCCGACCGACGGCTCGCTCGAGCCGATGCGCATCCACCACCACCGCGTGTCGGTGGACGTGCGCGAGCGCATCGCCGAGACGCGCGTCGAGCAGACCTTCCTCAACACGACCGACCGCACGCTCGAGGCGACGTACATCTTCCCGGTCCCCGAGGGCGCGACCGTCAGCGGCTTCGCGATGTGGGTGAACGGCCAGCGCCTCGAGGGCGAGCTGCTCGACTCGGCGCAGGCGCGCAGCGTCTACGAGTCGATCGTCGCGCGCATGCGTGACCCGGGCCTGGTCGAGCACATCGGCGGCAACCTCTTCCGGGCGCGCGTGTTCCCGATCGCGCCGCGCAGCGAGCAGCGCGTGGAGATCCGCTTCTCGCAGACGCTCGAGTACGAGGGCTCGGTCGTTCACTACCGCTATCCGCTCCGCACGAGCGGCCCCTCCACGCAGACGCTCGCCGACTTCACCGTCCGCTTCGACATCGCGTCGCGCACGGCGATCCGCGCGGTGTACTCGCCCACGCACGACGTCTCGGTGAGCCGCGAGAACGATCACCACGTGATCGCGAGCTACGAGGGCACGCGCGCCGCGCTCGATCAGGACTTCGACCTCTACTACGCCGTCGACGATGGCGACGTCGGACTCTCGCTCCTCACGCACCGCCCGCCCGGCGAAGACGGCTACTTCCTCGCGATGATCGCGCCGCGCACGGAGCTCACCGAGCACGAGCTCGCGAGCAAGGAAGTGCTCTTCGTGTTCGACACCTCCGGCTCGATGGCCGGCGACAAGATCGCGCGCGCCCGCGCCGCGCTCGACTACATGCTGCAGCGCCTCGGTCCCAACGACCGCTTCCAGGTGATCCGCTTCTCGACCGACGTCGAGATGCTCTTCGACGGCGGCGCCTCGATGCCCGCGACGCCCGAGAACGTCGCGCGCGGGCTGCACTTCGCGAGCCACTTCGTCGCCGCGGGCGGCACCGCGATCGAGCCCGCGCTCCGCGAGGCCCTGCGTACGAACGGCGCGAGCGCGACGAGCCCGCGCAGGGTCGAGTTCCTCACGGACGGCATGCCCACGGACGGCACGACGGATCCGGGCACCAGCGTGCGCAGCATCACCGCGGCCGCACAGCAGTCGGCCCCCGGCGGCGCACGCCTCTTCGCGTTCGGGGTGGGCGACGACGTGAACACCACCTTCCTCGACGCGCTCGCGCGCAGCGCCGCGGGGCACGGTGAGTACTTCCGCGACGGCACGGAGATGGAGCGGCGCCTGTCGCTCTTCTACGACCGCATCGCCTACCCCGCGGTCACGAACGTGCGCCTCACGTTCCCGGGCGCGAGCGCGTATGACATCTTCCCGCGCGAGCTCCACGAGCTCTACCGCGGCGAGCAGGTGCTCGTGGTCGGTCGATACCGCGGCGAGGGCCCGGCGCGCGTGGTGCTCGAGGGGCGCGTCGGCGCCGAGGCCACGAGCCGCAGCTTCGGCTTCGACGTGAGCTTTCCGCCGCACGAGCTGCGCAACGACTTCGTGCCGCGCGTGTGGGCCGTGCGAAAGGTCGGCTCGCTGCTCGAGGAGATCCGGCTGAACGGCGAGCGGCCCGAGCTGCGCGAAGAGGTCACGACGCTCGCGCGTCGCTTCGGCCTCGTCACGCCGTACACGAGCTTCCTCGTCGCGCCCGACGACGAGATGCGCGTCGCGCAGCCCACGACGACGTCGCCCACGATCGCGCTCGATGGTCGCGTGCAATTCCAGTTCGAGCAGCAGCAGGTCGAGGGCAACCTCCGGAGGCCGCGTGCGGACGTGCCGACCGCACCCTCGCCGAGCGCACCTCCGCACACCGAGGCCGACCGGTTCGCGGGCTTCGACAGGACGGTCGTCGCGCCGTCGGCCGACCCGGGCAGCGCCGGCAGCGCAGGCGCGACGAGCTCGGGCTCGGGGAGCAGCAGCACGGCGCCGTCGCGGCCCAGCACGCCGACCGTGGCGCCGAGCGGCGCGACGGGCGAGCGCGGGCGCCGCATCTCCGAGGAGCTGCGCGAGATGGAGACGGCCGATCGGGCCAACGACGCGACGAGCCGCGGCACGCGCTTCGTGATGGGACGTGCCTTCCAGTACCAGGGCGGCGGCTACGTCGATCCGAACTTCCGCAGCTCGATGCGCGTGATCCACATCCGCGCGCTCTCGCGTGCCTACTTCGCGATCCTCGCGCGCCGCCCGGAGCTGCGTCAGGCCTTCGCCGTGGGCGAGCGCGTGACCGTCGCGCTCGACGCGACGCGCGCGATCGTGATCGAGCCGAGCGCCCCCGACGTGTCCGAGAGCGACGCGACGCGCTTCGTGGAGTGACGCCGAGCCCCCGCGCTCGAACCGAACCAGCGAAACACGCTCCGCGGTCAGAAGCCGATGCGGCGCATGACGAAGCGGGGCATGTTGCGGATGACCGCCATGATGGGGCCCCACGCGAGCGGCGCGTAGACCACGGGCAGGCCGAGATCGATCGCGCCGACGACGAGCGTGGCGACCTCATCGGGCTCGCCGGCGAACGGAGGCGGCGGTAGGTGCGCGGTCATCGCCGTCTTCACGAAGCCGGGCTTCACGGTGATCACGCGCAGGCCCTTGCCGTGGTGCTTGTGATCGAGCGCCTCGAGGTAGCGCGAGAGGCCGGCCTTGGCGGCGCCGTAGATGCCGACGGGCTTGCGGCCGCGCTCACCGGCGACGGAGCTGAACACGCAGAGCGTGCCGCCGCCGCGCGCGAGCAGGCGCTCCTTGGCCTCCTCGCAGAAGAGCACCGTGTTGGTGAAGTCCGCGGTGAGGAGGCGCTCGGCGAGCTTGCGATCCTTCTCGAGCTCGTCCTGCCCCGCGAAGAGCGCCGCGGTGACGATCACCGTGTCGAAGCCACCGAGCTCCGCGTGCGCACGATCGAGCGCGGGCGCGAAGGTCTCGGGCTCGAGGAGATCACAGTGCGCCCACCCCTTCGAGTCGTGAGGGCCCACGCGGCCCTTGCCGCGCACGGAGAGGTCGGCGGCGCTCTTGTCGAGCTCGGGCTCGTCGATGCCGAGGAGGAACACGCGGTCGCCGCGCTGCGCGAGCGCACGCGCCACGGCGCGGCCCATGCCGGACGTGCCACCGAGGATCACTGCGTGGAGCGGCCGCTTCATGCCGAGCGCGTTTAGCCGAGCGGCGGAGGAGCGTCGAGCCCGTCCGTCAGACCCGATCGCCCAGCAACCGCACGGACTGCGCGCTCTTGATGCGGCCTTCCGGATCCCAGCGGCGGCGGATCTCCTGGAAGCGCGTGAGGCGCGGCTCCATCGCCTGAAAGTGCTCGCGGCGCGTGAACTGATCCTTGGTGAGGTAGATGCGGCCGCCCTCGCGCAGCACCTGCTCGTTGAGCGCGTCGACGAGCTCCTGCGTGTCGTCGCGCACGGGGATGTCGAGCGCGATCGAGATGCCCGACATCGGGAACGAGAGCAGACCCTCGCCCTCGGGCCCGCAGTCCTTGATGACGCAGAGAAACGACGCGCCGCCCCGGCGCGTGAGGATCTCGAGCACGCGGCGCGCTGCGTCACGGCCCGCCGAGGTCGGCAGCACACACTGGTACTGCGTGAAGCCGCGCTTGCCATACATGCGGTTCCACTCGCCGATCGCGTCGAGCGGATAGAAGAAGGTCTCCCAGTGCACGAGGCCGCTCATCTCGCGCGGCAGGTGCTTCCAGTAGAAGGCCTCGTTGAACGCAGCGACGGTGGCGCGGCCCAGGACGAAGCTCGGGAGATCGAGCGGCATCGTGATGCGCGGATGCGGCTTGGGAAACCGCGTGGGCGCCTCGCTGGCGGCGGCCCAGTCACCGGCCATGAGGATGCCGCGGCCCATGTGGCGGCCTCGGGTGAGGCAGTCGATCCAGCCCACCGTGTACGGCCAACGCTTGGCGCCCGCCGCGAGCGCGTCGAGGAACTCGTCGATGTCGGTGACGCGCTGCGAGGTCTGCTGGATCCACGGGCTCGGGATGCGGCGCATCGTGAGCTCGACGTCGAGGATGTGGCCCGTGAGGCCCATGCCGCCGATCGTGGCGAAGAAGAGGTCGCTGTGCTCCTCGCGCGAGCAGGTGACGATGCGGCCGTCGGCGACGCGCATGCGGAGCGCACGCACGTGGCGGCCAATCGTGCCGTGCGCGTGGTGATCCTTGCCGTGCACGTCGGAGGCGACCATGCCGCCGAGGGTCACGAACTGTGTGCCGGGGGTGACGGGCACGAAGACGTTGCGCGGCAAGAACAGGCGGTTCAGGGCGAGGAGCGAGCAGCCGGCCTCGGCGCGCAGGACCATCGCGTCGGGATCGAACGCCAGCAGACGGTCGGCGAGCGTGGTGTTGACGACGGTGCCGTCGGGGCTCGCAGGCAGGGAGCTGTCGCCGTAGCTGCGCCCGAGGCCGCGCGAGAGCGTCGCGCCGACGGTCGCTCCCTCGAGGTCGTCCGAGCGGAGCTCGCGGCCGCGCGCCCCGAGGCGGCCCCAGCCGCGGATGGTGCTCGGGGGTGGCGCCGCACGCGCGCTCCTGGCGACGGCGGCGTCGGGGGCCGAGGTTCGGACGGAGGGATGCATGGGCGTGACGTAGCCCCGACCTCAGAGAAGCGAAAGGAGACCCCGGGCGTCGGGGGGGTCCGGGGGGCGAGCGGTCGCGGACGTGGGGCGAGCCGAGCTCGGGCGGGGCGAGCCACAGGGGGCTGGCCGCGGCGGATGGCGCGAACGGTCGAACCGTGGACGTTCGGACTACGGGGCCTGGCGGACGAACTGGTAGGGCCCCTCGGTCGCGCCCCAGACCTGTCGACCGGCATCGTCGTAGCCGCGATCCCACGACGTGAAGCCGTCCGCGCGGAGCTCCACCTCCGAGGTCGCGTACGTGGCGCCCATGAGCGTGCTCGGGCACTGCCGCTCGGACGTGCCGCCGACGAAGCGGTCGCCCTCCGCGCGAAGGTGGACGGCGCACCCGACGCGCTCGGTCACGTCCTCGGAAGCGAAGCTCGCCTCGGGAGAGTCCTCGCAGAGGCCGACGTGCCGGCTCGGATCGACGAGCTCGTACACCACCGAGACGGCATCGGTCCCGGCCTGCCCCTCGGCACCGACGACGTAGATGCGCTGCCGGTACGGCGCCATGCCGACGCGCGATTGCTCGAGGTAGAGCACCCTCTCGCCGAGCTCGGGGGCCGAAACGCGACAAGTGCGCACCTCGATCGCGAAGTAGGCCGGATCGACCTCGGCCTGCCGTCGCGAGTCGAATCGACCGAGGAGCCACTGAAACGCCCTCTCCTCCACGGGCTCCGCGGCGGCGTCCGCGGGCGGAGGGGCATCGGCGCTTCCTCCGTCGGGCTCGCCCGCGGGGGCGTTGGGCTCGGTACAAGCGGACACGAGCAGGGCGAGACAGGCGAGGTGTCGGCGCATGCGCTCCTACTGCCACCCCAGTGCACGCCGAACAATTTCGCGATGCGCAAGAGTCGGTTGCGGATCAGGCAACGACCTCCGGACCACGCGGGTCAGTCGAGGTCTCGTCCGTCGAGCGTGAACGTCACCGGACAGTGATCCGAGACGTGGTTGAGCCACGGGTCGTCCCGCTCGACGCGGCAGCGCGTGCGGCGGCATGGCCCTCCGACGGCCGCACGCGCGCTCGGCGCGAGCTCTTCCGTGGACACCGAGACGACGACCTGATCGAGCATCGAGGGGCGACCGCCGGAGATCTCGGTGCAGCCCGGCTCGAGCCAGAGCCGGCGAAACGAAGCTCGGTCGAGCGCGGGGGAGTGGGCCGCGCGCTCGTGGAGGTCGGGCGGGCCGCGCGCGGTGCGAGGGCGGGCGGCGTGGGCGCTCCCGGGCCCGTAGCGCCCGCGGCG
>JBKDQC010000061.1:0-1425 GCA_046342295.1 Deltaproteobacteria bacterium | reverse complement strand
TACGAACGAGGCTCGGCTTCGATATCCTCGGCATCGCGGATCTCCGGCTGGAGGTTGGTTGGTGTCGCAACCCCAAGATCCCCGAAGATCCGCACTATTTCGAGGGCCTCATGCCTCAGGCGCTGGATCTGGCCCCAGCTGCACCCGAGTGAATCGGCGAAAGCCTCCCTCCCGCCGATTCGAGCCCGTGGCACCCGCTACGATCCATCCGAGTGCCACGTGCTCTCAGGGCCGGCGCTTGTACTCGCGGTCCAAGTCGAGCGCGAGACGCGTGGTCGTCGCGTCGCGCCGGATCACTGCCTGGGCGACCCTGCGCTCGGCAGGGCTCGTCCCGCCCGGGTCGTTGTACGCGGTCACGCCCTCCGGCGACTCGGTCGTCGTGGGCGTCGGCCCTTCGCTCCGCACGTAGCGTGCGCTCCGCGTCGGGATGTCGGTGCGAAAGCGATAGGCGCTGTCGGTCGGCAGCAGGTTGAACGAGGCCTGGGGGTGCTCGGACACGAGCGAGAAGTACTCCACGAGCGAGCCGTCATAGTGCACCGTCGGATAGCCGAGAATCACGCGCGCCGCGAAGCCGTTGACCTGCACCTCGCAGTTGGTGCGGCATTGCGACACGACGACCGTCGTCGTGCGCGCCGTCGGTGGGTAGCCAGCCGCCGTGAAGATCGCCTCGAGCGCCGCGCGATCGCGGTAGCGCCAGTTGTTTTCTCCAGCGTCGACGAGGAGGCTCGGCCACGGGAAGGTCACCGCGCCGTGCACATGGCCCTCGTAGAGCACGTAGTTCTTGGCGCGCCCCGCTTCGTCGGCGCTCGGCGGGCCGGATGAGTTCCACGCCGTGGTGATGAACTGCCCCGGGTGGGTCTCGACGAAGGCCGCGTTCGGGGCCGTGCGGTTGAACTGGTTGGTGGGGCGGGCGTCGATGATGAACTGCCGATCGAAGCCCCCGATGATGCCTCGCGCCGCGAGCCCGCCATCGACGACGGCCTGGAAGTCTTCGAGCGGGATGGTGAGCCCTGTGTGGTCGACACGCAGGTCGCGCACGGAGAACCCATCGTTTCCGACCGAGCCTTCGGGGGTGGACGTCGAGATCAGCGTACCGGTGTAGTTCGGGTGCGGATCTCATCCTGAGCAAGATGTGACATCGACGCGCGGAACCGCTTGAAAAGCACGGGGCAGAGCCGGAGCCTTTTGTTGTCGAGACAGAAGGAGGATGCCCCGTGGAAGAGATCGTCATCCGAGTCTCCGTCGAGTTCAAGAGGCTCGCGACTGCTTTCGAGGAGATCGTGGCGGCGGTGAGTGCGTTCGAGGATCGCGCGCCGCGTGGCCGCTCGGTGGACTACGGACTGCACGAGCAGTTGGTCGCGGAGCTTGTCGGCCGCGTCGAGCGCGAGACGCACCGAGCCTCGCTGCTCGCGCTTGACGTGGATG
>JBKDQC010000060.1:0-17649 GCA_046342295.1 Deltaproteobacteria bacterium | reverse complement strand
GGGGCCGCCCGCTCGGGGGCGGGGCCCTCCTGCGCTCCCCCCCCTCCCACACCCGCCCCACCCGGTCGGGCCGCGCGCCCCATGGCCGCGCGGGCGCGCCCGCCTGCCCGATCCCGTCGATCCTCTACAACGTGCCCGCGCGCACGGGCACCGACCTCGCGGTCGAGACGCTCGCGCGGCTGGCGGACGTGCCCGCGTTCGTCGGGATCAAGGAGGCCACGGGCAACGTGCTCCGGAGCCAGCAGATCCTCTCGACGCTCGGCGACCGCTACACGGTCCTCTCCGGCGACGACGCGCTCACGCTGCCGGTGCTGGCGGTGGGCGGGAAGGGCGTCATCAGCGTCACGGCGAACCTCCTGCCGAAGGAGACCTCGGACGTCGTTCACCTGTGGCAGGCGGGCAAGCTCGCCGAGGCCCGCGCGCTGCATCTGCGCCTCGCACCGGTGCACGAGTCGATGTTCGTCGAGGCCAACCCCGGGCCCGTGAAGGCCGCGATGGCCAAGCGCGGCCTGCTCCAGCCCGAGCTGCGTCTCCCCCTCGTGTGGCCCAAGAGCTCGAGCCTCGAGAAGGTCTGGGCCGCGCTCGAGCGCGCCGGCGTGTGATGGGCCAGGCGTCACGGGAAGTCGCCCGCGCCGTGGTACACGGCGCTGCGGGCCGCATGGGGCGCGCGGTCGTGCGCGCTATCCACGAGCGGGCGGACATCGCGCTCGTGGCGGCCGTCGATCGCGCCGAGGGCACGTGCCTCGGTCTCGACGCGGGCGAGCTGGCGGGCGTCGGCCCGATGCAGGTCTTGCTCGCGGCCTCTCTGCGCGACGACCTCGACGCGCAGGTGGTGATCGACTTCTCGGCGAGCGAGGCGACCGAAGCGCTGGCGTCGCAAGCCGCTGCACGTGGGCTCGCGCTCGTCGTCGGGACGACCGGGCTCGAGCCGCGGGCGCACGACGCGCTCGCGCTCGCTGCGCGCACCGTGCCCGTCGTGGTCGCCGCCAACACGAGCGGGGGCGTCACGGTGCTCTGCCACCTCGCCGAGCTCGCGACGAAGCTCCTCGGGAGCGGCTTCGACGCCGAGATCGTGGAGATGCACCACAACAAGAAGCTCGACGCTCCGAGCGGCACGGCGCTGCGGCTCGCCGACGCGGTGCTCTCTGCGCGCGGCCTCGACCGCTCCGCCCTCCGCACCGGCCGAGAAGGCAAGCCCGGTGCGCGCACGAGGGATGAAGTCGGTGTGCTCGCGCTGCGCGGCGGTGACGTCATCGGCGACCACACGTTGGTGCTCGCGGGCGAAGGGGAGCGCGTCGAGCTCACGCACAAGGCCACGGATCGAACGCTCTTCGCGCGCGGAGCCGTCCGCGCGGCGAGCTGGGTCCTCGGCCGCCCCGCGGGGCTCTACGACATGCGCGACGTGCTCGGGCTGCGGTGAGCGAGCCCGAGCGGTCTTCCAAGCGGTGAGGCGGCGTCAGGGGCTCAGGTCGAGTGAGCACACGCCGCAGACGATGAAGACGTCCTCACCGACGATCTCGAGGGTGCAGGGGCGCCCGACGTCCGGGAAACTGAGCCCGCCGGAGAAGCTCGTGCCCGTGCCCGAGTAGGCCATCGTGCCGACGACATCCTCGCGGATGTCGGAGGAGACCTCGTAGGAGCACGGCTCACCGGCGACGCGACTGAACGACACGGTCGTCGCCATCGACATGCACACCGGCCCCGAGCGCACGACCATGTACATGGAAGCGAGCGTCGGGCACGTCGCGAAGGCGTCGAGGTCGGCGTCCGACCGCGCAGGCGCGTCGAACGCGGGCGCATCGGATGCAGGCGCGTCGGACGCAGGCGCGTCGGTCATCGCACCGGCGTCGGCCCGCGGCCCAGAGTCGCGCCCGCTGCCAGCATCGACGCCGCCGCCCCCGCGCGGGACGCACCGGTTGTCGAGGCTGCACCGCAGCCCGAGGGCGCAGTCGGAGTCCAGCGCGCACTGCGCGCCGGAGCCGCACGCGGAGAGAGCGCCCGAGAGGGCCCAGAGGCACACGGCCGCGACGGCAACGGACGAGGAGCACGAGCGAGGCGAAGGCATGCGCCGTGATGCTACCGCAGCCCGTGCCGGAACACGAAGAGGCCGGAGAGGATCTTCGGGGCGAAGAAGGTGCTCTTCTCGGGCATGACGATGTCGGGATCCCCGAGCCCCGCGTCCGCCACTGCGACGAGCTCGTCGATCGTCACCGGGTGCAGGGCGATCGCGATCTCGTACTCGCCTCGATCGACCACCTCGCGCATCTGCGCGAGCTGCGACTCGGGGTAGTAGTCGAAGTGCGCGGCGTCCGCGATCATCGAGTGCTCGAGGCCGAGGTGCGGGTAGACCTCGCGCTCGAGGATCGAGCAGTCGAGGCGACCGACCACGTCGGACGGAACGTGCTGGGCGTCGAGAAGGAAACTGCCCTCGCGCGTGTAGAAGCAGAACGAGTGCTTGGGCGGCGTGGCGAAGCTCGTCGTGGGTCGGAGGGCGAGCGCCGCGCGCGCCTCCGCGAAGCTCCGCCGGCCGCGCACGACGCGGTTGTAGGCTTGGATCCGCGCGCTCTCGGTCACGTAGACGAGCGTGTGGGTCTGCCCATTGCGCAACGCGGCGTGGTAGCGGTGGTGGCCGTCGGCGATGTAGAACGGGTCGGTCGCGAGGACACGCTGGATGGCGCCGCCGAGCTCGCTGGCCTCGCTCACGCGGAAGATGCGCGAGCGGATGCCGTGGAGGTCGTTGAGGCCCTTCAGATCGGTCGTGAGCTCGTAGACCGGCGCACCCTCGACGCAGCGCTCGAGCACAGCCTTGAGCGGCGCGCGCGTGAGCGCGAAGACGGGCCCGAAGGTGTGGCCCGTCGCGCGCGCGAGCGCGATGCGGCCCTTCACCTTGTCGTCGAAGGTCTTCTCGTGGCGGATGACCTGCCTGGCCTCGTAGGGCGTGACCTCGGCGGCGACGAAGACACCGAGGCGCGTCTCCTCGCGACCGTCAGGCCCGAGGTAGCGCTGCTCGTACACGTAGTAGGCGGGCTCGTCGTCCGGCACGAGCGCGCCCGCGCCACGGAGCCGTTCGAACGCGGCCGCAGGCTCGCTGCCGAGGATGATGTGGAAGAGCGAAAGCGGCTCGGCCTCGAGCAGCTTCCAGAGCGCGCTGCCGGGCTTGATGACGTCGTACGGCGGCGACGTGACGCGGTGAACGAGCGAGGGAGCGGGACGGAGCCCGGCGAGACCGACGGTGGCGACCATGCGACGGTACCTACCACGGCGCGACGCGCGGCCAACGCGTCAGCCTCCGCGCAAGATCCCCACATGCGGGAGGGAGCCCCGACGGGGTACCGTCGGATCGGGGCCGCGCTGCGCCCGCCTCACTCGAAGCGTCGCGCGGCGTCCTCGTCGAGGCCGCCGACCAGCGTGCGCACCCACGGCGCGAGCGCGGGCAAGCGATGCTCGCGCGCCTCGAGCGCCACGCCCGCCTCGGATCGCCGGAAGGCGTCGATCTGCCCGAGCGTCCGCGCGACTGCGACCCACTTCTCGTGCCGTGCACGCGCCAGGTCGAGAGCCTTGGCCGCACGGACGCGGTGCCCCCAGGCCTCGAGCACGAGCACACGACGCCCCATCTCCGCCCGCCGCCGCGCCAGGGCCCCGAAAAGCAAGGCCGCGGCCGAGAGGAGCCCCGCACCCACCGACCCGATGGCCGCGAGCCGCGCGAGCGCGCCGAAGTATGCGAACGCCCCGATCGCGGCGGTGAGGCACGCGAACGCCGCGGCGAGGAGCATGGTCGAGCTCGGCGCGGGCGTGAGGGTCCAGGCGGCGCCGGCGCCTGCTCCCCCGGAGAGCTGCCGCTCCGCTTCGCGGCCGCGCTCGAGCACCAACTCCTCCGGGAGCGCCTGCGGGTCGTACTCCGGGTACACCGCTCGAAGCGCGACGACGAGCGCGTCCACACTCGGCGCAAGCGGCGGACCAAGACCGCGCTCGAGCCGCTCGAACGCCCGCGCCTCGGCCTCGACGAGCTCGGCGAGCTCGGCGCGCGACGAGAAGCGCGCGGGTGCCTTGGAAGCGGCGGTGAGGAAGGCCTCTTCGAGGGACGCTCGGCCGCGGGCGAGCTCCACCCACTCGGCGAGCGCCACCAGCTCGTGCTGGGAGGCCCGCGCATCTCCGTCGCGCTTCATGCGGCGCGCCTCGTGCACGAGCCGGTCGACCTTGCCCCTCAGGCTCGAGTCGAGCAGCGCGGGGTCGAGGCGCCCGAGCCCTTCGAGGGTCGCGCTCGCGGCGAGCCAGAGCCCTCCGGGCGCTTGCGCGAAGCGCTCGTCGGCGTCGCGCAGGCCGCGCGCGAGCCGTGCGATCTCGCTGCTCGCGTCACCCCGGAACATTCGAGACCACGCGCCCGGCGAGGAGCGCTTCGAGCTCGTCCGCGCCCTTGGGGATCGCGGAGGTCAGCACCTCGGAGCCGGTGGCGGTCACGAGCACGTCGTCCTCGATGCGAACGCCGATGCCTCGGTACTCCTCGGCGGCCGCGGAGAGCTCGGTGCGCACCCCCACGTAGAGGCCCGGCTCGACCGTGAGCACCATGCCTGGCTCGAGCACGCGCGGGGTCCGTGTCCCGTCGCGCGGCTCGGCGTGCACGAAGTAGGCGCCCACGTCGTGAACGTCCATGCCGAGCCAGTGCGAGGTGCGATGCATGTAGACCTTCTTGAACCGCTCCTCCCGGAGCGCGTCCTCGAGCGGCCCCTCAACGAGCCCGAGCGCGACCGCCGACTCGGTGAGCGCGCGGACCGTGATCTGGTGGATCGCCTCGACCGTGGCGCCCGGCCGCACCGCCTCGATCGCGAGCCGCTGGGCCCGAAGCACCGCGTCGTAGACCCGACGCTGCGGCGGACTGAAGCGACCGTTGACGGGGAATGTCCGCGTGACGTCGCCCGCGTAGCCCTCGATCTCGGCGCCCGCGTCGATGAGCAGGAGATCGCCGTCCTGCATGAGACGATCGTTTCTGCGGTAGTGGAGGATCGTCGCGTTGGGGCCGGAGCCGACGATGCTTTCGTAGGCGGGGCGCGGGCTCCCGTGTCGACGGAACGCGCGCAGGATTTCGGCCTCGACCTCGTGCTCGTAGGCTCCGGGCCGCGCGACCCTCATCGCGGCGAGATGCCCATCCGCCGTCGCCCGCGCGGCGCGGCGCATGACCTCGATCTCGTGCTCGGACTTGACGAGGCGGCTCGGGTGGAGCGTCTCGGCGAGGTCGACGATCGTGCTCGGCCAGAGCACCCCGAAGCGTTGACGTCGTCGCACCACGTCGCGCGCCGCGAGCACGCGCGCGTCCATCCGAGGATCGCGCCCGAGCGCGTGGTGGAGGCGCCTCGCGTTCTCGAGGTAGCCAGGAAGCTTCGCGTCGAGGTCAGCGATCGGAAAGGCTGCGTCGGCGTCGAAATCACGCTTGGCGCCCTCGACGCCGGAGCGCGGCCCATCCCACGTCTCGCGCTCGGGGTCGCGCGTTCGGACGAACAGCACGAAGCGGTGCTCGCCATGCACCCGGCTGAGCACCGAGACCGCCTCCGGCTCGTCGTAGCCCGTGAGGTAGAAGAGGTCCGAGTCCTGCCGGTACGGATGCTCGACGTCGTTGTTGCGGAGGTGCACCGGCGCGGCCGCGACCACCGCGACGTCGCCCGGGATCCGCGCCAGAAACGCCTCGCGGCGGCGGCGCATCTCCGCGCGCAGGGCCTGGCTCGGTGCGAGCGGGTTCGGCGCGGTCGCGGCTCGCACGGGTTCGGAGCTTGCGTCGGCGGTCATGCTCGCCATTCGACCGCAGCGCATCGCCGCGCGCAAGGTCGCGTCGCCACGAACATCCGCCCGGCCATCGAGCTCACCGCAGCCGCTCTCGGACCAGCGACCGGGCAGCCGCGGCAGCATCCCCGGACGCGCCGAGCTCCGCACACCAGGCCGCGCGCGTGAGCCGCGCGCCCCGCGCCATGGCGCCGCCGAGGACCTCGCCCGCGCGCGGGTTCCGGTAGAAGTCTTCGTCGAAACGCTCGCGCAGCGCGAGAAAGACCGCTGGCGCCAGCGCCCGAGAGCGCGCGTACAGCGCGAGCTCCGGGCTCGGGCTGGCCGAGGCGAGCAACATGCCGAGCGGCAGGTCCGAGGGCAGCGCGAGACAGCGCCGCACGAGCGCGTGCGCCTCCTCGCCTCCGACGTCGACGCCGCCAAGACGCACCTGGGCTCTGGCTCCGTCGAGGCGCGCTCGGACGAGGCCGAGGTAGGTCGCGACGGCCGCAGCAGCGGCGGCCGCCCGCGCCTCGAGACCCAGCACACGGGAGAGAAACAGTGGCTCTCCGAGGACCATCGCCAAGAGCGCTCCGACGAGCCCGGGGACGTGCGCATCGGGCACGGCCCGGTGCTCCTCGCCGAGCGCCGGGGAGCAACGCGCGTAGGCCATGCCGCGTCCGATGAGCTCGATCGCCGCGAGCTCCGAGGCGCGCCCGAGCTCGGGCTGCGCGACACCGAGCACGACGCGCGTCGGCGGCGAAACCAGGCGCAGCCGACCGTGCGCGCGGAGCTCCGTCGAGGTCTCGACGCGCAAGCGCGACGCGACGGTCGCGTCGGCGCCGAGCGGTGCGAGCGCACGACCGAGCCGGAGCATGCGCCGCTCGGGCGAGAAGAGCGCGTCGAGCGCGGAGGCTCGCAGCGTGCGCGCGAACGCAGCGAGTCGATCCGGCACGCTCGCGCGGGTCGCGCCCGTACCGAGCGCGTGCTGCGAGCGCGCGAGGGCCTCGTGCGTGGCGTCGTCGGTCGCCGCGAGGAAAGCGTCGATCACGTCCGCGAGCGCGGGCTCGTCTTCCGCAGCCGGTCCGCGCGCGAGCACGCGCGCCGCCGTCGCGTCCGCCTCCTCGTGCGCTTCGCGCCAGCGCCGCGCTCTCTCGGCGACCCGCGCGAGCGCGGCCTCGAGGCGCGGGCGCTCGGTCCAGCGAGACGCCTCCACCGCGAGCGTTCCGAGCGAGACAGGCTCGCCACCGACCTCGACCTCCTCGACGCCGTCGCACGCGGGAGGGCACCCGCGACGCTCGAGCAGCTCCTCGCGCGCCGCATCTGCGAGGTGTCCGAGCAGCACGCGGTGATCGATCGCGTCGATGATCCCGAGCGAAACGCACTCCTCGAGCAGAGCGCGGGCCTCGCCCGTCCCGAGCGCACGCCGGGCGCGCGCCGTACGCCTCGACACGTCGGAGACACCCTGCCCAGACTCGCCCGGCCCCGGCGCGCGCAGCCCCGGCTCGCGCAGCCCCGGCTCGCGGACTTGCTCTGCCAGCGCCGCGCGCCAAGCGCTCACGAGCGTTCGAAGCCTCACCAGCGGCGACATGCGCTGGCACCATACGCCAGCTACCCTGCTCTCGACCATGTGGGTCTTCGGCCTCCTCGTCCTCGTCGCGATCGGCGTGCTGATCTACGCGGCACGCCTCATCTCCAGCGCCCCGGACGATCCCCCGCCCCCCTGACGTCTGCGCAACCGTTGGGAATTTGGCGTGCTCGCACGTCTCCTCGCTACGATCTCGGGGTGACGACGATGCGCCTCTTGCTCAAGCCCCCGGTGCGCATCCGCCCCGGCGCGCTCCTCGGGCGCATCGAGCGCACCGTGCTCGGTCCCCGCGCCGAGGAGGAGCTCTTCCGGCTCGCGGAGATCTTGAGTGAAGGGCGCGTCTCTGGCGACAGCTTCTTCGGCTCGACGCTCGTCACGATCGACCTCGCCCGCCTCTCGGTCGGGAGCGAAGAGCGCGCGCAGCAGGTCCTTCGCGCGGCCGAAGGCTCGATCCGAGTCCGGTTGCGGGCGATGCGGATCGCGCAGAGCGACGCGCTGCGCCGCCTGCCCAACCACGCGGTCGGGACCGCGATCGTCGCCACCCGGATGAAGCTCGAGGGGCTGAGGCTGCTCATCGACGTCGATCTCGAGCTCCCCTGCGGGCTCCCCTCCTCTGCTACCGTCGGGTGAATCCAGTGCCGCCCGTGTCCGTGCCCTCCCGCAGCGACAGCTCCAACGTCATCCACGTCGACTTCGGTCGCGGCGCGCGGGTCGACTCCGAGGGGCCCGAGAAGCCCACGAAGGCAGCGACGTCTGCCGTGCTCGCCGAGCCCGCGCGCGAGCGGGGGCCCGCCGCTCCGCCCGAACCGGTCGCTCCCAAGCCGCGACGAGCCCGCAAGCCCTCCGGCGACGTCGCGGAGCCGACCCAGCGCCCGCTCGGCGCCGTGGCGACGAAGAAGCGTGACCCCACGGGCGACCTCTTCGCTCGCGCCGAGGTCGCGCGCCTCTTCGGCCTTCCGGAGAGCCGCCTCCGTTACTGGGATCGCACGGGCTTTCTCGCGCCGTCGGGCGAGACCGAAGGTCGCCGCCTGTACACGTTCCAGGATCTCATCGGCGTGCGCGCCGCCAAGGCCCTGCTCGAGCGAGGCGCCCCGCTCCGCCGCGTGCGGCGCTCGGTCGAGTCCCTGCGAGCCACCTTGCCCCACGTGATCCGCCCGCTCGCGGAGCTTCGCATCTCCTCGGAAGGCGATCGCGTCCTCGTGCAGACCGAGCGCGCGAAGTGGGAGCCCTCGAGCGGCCAGCTCGTGCTCGACTTCGACGTCCGCGATCTCCGCGACGAGGTGGTGCGCGTGCTCCGCCCCGACCAGCGCGATCCCGCGCGGCGACGGGCTGCGTACGAGGCCTACCTCGAGGGCGCACGCTACGACGAGGAGCCGGCGACCTTCGATCGCGCCGAGGCCGCCTACCGCAAGGCCGTCGATCTCGACCCTTCCTTCGGTCACGCGCTGACCAACCTCGGCAACCTCCGGTTTCGTCGCGGCGCGCTCGCGGAGGCCGAGACGCTCTACCAGCGTGCGCTCGCGGTCGATCCCGAGCAGCCCGAGGCGTTCTACAACCTGGGCTTCATCGCCTCCGAACGGGGCGAGCACGCCGAGGCGCGCCGCTGCTTCGCGGCCGCCGTGACGAGCGACCCCGCCTTCGCAGACGCGCACTTCAACCTCGCGATGACCCTCGAGGCCCTCGGGGATCGCGCGAGCGCCCGAGCGCACTGGCGCACCTACCTCGTGCTCGAGCCCGAGGGGGAGTGGGCCGAGATCGCACGCCGCCACGTCTGACGGCCCCGAACGCGCTCCTCGGCCGGAGGGCCCTTGATCGGAGGGCCCCCGTCGCCCACTATCCGGCCGCTCGCGGGGGCCGTGGACGGCCCGGCGCGAGGGCCGCATGTCCACACCTTCGATCGTCGGAAGATCGGCGCGCCCTCCTCCGTAGGAGTGGGCGCAGGGCGCGGTCCCGAGGAGCGCAACGAGGCCGACACGGGCCAACCACAGGAGACACGATGCGAATTCTGATTCTCTCGGGCGCGATGCTCGCCATGGCCGGATGCTGTTTCGGCGGCGGCGCGGCCCCCGCCGCCCCCATCAACATCGCGCCCGGCTTCGCGCCTCAGCCGACGACCGCGAGTGGAAGCGCGGGCGGCATCACGGACGCGACGACGCTGAACTCCGAGTGCCGCGGCAACATCCCCATCGTCGCCCAGCACAGCCTCAACGTGACGGCGCAGGTCCCCGCGCTGACGGTCATGGTCAACTGCCCCGCGGGCGACACCACGCTGGTCATCCGTCGCCCGGACGGCACCTACCTGTGCAACGACGACACCGAGGGCTACAACCCGGTCGTCTCCGGCGCCTTCTCGCCCGGGACGTACGAGGTCTTCGTCGGCAGCTACTCGCACGACTCGACGGGCCTGGGCTACACGATCGGCTTCACCGAGGCCGCCGGCGCGATGCCCTCGTCCCTGCCCGCGCCGTAAGGCCCCGAGCAGGAGCCACCCGCCCGAGCGAGCCCGTCCCCGCGGCGGGCTCGTTCGTTCCGTCCACCGGCGCGGCTGAGGGAAGGCACGGGCACGTGGCCCCGCCTTCAGTCTTCGGAACGCGGCGCGCGCCAACGCTGCACGTGTCTGGGCCACCCGGCCTCGGGGTCGTAGCCGCGCTGGATCACGTCGAGGAACGCCCGCGCGGACTTCTCCGCCCACGGATCGACCGAGCCGCGGAAGGGCCCGAGCTCCACGGAGGTCGGCGTCAGCCGGGCCTCGGCACGCGCCTCGCGCTCCGGGCCGACCACGAGGACGCCGTAGCGCGCGGCCTCGCCCTCGACCGCGAGGCGATCGAAGGTGAACCGGGCACCGTGCGAGGGCTTGTCCGACATGGTGCTCAGCGCGGCGTGGTCGGCGCGGCCGGCACCCCAGCGTCGCTGGGCAGCGCCACGGGGGTCAGCCGCCCCGCGGCAGAGACGGTGACTGCGCCCCCGTCGGGCAGCGTGTACGCCCCGACGGTCGAGTCGAATCGCGGCAGAGGCTCGGCGATGGGGCGCGCGAGCTCGCCCCGAACGCGGCCTTCGAGCACCTCGACGTGGATCGGCGCCGCGAGCTGGTACACGTAGCCGCCCTGGTTGATCTCCATCGCGTAGTCGTTGCCGTCGATCTCCACGTCACGGCGAAACGCGACCGCCTGCTGCCCGACACGCGTGTGCGGCCGGTGGGCGAGCATGAATGACATGAGCCGGACAGCGATGTGGTTGTGGAGACGATGACATCCATGCGAGTGCCGCCGCATGATGCTCATGTAGTCGACCGACCCATGCGTGCGGATGCCGTCGTCTCCGCCGAGGCGAAGCGTGCCGTCCTCGCGCTCACGAAAGCCGATGTGGTAGGCGGCCACGAGCCCGTACGCGGAGGCGTAGCTCGGCCCCGTCTCGTGGTAGTTCGCCCGGTAGGCGTCGCGCCCGCGGCGGCCGGTGCGCCGGAAGAGATCGCGCGGCGGCGTCGACTCGGGCGGCAGCCACACGGGCGCGGCGACGATCTGGTGCCAGACGACCGGCCCGGGCGGCGAGTTCTTGTAGCGCCACCAGAGCCGCCCCTCGATCTGCTCGCTGCGCCAGCCGCCGATGGTGGTGCCGAAGCGCGCGAGCCGGATGCGCTGCCCGTTCCAGGTCGTCAGCACGGTGAGGTGCGGTCGACGCTCGACAGGCTGCGCACGCTCGTTGCCCTGTTCGTCGTAGGGGAACTCGTACCAGACGTCTCCGCGGTCGATCTCGACCGAGAGGTCCATGTCGGCCGTGTAGTACTCCGGCAGCGCCGGCATCGGGACGGCGACGAGATGCGCCCCATCGGCGGGCAGCTCTCCGAGGCCCTCGAGGAACGCGAGCGTCGACTCGGGCGTCTGCAGCCCGAAGGCCTCGACCACGATCGAGCGGATCTCGCCCTCGAGGTTGGGGATCTCGCGCTCCGTGCCGTCCGCGCCGACGTAGCGGCCCGCGACGCTGCCGTCCTCGAGCACACCCGCCGCGTGCATCGCGCGCTCCGTCAGCACGCGCACGACCCCCTCCTGGTCTCCTTCCATCGGCGCGCGGCGGAGCATCTCGAGCGTCTCGCGACCGAGGAAACCCCAGCCGTACACGCGGTGGCGTCGCTCGAACTCCGCGAGCGCCTCGTGCGTGGGCCAGTCGAGCCCTCCGGTCACGTACTCGCCCTTGCCCTCGAAGTAGCCCTCGCACTCGAGGCGCGCCTGCGCCGCCCGGATGGCGAAGGCACGCGGCGCGAGGCGCTGGTACTCGCCGAGCTGCCGACGCTCACGCTCGGTTCGGAGGAGCGCCGCGTCGATCTGCGCCGGGCCCTCGACCCCCTGCGCCCGCGCGATCTCGTTCATCTGGCTCTCGAGCGTGCGGAAGCGGCGCGCGAAGTTGCGGCCCTCCTCGCGGCTCTCGTACGCGACGAAGCCCTCGAAGCGGCGCAGCGGCTCGAGGTCGAGCCCCGCGACGCACTCGAGCTCGCGGGTGCGCTGCATGCGAGCGCGCAGAAGGCCGAGCGTCGGCATGATGCCGTAGAGCTCGAGGTACTTGTCCTCGCGCGCCCGGTCGCCGTGGTGGTCGTCGGGCAGCTCGCCGCGCGCGAGGGAGAGGTAGGTCTCACGGTAGGCGTTGGGCAGCGGCTCGTCGGTATCCGCGTCGCGCTCCGTGAAGAGGTACGGCGTCCACTCCTCACCCAGGTCGAGCACCATGAAGCCGTCGTGGCGCGCGGTGGCCGCATCGACCTGCCGCTCGCTGCGACCCTCGTCGAAGAGCGGCACCGGCTGGTGCATCGGCGGCGGGCGGGTGTCCACCTCGTCCGGCGCCGCCACGACGACGGCGGGCCGGGCGTTCTCGGCCTCGCTCGGCGCGCTCGGCTGGGGCGTCGGGGTCGTCTCGGCCGGCCCGCTCAGCACATCCGCGGTGCCGCACGAGACCAGCACGAACGACGCGGCCACGAAGGTCGCGCCCAGACGGTGGGACGAGAGTGATGACGACATGGGGGCTCGAACGGAGGGGCGCACGGATACCTCGCTTCCGTTCAGGCCCGACTCTTGTGCAGCGGTCTTCGCCACGCAAGTTTCCGGGCCGGAACGAGCAGGTCCAAGAGCAGCCCGGATGCCGCCACGATCCCCGCGGAAATACGGCGAGGTGCCCTCCTCGGGCGTGGCCAGCGGGAGACGCGGCCGCGGTCGCGCGGAGACGCGCGTCCTTCCGCGGCGCATGTCAGAGACCGCAGCGAGCCTGGAAGGCCTCGAAGCTCTCGTCCGCGCGCGGAAGGTCGCAGTCGGCTCGATCGGAGCCCGCAGGCGTCGATCCTTCGTCCTCGGGAGCGGCCGCTCCGCCCTCCGGGCCGGCCGCGCCGGGCTGGCACCGCGCCTCGAAGTCCTCGAACGACTCATTCTCGCGCGGCACGTCGCAGTCCGCCGTGCCGCCGCCGCCGCCAGCGGCAGCGCAGCGCGCCTCGAAGTCCTCGAAGGTCTCCCCCTCGCGCGGCACGTCGCAGTCGCCGCCCACCTCGCCACCCGCTGCCTCGCCGGCGTTCGGATCCGGCGCTGGCTCCTCACCCGTGGCCTCGCCGCCCTCGGCCGCGTGCGCCGTCAGCGGCGTGTAGCCGGGGATGAGGCCCGTCGTGAGCCACGGCACGTAGGTGATGATGAAGAGCGAGGTCGCGAACACACCGATGAACGGCAGGACCACGCGGTAGAGATCGGGCACCGGGCGCCCGAAACGGAAGCCCGCGATGAAGAGGTTCAGACCCATCGGCGGCATGAGGTAGCCGATCTCCAGATTGATCAGGAACACGATGCCGAGGTGGTACGGGTCGATGTTGAAGTGGACCGCGATGCCCATGATCAACGGCACGATCACCACGATCGCCGAGAAGATGTCCATCAGCATGCCGACGATCAGAAGAAAGACGTTCAGCGCGAGGAGGAACGTCAGCGGTGAGTCGATGAGGCCGCCCGCGCTCTGTCCGCGCTGCGCGAGCGCGTCGACGGCCTCGCGGCAGTTCACCATCACGTCCGAGTGCTCGGCGAGGTAGGCCTGCGCCGGCGGGCCGCAGGTGAGCGCCTCGAAGAGCACGTCCGCGGTCTGCGCTTGCACGAAGTAGAAGGTGAGGACCGTGGCGGCGCAGAGCTTCACGAAGATCGCGCCGACGAGGACCATCGAGTCCGGCACGATGCGGGGGACGTCCCGGAAGAGCGTCAGATCCTTGTAGACGAAGACCTCGATCACGAAGACGTAGGCCGCCGTGAGCGACGAGGCCCCGAGCGGCCCCGCGAAGCGGAGGCCCGTGAGCACCACGACCGGCAGGAGCAGCTCCCACTTCGCCTCCCAGAGCGCGGCCCGCGCCTCCGCACCATCGAACGACGAGCGCGGGATCTTGTTCGTCACACCGACGACGACGGCGTAGAGCGCCATCAGCAGCACGACCAGGAGGCCCGGCAGGAGGCCCGCGTAGATCATCTTGCCGAGCTCGAGATGCTCGACCCCCGGCGGCATCTCCTGCAAGCCCGCGACGATGCCGTACACGATGAGCGGGAGACACGGGAAGAGGGTGATGCCGAGCGCGCCCCCGCTCGTCACGAGCCCGAGCGAGAATTTCTCGGGGTAGCGGTCCTTGAGCAGCGCGGGGAAGAGCAGGCCACCGATCGCGACGATGGTGATGCCGCTCGCGCCCGAGAACACGGTGAAGCCCGCGGACGCGAGCACGCAGACGACCGCGAGGCCACCGGGCATCCACCCGAGGAGCGCCCGCGCGACGCGGACGAGGCGCCGCGGGGTGTGGCTCTCGCTCATCAGGTAGCCGGCGAGGGTGAAGATCGGGATCGTCGGAAGGACGCTCATCCGCGCGAAGTGGTTGCCGAGCACGTCCTCGACCGCCGACGCGAGCGGGGTCGGCGGCACGATGTCGGAGCCATGCACCCAAAGGAAGAGCGCGAGGCCGCCGAGGAACGTGAAGAGCGGCGCGCCCATGAGCGCCATGACCGCGAAGAAGATCACACCCGTGCCCACCGACACGTCGCCGATGTGCTGGACCCCGTAGTACGCGAGCCCGAGCACCGCGCCCACGGCCACGAGCGCGCCGAGCGGCTCGATCGGGCTCTTCACGACGGCATATTCGTGGGGCATCGCTGCCGTGGCCTCGAGCGACTTCGTGCGCTGCTTGCGCAGGTAGAGGGGCACGAGGATGGTGAGCGAGGCACCGAGTGACGCGACGAGCACCGACACCAAGGCCGTGGTGCCGAGCGCGAGCGGGATCGGCACGAGCACCGCGATGGAGGCGAGGATCGCCTCGACGCCGCCCGCCTGCTCGAAGGGCGCGACCCGGGAGGCATCGCCCTCCGCCGAGGGCGCACCGTCCGGCTCCTCGTGCGGAATCTTCAGCTCACCCGACGCAGGGGCCGGCGGCGGCGCGGCCGCAGGCGACACGTTGCCCGCGATGGCGGCCATCATCTCGTGGAAGCCGTGAAGGAGCAGGCGCACCGCGATGAGGCCGAAGCCCGCGGGGATCATGAACTGGAACTGGTAGCCGCGATCGACGCGCGCTCCCTCGATGCCCGAGCTGACCATGCTCTGGACCTGCGCGTCGACCGCGTGCCCTTGCTCGATCAGCGCCTCGTACACGCCGTACGCGAGCGCACCTGCGACCACGGCTCCGAGCGTGCTCGCGACCGCGACCGTGACCCGGCGCGCGCGGTCGGGCAGCAAGCGCCCGAGCGCGTCGATCGCGAGGTGCTTGCGGCCGCGCGTCGCGAAGCTCGCGCCGAGGAACGCCGCCCAGATCGTGCCGTTCATCAGCACGTCGTCGACCGCGCGCGTCACGTCGTTCTGGATCGAGAGCGCGGAGCTCACCGCGCCGATGACCCCCATCGCGATCATCACCGCCACGATCACGAGCGAGAGCGAGCTCTCGGCGAGCAGGACGCCCCGGTCGAGCAAGTCGAGGGGCTTGAGGAATGGAGCGGGTTTCGCGGAGGGGGCTGCGCCGGCCATGGGGGCGGGATGGTAACAAGAAGCACCCTGTCTCATGCACGTTTCCGCCTGAGCTGCCCCCGGAAACGCGAACGAGGCCACCCGGTCTCCCGGGCGGCCTCGCCTCGCCTCACGCGCGCCGAGGGGCGCGCGGTCTCCTCACCGCCCGAAGGCGGCCACGCGATCGACGAGCGCCTGGTCGGCGATCTGACCGACGAGCTGGCTGCGCACGCGGCTGCCGAGCTGGATCCACTCGTTGCGCTGCGCGTCGGTGACCGGATGAACGGTGCCGCCGCGCTCGGCGACGCTGCGGAGCGCCTCCTCCTCGTCGCGGCGCAGGTTGCGGCGCGCGAGCTGGTGGAACTGCGTCGCGGTCTCGCCGAGCATCGTCTGCTGCTCGGGCGTGAGCGCGCTCCACTGCTGCTGACCGATGACCGTGCCGCCGAGGACGATCGTCATGGGCATGTCGGTCATGTGCGTCAGGCGCGAGCACCACTGGAGCGCGATGCACGGCACCGGCGGCGTGATGACCGTGTCGACGCGCCCGGTCTGGATCGCGCCGAGCACCTCGGGCACCTGGAGCGGCACAGGGTTCGAGCGGACCGACTGGTAGAAGGTCGGAAGGACGCTGTCGTCGCGCCAGACCCAGGGGTGACGCGAGGCGAAGTCGGCGGGCGTGACCGTCGCCGAGGTCGAGAAGATGCGCGACTGGCCGACGTCGGCCCAGCCGAGGAGGTGGAAACCTCCCTGCGTGAAGCCTGCGTCCATGTCGCTCGCGAGCGCGTCGCGGGCACGGTCGAGCTGCGCGTACGTACGCAGGATGCCCGGCATCTGGAACACGAGCGCGGGGCGGTGGATCTGCGCGAGGCCCACGGCGGTGACCGAGGCGGCGTCGAGGCGGCCGCTGCGGATCTTGCGGACGACCTCCGCCTCGTCGCCCTGGACGCCTCCGCCGTAGATGCGGAACTGGAGGGTGCGCTCCGAGCGGCGGCGAAGCTCCCGGTTCCAGGCGTCGAAGACGCGCATCCACGTCGAGCCGGGGGGCGCGAGGGTGGCGAGCGAGATCGTCCGCGTCGAGGCGTCCTGCGCGGTGCTCTCCCGCGCGTCGATCGTGGAGATCGCGAACGCAGCGAGCAGGACGAGTGCAAGCTTCTGGTATGTCTTCATCGGTTCCTCTCGTTCGGTCAGGGCGTCATTCGGTGGCGTCTTCGCCGCCCGAGCTCGGCTCGCTCGCGGCCTCGCCTTCGGGCGCCGGGTCGAAGTAGTTGTCGATCTCGGCGAGGTAGCGGCGTGCGCGACGCTGCGCGAGGAGATTCGGGAGGCGCTGCTCGGGGTGGGTGTCGACGTCGAACGCGAGGACCTCCTGGAGGAGCGATTGGTAGAGCGCGCGGTCCTGGAGCGGGATCGCGATGAGACGCGCCTCCGTGACGAGGAAGAGCAGGTTGCGGCGACCGGTCAGCTCGATCGCGCGGTCGAGCTCGACCTTCGCATCCGCGGGGCGTCCTCCGAGCGCGGGAGGGGCTGCGGCCATGAGGCCCGCGCGCAGGGCGACGGGCGCGTGGTCGAAGTACCCCGGCGCGATCGCGTAGACCCGGTCGGCGATCACGCTCACGTAGGCGACGTCGGCGATCGCGTTCATGTCGTCGCGGTGCAGGCTGATGTAGCGGGCCCAGTTGTATGCGGCCCAGAAGAGGATGATCGCCTCCTCCTCGCTCGAGAAGTCCGCGATGTGCGCAGTGAACGCGTCGAGCCCTTGGCGCTGCACCGCGAGCAGGCCTCCGCCCTCGGGGTGGCGGCGATCGAGCCAGCCGATCGCGATCTCCCTCCCCCGCTGGTACGCGAGGGAGCTCCGGTTGCGCCAGTGCTCGATGACCTCTTCGTCGGCGCCCTCGTACTCGACCTGCTCCATGCGGTCCTCGAGGAAGCCGTATCCATACGAGCCGTACGTACGCGCCGCCGAGGCCATCAGCGTGCCGTCGTCGGGCAGGAGGTACATGAGGCCCTCCATCTGCTGCAGGGCCGAAGGGATCGCCTCCTCGGCGATGTCAGGGTCGCGCATGTAGTTCACGCCCGGCGAGGCGCGGCGCGTGACGGCGACGGTCGTCCCTGCGGCCGTGAGCTGTAGGTCGCAGCCGAAGAGCGGCATCGCAGCGGGGATGGAGGCCAGGGCGAGGACGAGGCCGAGGACCTTCTCGAAGGGGATCTTCTTCATGGGGCTCCGGTCGGGTTGCGCTCCGCGACCGGCCCGCATCGACTGCGCTGCGCCTGAGCGCATTCATCCGGCGGGCGGCCGGGACCACGGGTGGCGCGCGCCCCGGCGCGCGGGGCCC
>JBKDQC010000059.1:0-2653 GCA_046342295.1 Deltaproteobacteria bacterium | reverse complement strand
CCCCCCCGGCCTCCGCCGCGCCGCGGCGCGTGGCGCGCGGCCGGCCCCACGACGCTGCGAGCGCCGAAGCGTGACTCCGCCGCGAGCGCCCGCTCGTGCGGCTGCACCGCGAGCAGCGCGAGATCGTCGACCGCTTTGCGCGCTCGCTGCCGTCGGCCCGCTGACACGTGTCACCCCGCGCGTGCCAGAGTCCGTGGATGACGCTCCGAAAGATCGCCCAGATCGGCCACCCGGTCCTCCGCCTCCGCGCGCGGGAGGTGAGCCGCGACGAGCTGCTGTCTCCCGAGACCCAGCGCTTCATCGACGACCTCGTCGAGACCATGCGCGACGCGAACGGCGCCGGCCTCGCGGCGATTCAGGTCTACGAGCCCATCCGCATCGTCGCGATCGAGGTCTCCGGGGACAACCCGCGCTACCCGTACAAGCCCAAGATTCCCCTGACGATCCTCGTGAACCCCGTCCTCGAGCCGCTCGACGAGGAGACCTTCGACAACTACGAGGGCTGCTTGTCGGTGCCCAACCTGCGGGGGATCGTGAAGCGTCACGCGCACGTCCGCGTGCGCGCCTGGGATCGCCACGGTGCCGAGATCGATCGGGTCGCGCGCGGAATCTCGGCGGGCACCTACCAGCACGAGGTCGATCACCTCGACGGCACGATCTTCGTCGACCGGGTCACGGACCCGGCGACCTTCTCCACGTGGGCCAATTTCGACCGACATCACCGCGACCGCTTCGTCGCGTACGCCCAGGCGATCGTCGCCAAGCACGGCGGCTGAACACCCCGGCCGCCGGCGCCACCCCACGCGGGAACGCATCGAGGCTCAGGGCGAGCCCGCGTAGAGACCCAGGGAGATCCCGATGCGCCGGTAGCCTTCGCCGGTGAAGTGGATGCCGTCTGTCGTCAGCGAAGAGAGCGCCTCGCCCCCCCGATCGCGCATGGACACGCCCGCGTCGAGGAAGGGCAGTTCGAGCTCGAGGGCGAGCGCTCGGAGCCGCTCGTTCGCGGCACGCACGACCGATGCCGGCAGCACGCTCCCCGCCGCAGGCAGGATTCCGACCATCTGGATCCGGGCACGCGGTGTCCTCGCGCGGAGCTCGCGCACCGCCTCGCGGCGGTTGTCCAACAGGACCGCCAGCGCAGCCTCCACGCGGTCCCGGTCGGGTCGCATTCCGTCCCGGTAGAGCGGCCTGAGATCGTTGGTTCCACCCGACAGCAGCGATGGCCCGGATGGATCGAACCCCTCGATCGTTCGGATGCGGCGGAGGATCCCCGCCGAGGTGTCGCCCGAGATGGCCTCGTTGTGGATCAGCGCGCCCCGGCTCGCGCGAGCGAAGATCTCGAAGGCGGCGTGTGTGTTGGAGTCGCCGTAGAGGACGATCAGCCCCTCCGTGGCGCCCGAGAGCGCCCGGCGCTCCGAGGCGATGACCCGCTCCCAGTCGGTGCGGGAAGTCGACCTCGGGCGGGCCATCTCATCCGCCCGTCGTTGCACCCGGGACCGGAGCCCCTCGTCGCGGCGGGCGCGCGTGTACGAGATGCCGAGCTCGAGCGCGGCGCGGCGGAAGACGAGCTCGGCCGGCCCGTTCCAGCGCCACGAGGACCAGGTGAGTGGCGCAGAAAACACGCTCTCCTCGAGCTGCTCGGGCACGCACGTTCCCGCGTCCTGCGCGCATCGGAGGCTCCCCTCTGCCGGCGGCGCGCATCCTGCCGCGCTCGCGGTGAGCCATGCCAGCGCGCAGCAGGCGCGCAAGAACGAGGGTCGTGTCGGTGGCTTGCTCACGAGCCGGATCTCCTGGCGATGGTCCCGGGCTCGGTCCCGGAGCCGAGGTTCCACGCGCGCGCTGAGCAAGGGCTGGACCGAGCCTTGTTTGGCCGTGTCGCCTCGGGATGTCAGCCTGACTCCAAGTCAGCCGTGGGAGATCGGCCACACCATTCGCCGGCCGCTTCGCTGGCCGCGTCCACGGTGGCCGAACCGCCGGACGCCGGGGCCTTCGAGCGTGGGTTGGTGTCGCTGGGCCTCATCCCTGGGGCGCTGGATCCGTCCCCAGCTGCACCCGAGTGAATCGGCGAGAGCCTCCCTCCCGCCGAGTCGAGCCCGTGTCACCCGCATCGATCCATCCGAGTGCCACGTGCTCTCAGGACCCGGCGCGCACGGCCGCCTCGACCTCGTCGACGGCCTTCGGGATCGCGCGGGTCAGGACTTCGTGCCCCTCACCCGTCACGAGCACGTCGTCTTCGATCCGGATCCCTCGGACGTCCTCGAAGCGCGCGAGCGCGTCGAGGTCCACGAAGCGCGCGACGAGGGGGGCGAGCGCGGCGTCGGCCAAGATCGCCGGCACGCGGTAGTAGCCCGGTTCGATCGTCACGCACATGCCCGGCGCGAGGTCCCGGTCGAGGCGCAGGTACGAGAGGCCGAATTGCGGGCTCCGCGTGCGCCCCGGCGCGTAGCCCGCGCGGTCGCCGAGATCTTCCATGTCGTGCACGTCGAGGCCGAGGAGGTGCCCGACGCCATGCGGGAAGAAGATCGCGTGCGCGCCCGCTTCGACGAGATCGGCGGGGGCCGCGCCGCGGAGGATCCCGAGCTCGAGGAGGCCCTCGGCGATCGCGAGGCTCGCCTCGAGGTGGACGTCGCGGTAGCGAATGCCCGGTCTCACC
>JBKDQC010000058.1:0-2396 GCA_046342295.1 Deltaproteobacteria bacterium | reverse complement strand
CCGTGCAGGAGTCGACCGCTCCGGTCGCGAGCGGCCGCGCTCCGCGCCTCGTCGGTCCGGGACAGGGGCAGTTCGCGGACGGCGCGCGTGCGATGGCGGGGGTTCTCGGTGAGGCCTGCCGGGCGCAGATCGCCTCGGGTCGCCCGTACCTGGGGCTCTGTCTCGGCATGCAGATCCTGTTCGACTCGAGCGAAGAGGCGCCTGGCGCTCCGGGGCTCGGCGTGATTCGCGGCCGGGTCGTGCGGTTTCTCGAGGGCCGCTCCCTGGAGCAGGGGGCGCGGCGAAAGGTGCCTCACATGGGATGGAACGTGGTGCAGGGCGACGGCGTTCACGTGCCGCGCGAAGACTGGTTCTATTTCGTTCATTCGTTCCACTGCGTGCCGAGCGATCCCTCGGTGGTCGTCGGCACCTGTGACTACGGCGAGCCTGTGTGCGCCGCAGTCGCGCGCGAGAACCTGCTCGCGTGCCAGTTTCATCCGGAGAAGTCGTCCGCCGCTGGTGCGCGTCTGCTCGAGACATTTCTCGCGAGGCCTGCGTGACGACCCTGGAGCTCGTGCCTGCGATCGATCTGCTCGAGGGGCGCGTGGTGCGGCTGCACCAAGGCGACTACGAGAAGGTCACGGTCTACGCAGAGGATGCCTTGGTGGAAGCGAGGCGCTTCCGGGATGCAGGTGCCACGCGGCTCCACGTCGTCGATCTGGAGGGGGCGCGGACGAGCGCGTCGGCGACGGAGGGCTCGGGCGCGCAGCACGCGCTCGTCGAGAGGATCGTCCGCGAGACTGCGCTCGCGGTGCAGGTCGGCGGCGGGATCCGGAGCCGCGCGCGGGCCGAGCGCTGGCTCGAGGTCGGCGCGGCGCGTGTCGTGGTGGGCACCGCCGTGGTGAAGGAGCCCGGCTGGGTTCGAGCGTTGGCGGCCGAGCGTGGCGCCGCCGTCGTGGCCGCGCTCGACGCGCGCGATGGCGAGGTTCGTATCGCGGGTTGGCTCGAGGCGAGCGGGCGACGCGTCGAAGACGTGGCCCGTGGCTGCGACGCATGGGGAGTCGGCGCGATCCTCTTCACGGACATCGGACGGGACGGCACCGGAGTCGGGCCCGCGGTGCAGGCGACGGCGTCCCTTCAAGCCCTGGTTCGCGCGACGGTCATCGCTTCCGGGGGCATCGGCACGCTCGCGCACCTCGAGGAGCTCGCTCGCGCGGGGGTCCGCGAGGCCGTGTGCGGCCGTGCGCTCTACGAGGGTGCGTTCGACTACGCGAGCGCGCGCCGGCGCCTGGCGGAGCTGCGCTGATGCTCGCGCGCCGCGTCATCCCCTGCCTCGACGTCAAGGACGGCCGCGTCGTGAAGGGCGTGCGCTTCGTCGCCCTCCGGGACGCGGGCGACCCCGTCGAGAGCGCGCTCCGCTACGACCGGGAGGGCGCGGACGAGGTCACGTTCCTCGACATCTCGGCTTCGCACGAGGGACGCGGCACGTTGCTCGACATCGTCGAGCGAACGGCCGACGCGCTCACGGTCCCGCTGACGGGGGGGGGGGGGGTGCGGTCGGTGGCCGATGCGCGCGCGCTCCTGCTCGCGGGCGCGGACAAGATTGCGGTCAACAGCGCAGCGATCTCGGATCCCACGCTCATCGATGCGATCGCAGGAGCGTTCGGCAACCAGGCTCTCGTCGTGGCCATCGATGCACGGCGAGAAGGTGGGCGCTTGGAGGTCTACACCCACGGCGGGCGTCGCTCGACCGGCAGGGACGCCGTCGCGTGGGCCATCGAGGCGGCCCAGCGGGGTGCGGGCGAGATCCTCTTGACCAGCATGGACCGCGACGGAACGCGAGACGGTTACGATCTCGCGCTCACCCGGGCGGTATCCGACGCGGTCTCGGTCCCCGTGATCGCATCGGGCGGAGTCGGGACCTTGGCGCACTTCGCCGCGGGGGTGACGGACGGTCGGGCCGATGCGTTGCTCGCTGCGTCGGTGTTTCACGACGGAATCTTCTCCGTCCGCGCGGTCAAGGAGTACCTTCGGGACCTCGGGATTCCCGTTCGCATTCCCGCCGAACTGCGCAGTCTCGGACCTTCGAGCGCTTCTCATGAATGAGCCTCTCCGATGAGTGAGCCCTTCCAGTGAGTGATCTGGGCGCGACGCTCGAAGAGCTCCTGCGGATCATGAAAGCTCGGAACCTGCGGGTCCCTGCCGAGATCGGCACGTTCGTCGCGCTCGAGTGTGCGGAGCGTCTCATCGAGGGGCCCGCCGTCATCACCATGAAGGACGTCCGCGTGTCCGAGGAGGGGCTCGTGTCTCTCTTCGTCACGCCGCGATCTGCGTCCGCGGAGGCAGCGGCGCAGAGCCTCGTGGGCATGTTGGCGACGCTCCTCGTGGCGGCGGGCACGGCCGTCCCCACGCCTCTC
>JBKDQC010000057.1:0-8266 GCA_046342295.1 Deltaproteobacteria bacterium | reverse complement strand
CACAGGATCGGCGAGACGCCGATCCTGTGTAGCCCTTTTTCCCGGCAGGTCTGATGCAGACCCGCCCCCCGCCCGGCAGAGCCGGCTCGGGGCCCCCCACCCAACTCCGCTCCGCGAAACAGTATCGCCGCGACGCGGATGATCCACTCTCTCGGCGATTCTGTTTAGGTTGTCTACGATCGGGCCCTCAGCCGCGCATCGTCCCCGACGCGGCCACGCAGATGCCGACGCCCTCGGGTGTGTACGCCTGCCGCACGCACGACGAGCCCGACGCGCAAGGCTCTGCCGCCGCGCCGAGCCGACAGAGTCGCGCGCACGTTCGCTCGAACGCGCCGGTACAGACAAGGTCCGCGGCGCAGTCGTTGGGCAAGGTGCACGGCTCGCCCTCGAGCGCGGCGCCGGCAACCAAGCACGCGCTCTCTCCGAGCGGGCCGACGACGTAGCAGGCCTCGCGGTCCGGGCAGCCCATCGCCTCGAGGAGCGCGCAGGTTCGCGGCCCAAGACAGCGGCCCCACGAGGCGCGGCTCTCGTCGACCAGAGTTCCGTCGCCGCCACAGACTTCTGCGTCCCCGCAGTCATCGGCGCCCGGACAGCAGATCCGGTCGCAGACCCCGCCGGTCTCTCCCAGGAAACAGGCCAGGCCCGGCGCGCATTGCTCGACGCGGGTGCAACGACTCCCCCGGACGCCCCGGCCGGCCGGGCCGCAGGACGCTTCGTCACCTCGAAGGGCACACTGCTCGGCAGGCCCACATCCACCTGTGCCCGTCGGATCGCAGCTTCCCCGGCAGAGGCTGGAGCCGCCGTCGCGGGGCTGGGTCAACGCATCGGCGACGCTGCCATCCGAGGGCGTGTCTTCGAACGCCAGCCCCGCCTCGAGGATGGTGGCGTCGAGGCGCTGCGCGGCGTCGCTGACCTCGACGCTCGTCCCGCTGCACGCCGCCACGCCCACCACCGAGGTGCCCATCACCAAGGCGCCCATCACCGAGGCGCCCATCACCGAGGCGGGTGCGGAGACGAGCACAGCCGTGATGAAGCCGGACCCGGTCCGCGCGGTTCGAACCTGCGTCGTCGCGGGGCGAGAGCAGACGCGTCGCGAGCCAAGAAGCGCGCCGCCCTGCCGACCGACCCAGCTGCTCGGTCGAGGCATCGGCAAGGCTCAGGTGGCGGGTGGCGGAGGACAGATCCCAGTCCCGGTGGGCAGCCCTGCCGCTGCCTGGCACGCCATGCCCATCGAGCCCGGGCAGTCGGCGGCTCCGTCGCCGGTGTCGCAGAAGCGGAGACAGACGCTCCGAGCCATGCCGCCGCCGCTCGGCGTCACCGTGAAGCAGCCCGTGCCGGGCACGCAGTCGTTCGTGAACATGCAGGTCGCGCCTTCGGCGGCCATCGCCATGGTCGGCCGCACGCACTGGGTTGCGCCGCCGGTGCCGGGGTAGCACCCCGTGCCGCTCTCGTCCTCGCATCCGGTCTGATCCACGAGGTCGCACCCGTCGATCGTGTCGCAGATGCCGCCCATGAAGCCGCCGCCGAAGCCGCTGCACACTTCTCCTTCGGCGCAGTCCGACGAGCTCCCGCAGCAGTACCGCCGGCAGGTTCCCATCGTGCTGCAGGTCCCGGGCCCGCTCTCCACCGCCCCCACGCACACGAGGCCGGTGTCGCAGGAATTGATGGCGCAGCACGCGCCGCCCTCTTCGGCCCCCGCCCCTACGATCGGCGCGCACACGGTCTGCGGAACGGTCGCCCCCATCTCGGGCAGCGCGTAGACGCAGGTCCGGGGCTGCATGTCCTCGCCCGGCGCGCAGTCCTGCGCGAGGAGGTCGCAGTTGCCCATGGGCGAGCGACACATGCGGGCCACGCCCGAGTCACGGCCGGCGTCGTTCCCCGGCCCGGTGTCTTCCCCCGTCGAGCCCGTGTCGGTCGTGCTCGCTGCGTCGGGCCGCGAGAGGTCCGCGTCGGGGCGCGAGGGGCCATCGCCTCCGCAGCCCGCGCCCAGAACCGGAGAGGTCAGCGCCAGCGCGACGCACACGAGCCCGGGACCCACCTTCATCGACGCCATGTTTCCTCCTCGAACGACTCGCACGGGCCATACGCCCACTTGGGTCTCGCCACCTCGGGCGACGACCCTCCTTCCAAATCCAGCCACCGTCAAGGCAGGCCGGCCGCGAGCTCGCTGCCGACGCTGCGATTCTCGGGCCAGGGTCTCTTTCAGCGCCAGTTCGCGGCAGTGGCCCGCGAACCACGACAACCGTGTCGCGGTCAGTGCACGACGCTGTTCTTCTCCGCCGCGTCCTTCGTGTCCTCGCGGGGGCGAGCGTCGCGCCGAGCGAGGGCCGCCGCGACGAAGCGCGTGAACAAGGGATGCGCGGACATCGGCTTGCTCTTGAACTCTGGGTGGAACTGGCAGCCCACGAAGTGCGGATGCTTGCTGGGGGGCAGCTCGATCATCTCGACCAGGCCGAGCTCCGGAGAGACGCCGCTCATCACGAGCCCCTGCTCTTCGAGGCGCTGACGGTAGGCGTTGTTGAACTCGTAGCGGTGGCGGTGTCGCTCGGAGATTTCGGCGCTCCCGTAGATGCTCGCCGCGAGGCTCCCTTCTCGGAGCGCGCAGCGGTAGGCGCCCAGACGCATCGTCCCGCCCTTGCTCTTGACCCCCCGCTGGTCGGGCATGAGGTCGATCACGGGCTCGGGGCAGCTCGGGTCGAACTCCGTCGAGCTCGCCTCCGCGATGCCGCACTCGTGGCGGGCGTACTCGATGACTGCCATCTGGAGCCCGAGACAGATCCCGAAGAACGGAACGCCCCGCTCGCGGGCGAAGCGGATCGCCTGGATCTTTCCTTCGGCGCCGCGCCCCCCGAAGCCTCCGGGCACGAGCACGGCGTCGAATCCCGACAGCTCGCGCTCGACGTTGCTCGCGTCGAGGTTCTCGCTGTCGACGTACTTCACGTCGATCTTGGCTCCATTCGCGATCGCGCCGTGCACGAGCGCTTCGTGCAGAGACTTGTAGCTGTCTCTCAGGTGCACGTACTTCCCGACGAGCGCGATCGACACGCTCCCCTTGGGCGGGCTCTTCACCGTGTCGACGACGCGCTGCCACGAGGACAAGTCTGGTGGGCGCGACCAGATGTTGAGCTTCTCCGCGATCTGCTCGTCGCAGCGCTCGCTGTGGAGAGCGATCGGGAGCTCGTAGATGACCCCTACGTCCGGCGCGGCGATGACGGCGCTGACGGGCAGGTTGCAGAAGTGAGCGATCTTCTCCTTCACGCTGCGCGGCAGAGGCTTCTCCGTGCGGCAGATCAGGATCTCGGGCTGGATGCCGAGCCCGAGCAGCTCCTTTACCGAGTGCTGCGTCGGCTTGGTCTTGAGCTCGCCGGCGGCGGCGATCCAAGGCACGAGCGTGACGTGGACGCTGACGGAGTTCTGCGGTCCCAGCTCGTGGCGGAGCTGGCGCACGGCCTCGAGGAAGGGAAGTGACTCGATGTCTCCGACGGTGCCGCCGATCTCGATGATCGCGACATCGGCGCGTTGGGCGACGTCGACGATCCGAGCCTTGATCTCGTCGGTGATGTGCGGGATCACCTGGATGGTCGCGCCCAGGTACTCACCGCGCCGCTCCTTCGAGATGACCGCGTCGTACACCTTGCCGGTCGTGAAGTTGTTCGCGCGCGTCATCCGCGCCTGCGTGAAGCGCTCGTAGTGGCCCAGATCGAGATCGGTCTCGGCGCCGTCGTCGGTGACGAACACCTCACCGTGCTGGAACGGCGACATCGTCCCGGGGTCGACGTTGATGTACGGGTCGAGCTTGACGTTCGTGACCTTCAGGCCGCGCGCCTCGAGCAGCGCCGCGATCGAGGCGGCCGCGAGGCCCTTGCCGATCGAGCTGACGACGCCGCCGGTCACGAAGATGTACTTGGTTCGTCGGGGGGTGGTCATGCGCGCTTTTCCTTCGGCGAACGCCTGCGCGAGGCGGCATTCCATTCGGGGGCGGGAGGTCGCTCTGACGACGGTTCACCGAGCGCTCGGGCGAGCCCGCGCGGGGTCGGAGTGGTTGTCGGCGGGCGGGGCCTCGGTGAGTTCGGCTGCGAGTCTCGAGCAGGCCTCGACACGGCGCGCGACTCTACGGAGCGACCGCCGACCCGTCAACGCGCTGAGACCCGCTGCGTCAGACGCCCGCGTTCGCGCCGGTCTCGCCCGAGAGAAACTCTCGGTAGCCGACCAGCGCCACGCCCGTTGCGCGCTCGATGGTGGTGGTTCCGAGAGAGAGCGCGAACGCCCGGCAGGCCGCCGCGACTCCAGGCGCGGTCTCGGCGAGGAGCCCCAATTCCACGAGCCGCTTCGAGGGGAGCGATGGCCGCGCACCGCGTCGCGGCGGGGGGTCGGCGGCAGCGCCCGAGAAGAAAGAGAGGCCCACGAACTGGTCGCGTCGTCGGAGCACCTCTGCGATCGCCGCGAGGTGCTCGGTGGGACTGTTGGTCGCGAGCACCGCGCCGGGAGACAGGCTGCTCTCGAGGGTCGCGAGGACCGCGCGGCGCGCACGGTCGTCGCCCGACACGGCTTCGATGACGAGGTCGCAGCCGGAGAGCATCGACAGGTCGGGCACGACGCGGACGCGGCCCCGTGCTCGGACGACCTCCTCCTCGGTCATCTCCTCGGCGTCGAGAAAGAAGCGTAGGCGTGACTCGATGCGACGGATCGCGAGGCTGGTGTCGCCGGGGGTCGTCCGCACGAGGAGCACGGGCGTGTCGGTGCGGGCGACGGCAATCGCGATCGCGCAGCCGATGGGGCCGGAGCCGACGATGCCGACGTACGAAAAGGCCATGGGTCATTGTCGCCCGCTCGGCGCTCGCCGTTCAATGGTCCTCGCGTGACGTCGTGCTGGGGCCGAGCGGTCTGCTTGCGCGGGACGTAGGGGTCCGTAGGCTCCCACCGCCGTGCATTTGAGCGACCTCCCTCCGCGGGTCTCCGCCAAGGCGCCGTCGATCGAGCTCCGACGCTTCGGTGGCGGCGCACGGCACGCCCAGCAGCTCTCCCACCTCCGGGTCGCGCACCTGACAGACCTCCATTTCGGCCGCGTGACGCCGCTCTCCGTGCAGCGTGCGGCGGTCGATCTCACGAACGCGCAATCTCCCGACCTGGTCGTGATCACGGGAGACTTCGTCTGCCACTCGCAGTTGTTTCTCGATCAGCTCGTCGCGGAGCTCGCGCGGCTCGAGGCCCCGGTCCTCGGGGTCCTCGGCAACCACGACTACTGGTCAGGCGCCGACGAGGTCGCGGCGGCCTTGCGCCGCGCGAACGTCGAGGTGCTGCGCAACCAGTGGACCGAGCGGACGGTGCGTGGCGAGAGGCTGCAGATCGTGGGGCTGGACGACGCGTACACCGGGCACGCCGACCGCGAGGTGGCGCTCCGGGGACTGCGACCTGAGGTCGCCTCCATCGGCCTCTCGCACATCGCCGAGGAGGCCGACGCGCTCTGGGCGCGCGGTGTCCCGCTCGTGCTCGCCGGACACACGCACGCCGGCCAGGTCACGCTCGCCAGGCTTCACGAGCTCGCGCTCGGCAAGCTCGTCGGCCACAAGTACGTTCATGGGCTCTACGGGACCCGAGCCCGAGATGGGAGCGGCGCGGTCGAAGGTGCGGTCTACGTGGGCGCAGGCATCGGCGCCGCGGTGATGCCCATTCGCCTCGGGGACCGCGGGCGCCACGAGCTCGCGATCTTCGAGCTCGGCGCCGACGTTCAGGTGGATGCCGAGCACCACGCCGAGCAACCTGCGCTCGCGGGTCGCAAGCCCTCGGACGCGCTCGTCGAGAAGCGACGCGCCGCCGTGCACAAGAAGATGTGGCTGCGGGAGATGCAAGCGGCGAAGCGGACACCCCGTTAGTTGGTCTCGGGACCGAACGACCCTCACTCCGTCGGGGTGATGCCGAGCTCCGCGAGGCTCCTGCCGACCGAGGCTCGGTCGAGCGCGCTCGCCGGCGCGATCTCGAGGTAGCGTCGGAAGTGCTCGATGGCTCCGGCGCGGTCGCCCGCGAGCTGCATCGCTTCACCGAGCACACGGTGGGCATCTGGCAGCCACGGGGGCCGGTGCTCGTCCGCGTCGCCCAGCGTCGCGGCACGGTCGAGCGAGCGGATGCTGTCGGCGGTGCGGCTGCCATCCAGCTGCAAGCGGCCGAGCCGGTACCACCATTCGCCGCGGGTCGGCGCCGCCGCGACGGCTTCTTCGTAGGCCGAGATCGCCTCCGGCACCTGGCGCATCTGGTCGAAGCACTCGCCGATGCCGGCGATGGCTTCGATGCGTCCCGGACGGAGCTGACGCGCGCGTTGGAAATCGCGCAGGGCATCGCGCACGGCGCCCGTTCGGAGCGCGACGGTGCCCCGGAGCCAGTAACCGTCGCCCAGCGTGGGATCCCTCTCGAGCGCCAGGCTGATTCGGCTGAGGCCCTGCCCGAGGTTGTTCGTCTCGAGCGCAGCCCATCCGGCGTAGAGGTAGAACTCGGGACGTGTCTCATCGAGCTGGAGCGCGCGCTCGAAGTGACGCAAGGCTTCGGGGTAGTTCCCGCGCACGAAGTCGATGCGCCCGACGAAGTGCTCAGCCTCGCCAGAGGCCGGTCGCTCGCGCTGAACGCGCTCGAGCGTGGCCTGAGCCGCCTCGATGTCGTTGGCTGCGACCTGCGCGGCACCGAGGCGCAACAGGAGATCCGGGTCGTCTGGGTGCTCGCCGAGAGCCCGCTCGTAGAAGGCCACCGCCTGTTCCGCCTCGCCCCGCGCCTCGAAGAGAAGACCGCGCTCGAGCGCCAAGCCCGGATATCCAGGATCGAGCGCGCTCAGCTCCTCGAAGGCGGCGAGGGCGGCGTCGTACTGTCCGGTTCGGCGCAGCGTCGAGGCGAGGCCGAAACGCGCGCTCGGAAGACGCGGGTCGAGCTCGAGCGCGCGGCGGTACTCGCTGATCGCGGCCGTCAGCTCGCCTCGCTGGGCCTCGAGCTCGCCGAGCTGAAAGCGCATGGACGCGGTCTCGGGCACGCGCGCCCTCGCCTCGTCGAGCACCGCCCGAGCATCGGAGGAGCGCGAGCGCCGACCGTAGAGGCGGGCGAGCGCGAGGTAGCCCTCGAAGTTCGTGGGGCTGACGCGGATGCACTCTCTGAACTGGAGCTCCGCGGCGTCGTCGTGCTCCAGTTCCTCCTCGGCCCGTCCGAGCCAGAGCAGCAACTGGCTGTCTTCCGGGCGCTGCGCCACCAGCGTCTCGAGGCTCGTCCGCGCCTCCTGACCGCGATCGCCGTCCATCATGCTGCGCGCCGCGCCGAGCGTGGCCTCCTGAGCCACGGAGCGGCCGGTCGATGCGCGGGTGTCCACCGCGTCGGCTCGTCCGAGGACCGACTCGAAGCGCGCCAGCGCATCGGAAGCGCGGTTCTGGGCGAGGAGCATACGTCCGGCGCCGAGCAGCGCCTCGACGTCGGCCGACCGGGCCTGGTTCGCCCGCTCGTAGGCTTCGAGCGCCTGGCTGAGGCGGCCGCGGCGCTCGTGGATCTCTCCGAGGAGCACGTAGGCCGTCGCGCGCTGGCCCGAGGTGCTGGCGAGGCGCTGCCCCTCGACCTCGCTCTCGCCCACGATCTCCATCAACGAGGGAACGGCGACCGCGTCCTGGCCCTGGCCCCACGCCGCCCGCGCCGTCTCGATGCGCGCCTCGACGTGGCGCGGATTGACGGTGAGCGTCGCGGCGATCGCCGCTGCGGTCTCCGCGGCGTCGGCCTCCGGCGGCAGCGCGGCGCCGTCGGCCTCGAACGCGGCCGCGCGCGCGCTGCTCGTCTGACCGAGAAGCGAGCGTGCGACGCCCCACTGCGCCATCGCGCCTCCGCCGTGGGACAGCGCGGCCTCGAACGCTGCGCGTGCCTCCGGCCATGCCCCGCGGCCGAGCGCGAGCTCCCCCGCGAGAACATCGACGAACGGATCGTCGGCGCGGTAGGAGCGTGCGGTCGCGAGGTGGCCGTCCGCCGCCGCAGCGTTGCCGCGACGCAGCTCGTCCGCCGCCAGCGCCAGGGCGAGCATCGGGTCGCCCGGGTCACGCTCGTCGAGCCGCTGTCGGATCGCGGCAGAGCGCCCGCCGCTGCCCATGTCGTCGCCGAATCGGATGACGTAGAGCGACTCGTGGACGAGGCTCCGTGCGAGGAGGGCGCGGTTGACGCCCGCGTCGTGGCGGAGCGTACCGAGCTGAACGAGGGCGTCCCGGGCGCTGCCAGGGTCATCACTCAGAAGGAGCGAATCCGCGCGGTCGATCGC
>JBKDQC010000056.1:0-3312 GCA_046342295.1 Deltaproteobacteria bacterium | reverse complement strand
GTCGAGCATCTGCGTCGCGGTGATGACGATCTTCCCGCGCGCGTTGACCTCTCGGATGATCCGCTTCTGGATGAGCGGGACGAACTCCGAGCCCCCCTCCACCCCGAGAGCGCCGCGCGCGACCATCGCGCCGCCGTCGACCGCGTCGAGGATCGACGCGAGGTTCTCGATGGCCTCGGGCTTCTCGATCTTCGCGATCACAGGCGTGCCGCGCGCGATCGCCATGGCCTCTTCGACGTCCTCGGCGCGGCGCACGAACGAGAGCGCCAGGTAGTCGACGCCGAGCGTGTTGACGGCGAAGAGGAGGTCCTCCCGATCCTTGGGTGTGAGCGCGGGCGTCGAGAGCTGTGCGCCCGGCACGTTGAGGCCCTTCTTGTTGCTGAGCTCGCCGCCGACCTCGACCTCGGTGATGACGTCGGTCGACGTCGTCTCGAGGACGCGCAGCTTGAGGAGGCCGTCGTCGAGGAGGCTGTGCGTGCCCGGGGTGACGTCGCTCGGCAGCGGCGCGTACGTCTGGCTCACGATCGTCTCGTCTCCAGGCACGTCGCGCGTGGTCAGGGTGAAGCGCTGGCCGACCTTCAGCTCGACGGGGCCTCCCGGGAAGAGGCCGACGCGCATCTTGGGGCCGCAGAGGTCGGCCAGGAGCGCGACCGGGCGCCCCGCCTTCGCGGCCGCGTCCCGCACGAGCTTGGCCGCGGCAGCGTGGCTCTCGTGGCTTCCGTGAGAGAAGTTCAGGCGCGCGCAGTCCATGCCGGCGGCGACGAGCTTCTCGATCATCTCGGGGTTGGTGACGGCTGGCCCGAGGGTGCAGACGATCTTCACGCGTCTCATGCGGCCCCTTCTAGCCCACTTCGGCGCGCGAGGTGAGCGCGACGATCGACGCGCGGCAGCGGGCGTCTCGGACCGAGGCTCCGAGCGCATCGGTCCGGGGTCTCCCCTGGGATCGCGCCCGTTCCTCTTCCGCTCGCTCCGCAGGAGGGAGTGCCACCGGGTCCACAACCCCGTCACCTCTGTGTACCATCGGCCCCCGATGTCCGTACGAACGACCAACGCGACCCAGCGGCTCGACATGATGCTCGCCCAAGCCGAGCGATTCCTCGCGCTCGGTCTCCGGGGCGAGGCGATCGCTCGCGCCCGCCAGGTCCTCGCGCACGCCGAGCGCGAGCTCGAGGCGCAGGGGCTCGAGGCCCATCCAGGCATCGACGCGCGGCGCATGCTCGCGCGCCAGGTCCTCGCGGCGCACGACCCGCGCATCCCGGGTCGCCGAGGGTGAGCGCCGTGAAGGTGAGCGCACGGTGACGACCAGCGCGCGGGGTGAGGCCGCGTCGATCGGCGTGTCGCTCGAGCGAGCCCTGCCCGTGCTCGTCGCCCTGGCGCTCGCGAGCGCGGCCGCCGCGCAGGAGGCGCGCCCGGACCCGAGCGGCGCCAGCCCGACGGCTCCGGCAGCGAGCCCGGCCTCGACGGCGCTCGCGCCGACCGGCCTCGCGCTCGAGCGCCGCGTCGCGCTCACGCCTGGCAGCGTCTTCGCGCTGCGGACCGGCTTCGTGCCCGATCCCGTCGTCTTCCGCGGCGCGCTCGCTCCCATCTCGCCTCTGTCGCGCCTCGGCGCCGGTTGCCGCGGGGTCTCGAGCGACGCCCCGACGCAGCGCATCCGGATGGACAGCCGCTTTGGTTTTCTGCGCGTCTTCGCGACGGGTGCCGCGGATCTCACGCTCGCCGTGCAGACGGAGCAAGGCGTCGTGTGCAGCGCCGATCGCTTCGGACGCCACCCCGCGATCGAGGGCCGCTTCAACCCTGGTGAGCTCGCGATCTGGGTGGGCGTCGAGGGGCCGCTCGGCGAGGGCGCCCGCGAATTCGAGCTCGAGATCACCGAGACCCGAAGCATCCGGCCGGGCGTTCGACGCGGTGAGGAGGGCGAGCGGCTCGCCCTCGCGATCGAGGCGGGGCTCGACACGCAGCCGGACACCGGGAGCCAGGGTGACCTGCGCCTACGCCGAGGCTTTCTGCCCGATCCGCGCTGGATCGCCGGTCAGCTCGTGCCCGAGGAGCGGGCGGTCGACGTGGGGGGCCTGGGCGACAGCTGCCGCGGCTACGTTCCCGTGCGGCCGTCGCACGTCCTCCGGCTCCAGGACGACCTCGACTTCTTCCAGATCTACGTCGCCGACGCCCCGCAGAGCGCCACGCTCGTCGTCGTGGGCCCCGACGCGAGCGTCGCCTGCGACTCCGCCGACGGCGACCGCCCCCACGTGGACCGCGCGGCCTGGCCCGCGGGCCTCTACCGCGTGTGGGTCGGCGCGCACCGCGCGGACGCGGCGTTCCCCTACCGACTCGGGCTGAGCGAGATCCGTCGCGTGCGGTGAGGGTCTCCGACGTGAGCGTCGTCCGCGCCCCGGCAGTCGCTCCGGGCGGCGCGGATCGCGGACGCATCACTTCGCGCGGTAGACGATCATTCCGTGCGTGAGGTCGTAGGGCGAGAGGGCGACCGTCACGCGATCGCCGAGGATCACGCGGATGCGGTACTTGCGCATGCGGCCACAGAGCTGCGCGCGCACGACCGCGCCTGCGTCGGTCTTGACCTCGAACTGGCCGCCGGCGAACACGTTGGTGATCACGCCGTCGAGCTTGACGTGATCGTCTCGCTCGCTGCTCTCGTCGTAGTACTCGTCCTGATTGCCGCGCTTCCTCGCCACACGACCTCCGCTGTCGACGCCCAAGCTACCCGGCCTGTGAACCGAGCGATCCGATGCCGCACCGGCTGAATCGGCCTCGCCTTGTAGTGCGGGCACGGGTCCGAAGCAATCGAAGCCCTGACCGGAAGCGGGGACGACACCGGGCGGCGGCGCCCAGATCACCGCGCCGCCACGGCCGCGAGCGCGGCGCGGGCTCGGCGCGGGTCGTTCGTGATCAGGCCGTCGACCCCGTGGGAGGCCAGAATTCGTAGACATTCCTCGTCGTCGACGGTCCAGACGTTCACGAAGAGGCCGCGCCGCTTCCACGCCTGAACCGAGCCGCGGTCGGCGAGGCGGAACTGGGGATGGACGCCGTCGGGGCGGATCGCGCGCACGAGGGCCGCAGCTCGGTAGCGGCCGGTGTTCTCGGCGTCGAAGAGGAATCCGAGCGGCGCTCCGGCGCGTCCCACGCGCATCGCCAAGAGGATCTCGGGCCGGAACGTCGAGATCACGATGCGCTCCCGCTCGCGCGCGGAGCGTCGGTGGAGCACCCGCAGCACGCGACGGCTCAGGCGCATGCGATCGGGGACATCTCCCTTGATCTCGATGTTGAGCGCGAGGCCCGCGGCGAGGACCTGGTCGA
>JBKDQC010000055.1:0-14084 GCA_046342295.1 Deltaproteobacteria bacterium | reverse complement strand
CTCCGGCAGACACGGCCTCGTCGATGAGGGCGAGCGTCATTCGTCGCTCTCCTTCGTCGTGTCGTCGTCCCCGTCCCCCCAGAGGGCCCGGACTTTTTTTGGAGCACCAGCAACGCTGCGGCCTCCGCCAGCGCCTTGTCTCTGCGGCGCAGCTCCTTCTCCAGCTCGCGGACCTGTCGAGCCTCCACCGACCTGGTGTGCTTGCTCTGCGTGGGGCGCAGGCCCCCGAGCATCGACTCGCGCCACGCTTCGAGATCGGCCTCGTGTAGGCCTTCGCGGCGCAGGAACGCGCCGAGCTCGCTCTCACTCAACTTCGCCGCCTCCACGACCAGCCGCAGCTTGTCCTCCGGGCTACGATCCTCCGCGCGGCGGGGAGCCTCGGGATTGGTGACCAGATCGCGGCCGTGGTCCGCGGCCACTTCGCGTAGCACGCCGTGCCCACGAACATCGGGCGGTTGAGCAGCTCTCGAAAGGACGTCATCCAAGCATGGCGGCATGCGCTTCGGCGCCGCAGGCATCGCTCAAGGCCGACGTGGGACCGCATGCATCGCCGCGCCGAACGATGGATCCCGAACGCCCGCGCGCTCCATCCCTATCCCTGGGACCGCTTCGATGAGCGATTCCGAGGCAGGAGCTGAGTGCGGTAGGCCCGCATGCTCGGATCTGTGCGGGGGGCGGCCCGAGCCGAGAGGCGAGGGCCGTCCCTACCGCGATCGAGTACGTGCCGGTTGCCGGACCGACGTTGCGCCCAGCCCGAGCGAATCCTCGCGTATCGCGCTTCGCGCGGTCCGCGTCGTCTCGAGGCCCCCTCCTGGTTCCCGGGACGAGGTATAGAGCCGCACCATGCTGGATCTCCGCTACGTCACCGAGAACCTCGACGAAGTCCGCGCGCAGCTCGCGCGCCGCTCGGACAAGTACGCGCCCCTGCTCGACGAGGTGGCCAAGCTCGCCGTGGAGCGCCGCGCGGCGCTGACCGAGCTCGAGCGCCTGCGCGCCGTGCGCAACGAGGCGAGCGCCGCTATGGCCAAGCTCGACAAGAAGAGCCCCGAGTTCACGCAGAAACGCGACGAGCTCAAGGCCTCGGGCGATCGCGCCAAGGAGCTCGAGGCGCGCGACAAGGCGCTCGAGGCCGAGCTCGAGGCGCTCGTGCTCGGTGTGCCGAACCTCCCCGACGCCTCGACGCCCGACGGCGCCGACGAGCACGGCAACGTCGTCGTGAAGGTCTGGGGCGAGCTGCCCAGCTATGACTTCACGCCGAGGGACCACGCCGATCTCGGTGTCGCGCTCGGCATCCTCGACTTCGAGCGCGCCGCGAAGATCTCGGGCGCGCGCTTCACGGTGCTCCTCGGCGCCGCGGCGCGCCTCGAGCGCGCGCTCCTCTCGTTCATGATGGACGTGCACGCGAACGAGCACGGCTACACCGAGATCTGGCCGCCCGCGCTCGTGCTCCCGAGCGCGATGCGCGGCACGGGCCAGCTCCCGAAGTTCGCGGCCGACATGTTCAAGACCGAGCGCACCAAGCTCGCCGAGACGGCGACCGAGGACGAGCGCGCGGCCAACGACCTCTACCTCGCGCCCACCGCCGAGGTGCCCGTCACGAACTTCCACGGCGACGAGATCTTCGAGGCGGCCGATCTGCCGCGCGCCTACGTCGCCTACACCGCGTGCTTTCGCGCGGAGGCGGGCAGCTACGGCAAGGACACCAAGGGCCTCATCCGCCAGCACCAGTTCGACAAGATCGAGCTCGTGCGCTTCTGCCGTGCGGGCGAGGGCCCCGAGCAGCTCGAGCTCCTGCGTCGTCACGCGGAGACGATCCTCGAGAGGCTGGGCCTGCACTACCGCACGGTGCAGCTCTGCGCGGGCGATCTCGGCTTCGGCGCCAAGAAGTGCTTCGACCTCGAGGTGTGGCTGCCCGGCCAGAACGCCTACCGCGAGATCTCGAGCTGCAGCTGGTTCGGCGACTTCCAGGCGCGCCGCGCGAAGATCCGCTACCGCGACGAGCCGCTCGGGACGTCGGATCCCGCCTCCCGGCGGGGCGGCAAGCCCCAACTCGCGCACACGCTCAACGGCTCGGGCCTCGCGATCGGTCGCACGCTCGTCGCGATCCTCGAGCAGTACCAGGAGGCCGACGGCAGCGTGCGCGTGCCCGAGGCGCTTCGACCCTACATGGGCGGCCTCGAGCGCATCACCAAGCGCTGATGCAGGTTCGGACCGTACGGCCCGACGAGTCGGGCGCGTGGTAAGAGGCCCCGCCATGAGCCAGTCGTTCGCTGCGGTCATCCTCGCTGCGGGTCAGGGCACGCGCATGAAGAGCGCGCTGCCGAAGGTTCTCCACGAGGTCGCGGGGCTGCCGATGCTCGCGCACGTCGTGCGCGCCGCGCGGCGTGCGGGCGCCTCGCGGGTCGTCGTCGTCGTCGGGCACGCGCGCGAGCTGGTCGAGAAGGATCTCGCGGCGCGCTTCGGCGCCGAGGTCGAGACCGTCGTCCAGCACGAGCAGAAGGGCACCGGCCACGCGACGCGCTGCGCGATGGCGGCGCTCGACGGCTACGAAGGAGACGTCGTCATCCTCGCGGGGGACGTGCCCCTCCTCGAGGCCGAGGCGATCTCGTCGCTCGTTCTCGCGCGGGGCGCGGCGTCTGCCGGTGCCCAGGCGAAGAAGCTCTCCGTGCTCACTTCGCACCTCGACGATCCGACCGGCTACGGCCGCATCCTCCGCGACGCGCACGGTCACGTCGTCGGTATCCGGGAGCACAAGGACGCGAGCCCCGAGGAGCGGTCCATCCGGGAGTGGAACACCGGCGTCTATTGCGTGGACGCCGCCTTCCTCCGCGAGAGCCTGGCCAAGCTCGATACCCAGAACGCGCAGGGTGAGCTCTACCTCACCGACGTCGTCGCGATGGCCACCGAGCACGGTGGCTCGGCTTCGGTGTCGTGGTCGGCCGAGTCGGTCGCAGGCGTGAACGACCGCGCCCAGCTCGCCGAGGTGGAGCGCACGATGCGCATCCGCCTCGCGACGCACTTCGCGCGCCTCGGCGTGACGATCCGCGACCCGGAGACCTGCTACCTCGGCGCGGACGTGACGATCGAGCCCGATGCGGTGGTCGAGCCCAACGTGCACCTGCGCGGCAGGACCACGGTGCGCGCAGGCGCGCGCCTCGACACCGGGGTGGTGCTCGAGGACGTCGAGGTCCGCGCGGGCGCCGTCGTGAAGCCCTACACCGTCGCGCAGAAGAGCGTGATCGGCGAGGCCGCGCAGGTCGGCCCCTTCTCGCACCTGCGCCCGGACTCGGTGCTCGGGCCCGACGTGCACATCGGCAACTTCGTCGAGACGAAGAAGACGACGCTCGGCAAGGGCAGCAAGGCCAACCCCCTCGCGTACCTCGGAGACGGCGTCATCGGCGAGAAGGTCAACGTCGGCGCAGGGACGATCTTCTGCAATTACGACGGCTTCCAGAAGCATACGACGACCCTCGAGGACGGCTGCTTCATCGGCTCGGACTCGCAGCTCGTCGCGCCCATCACGATCGGCAAGAACGCGTATGTCGGCACCGGGACCACGGTCACGAGGAACGTGCCCGAGGATGCCCTCGCGATCAGCCGGCCCAAGCAGGAGAACAAGCTGGGCTATGCGTCACGCTTGCGAGAGCGCATGCGGGCGATGGCGCAGGCGTCCAAGCGCGAGAAGGCCCAGGGCGAGAAGGACTGACCGCGGGAGTGACCTGCGGTGGGACGGAGAATGAACATGCTGAGAATCGGGATCGGGCTGGCGTCCATGGTGGCGCTCGGAAGCGTGGGCTGCGGGGGCGGGAGCGCGAGCGGCGGAGGCGGTACGACCGCAGAGGGCAGGGCGCCCACGGTGAGCGCACCGGCGAGCGCGACGCAGTTCGTCGCAGCGATCGATGCCGCGCTCGCAGCGCACCCTGGCGCGCGGATCATCGAGGTCGAAATCGACGACAGCCACCATGTCGGCGCCCTCGAGGTCGAGTACTTCCCTGCAGAGGGCGGTGGAGCCAGGGAGCTCTTCCTCGACCCGGGCCCTATGGAGTTGATGGAGGACCGCGCCGAATCCCCCAGCCCGGAGGAGGCCGAAGTGCACGCGGTCGTGCGGGCGCGCCTCGAGGCGGGCCAAGGCGATCTGCGCGCGCGCCTCGAGGAGGGCGCGTTCGCCAGGCACTCGATGGAAGCCTTGCAGGAGGTCGAGCTCACCCTGCTCGAGGGCCACTACGTGATCGCCTGCGAGGTGCTTCAGGACGGGGCGCGCGCGACCCACTTCCACGCGATCGACGGCAGCTACCTCGGTGCGGACGCGAGCGAGGCGCTCGCGCAGCTCGCGCAGCACCCCGAGCTCGAGGTGCGCTGACCCGGGGCGGGGAGGGCGCCTCGCTCCGACCGTGCGTGGCCCTGCGCGGTCCTGATCAGTTTCGTGTGAGAATCCGCTCGACCCCGCGCAGGGAGGTCGCGATCACCGCGTCGCGCGCGACCGAGCCGCCGATCGCCGCGAGGTGAAGCGGTGTTCCGTGCACGCTCAAGGAGCGGACGCACACGTCCGCGCCTCGCAGCAGCGGCGGCATCGGAAATCGCGAGGGCGTGCGCAGCATCCACGGCGCGATCGCGGCCAGCTCGCTGCACACCGCAGGATCTCCGGCTTCTCCGACGACCAGACCCGACTCGTCGGCCAGCACCACGGCCTCGAGGCGCGCTTGCTCGCGCGCGTGCTCGAGCTGGTAGCGCAGGGCGGTGGTGGGCTGTTCGCTGCGGCGGGTGCGGCGTTCGACGATGCGGCTCGACATGCCTGCGATCGTAGGAAGGTGGCTCTCGCGTCGTCGAGAAAACGACGAGCCCGCGCGTCCCGAGGGCCCGAGCACAACCAACCCAACCGATTCGCCGCCGGGGCACACGGATCGGTGTCTCACCGGTCCTGTGTAGAGCGCCAGGCCGCTCTGCGCGCGACTTCCCAGACGACCGGTCCTTCACCATGCTCGTGCCATGAGGCTCTCGCGACGCGCGCTCCTTCACGGTCTGCCCTCCGCAGCGCTGTCTCTCTCTTCGGTCGGCGCGCTCTCGTCGGCACTCGTCGGTTGCTCGACCGAGCCACGTCTGCGCGCTGCGTCGCAACGTGCGCCCGCTGCGCACGCCATCGCGGGACGCGAGGTCGCGACGCTCCTGCCTGGTCTGCCCACGCAGGACGGCGCCGGGGTCTCGCTCACGCGCGCGATCGGCTCGCGCGCGCTCGAGCATCTCGATCCCTTCCTCCTCCTCGACGAGCTCCACTCCGACGAACCGGACGCGTACATCCGAGGTTTCCCCGACCACCCGCACCGCGGCTTCGAGACGATCACGATCATGCTCGAGGGACGCATGCGACACCGCGACAGCCGAGGCGGCCAGGGGCTCATCACGGGCGGCGGCATCCAGTGGATGACGGCGGGCCGGGGCATCGTGCACAGCGAGATGCCCGAGCAAGAGCGCGGGATGCTCTGGGGCTTCCAGCTCTGGCTGAACCTTCCGCGCGCCGAGAAGATGTGCCCTCAGCAATACCAGGACCTCGCCCCCGAGCGCATCGCGGAAGAGAGCCTCGCGGGTGGAGGAATTCTCCGCGCGATCGCGGGAGACGTCCTCGGCGTCGCGGGGCCTGTCGAGCCGCGGGGCACCGAGCCGGTCCTCTTCACCGCGGTCCTTCGCGACGAGGCACCACTCGTCGTCGATCTGCCGCGTGGTCACAGCGCGTTCCTCTACGTGCCCGCGGGGGAGGTCGAGGTCGGCCCCGAGCGCCGCACGACCCGCGTGCCTCAGGATCACCTCGCGGTCCTCGGCGCCGGCAACCGGCTCACCGTGCGCGCGCGGCGGGAGACCGCCGCGATCCTCGTCGCTGCGGCCCGGCCGCTGCGCGAGCCCATCGCACGCCGCGGCCCGTTCGTCATGAGCACGGAGGAGGAGCTGCGCCAGGCCTTCGAGGACTACCGCAACGGGACGCTCGGCTGACTGGTTTGCGTCAGGGGGTGGGCGGCTCGGCGGGACGCCAGGCCGCCGAGGGCTTCCGCTGCCGCCCGGCGCGCACCATTCTCTGCAGTCACCGTGACGGATCCATCGAGCGACCCGAGCGAGCGCGCGCGCGTCGAGGCAGCGATCGACGAAGGTCTCCGCTTCGCGGGTCTCCGAGACTCGCAGCGTGGCTTCGTCTCGCAGTACCTCCACGTCGATCCGATCGAGTGGATGTCGTGCTGCGGCAGCTACTGCGACCCTTGCGTCCAGACGATCGGCCGCGCCGTCGAGCGCGCGCGCGATGTGCTCGGTCTGCCTCGCTGGCGCTGAACGCGCTGCTCGAGGCGCGCTGCCGGGCCGGGTCGACCCACGGGCGCTTCAGGATTCCGCAAGACGGGGATCGTTCATTAGGCTGGAGCGCGACAACCACGGCGCGCCCTCGGAACAAGGAGTCGGTCATGAACCTCCCTCGATGTCTCGTCGTGATCGCGGCGTTGGTGCTCCTCGCGCCGCTCGGCGCCGCGGAGGCGCAGGGCGCTTCGCCGCAGGGACCCCACGGTTCTCGTGCATCCCCTGCCGCTCCCGAGGCCGTCGGCCCGCGCGGCCGTGTCGGGCACGGGGGCCCGCGCGGGATGCACCGGGGCCGCGCACACCGCGCGGGTCTCGGGGATGAACGGGCCACCCCCGAGCAGCGCCTCGAGCGCCGCTTGCAGAACATCGTGCAGCGCCTCGGCCTCGACGAGGCCCAGACCTCCGAGGTGCGGCGCGTCCTCACGGAAGGCCGCGCGCAGCACGAGGCGCTCCGGGCGCAGCCGCTCACGGCGGAGGAGGCGCGGTCCCGCCACCAGCAGATCTTCGAGGCGACCGGAGAGCGCGTCCGCGCGCTCCTGCGCCCCGAACAACAGCCTGCCTTCGACGGCTACGCTGCACGCGTTCAGCAGCGGCGCATGGGCGCGGGGGGGCCACGTGCGCGCGCACGCTTCCGCGAGAGGCTCGAGGCCCTCGGGCTCGACGAGGCGCAGCGGATCCAGGCCCGCCGTATCCTCGAGGAGGCGCGAGAGCAGCACCGGGCGCTCGGTCGCGAAGCCTTGACCGCCGAGGAGCGACGCAGCCGACGCCGCGCGCTCGCGCAGGCCACGGCCGCGCGCATCCGAGGTCTCTTGCGCGACGACCAACGACCGCGCTTCGATGAGCAGCAAGCCGAGCTGCAGCGTCGCTTCGAGGCCCTGGAGCGAGCTGCGCCTCGAGGAGGGATCTGAGGCGTGTCGGCCCGCCTGCTCCTCGTCGAGGACGACGAAGCGCTCGCCGAGGGACTCGTGCGGCAGCTTCGTCGCGCGGGCTTCTCGGTCGAGCGCCTCGCCGACGGAGACGCGGCGCTCGGTGTCGAGCTCGACCGCTTCGACCTCGCGATCCTCGACCTCATGTTGCCAGGCACCTATGGGCTCGACGTGCTCAAGCGATGGCGAGCCCGCGAGGAGTGGAGCGCGATCCCCGTCGTTCTCCTCACGGCCCGCGATCACATGGCGGACAAAGTCCGTGGTCTCTCGCTCGGGGCCGACGATTACGTCACCAAGCCCTTCTATCCCGAGGAGCTCGTCGCCCGGATCCATGCCCGGCTGCGGGGGACGCGCGCCGTCGCGAGCACGGGCACCACGCGCGTTGGACCGATCGAGATCGACCCCGCGGCCCGAGAGGTGCGGGTGGATGGCGCGCGCGTGGAGCTCACGCCGGTCGAGCACACGATCCTCGCGCACCTCGCCGCGCGCGCAGGACGCGCCGTCACCCGCGCTGACCTCGCCGAGGCCGCGCTCGCCCGCGAAGAAGAAGCCGACGGCCGCGCGCTCGACGTCCACGTGTCCCGTATCCGCAAGAAGCTCGGCGCGCGCGAGCCCCACCTCGCGACGGTCTGGGGCATCGGCTACCGCCTCGACGCCGAGCCGCGTACCCCGCGCAAGAGGAGCCCGTGACGGTCACCGCGCGGGTCGGAATCGCGATCGCGATCGCCACGCTCGCAGCGAGTGGATCGATCTTGGTCTTCGCTGAACAAGTTCAACGAGAGGGCCGGGAGGCGCGCGTCGCCGACGCCATCACCCTCGTGATGAGCTCGGGAGGGCGCGAGCGGTGCGAGTCCGATCCGGCGCGCTTCGTCGCGAGGTCGGAGGAGCGGCTCGCGCGGGCGCAGCGGCGTGGGCGAGGCTCGCGAGGCCCGGTGGGCCCCATGGCTTTCGTGCAGAGCGCGCGCCTCGCGGTCTTCGAGGCCGGTGGGCGAAGCGCGACCGGCGAGGAAACGCTCGCGCCGGAGCTGCTCGGTCGCCTCTCGCGCGATTCGGTCGTGACCTTGCCGGACGACGACGGCCGCGCGCGCTTCCTCGTTCGAATGCCCTGGGACGAGGGCCCCTGCGCCATCGTGGCCCTCGAGCGTGCCTTCTCCCCCGAAGCGAGTCGGGCGCGTCGCCGAGGCTGGCTCTTGTCGCTCGCGGTGCTCGTGGTCGCGGTGGGTGCCGCCGTGCTCGCGCTGCGCTCTCCGCTCTCGCGCCTTCGCATGCTCACCGAGGCTGCGCGTGCGCTCGGTCGGTCGGGCTTTGGAGACCGCGCGGCCCTCGATCGCGCTTCGCCGCGCCACGAGCCTCCGCCGCGCGACGAGATCGGCGCGCTCGCCGCGAGCCTTCGAGACGCCGTCGACCGGATCGCCGCGGACGCCGAGCGGCTGACGGCGCGCGACGCCGCGCTCACCGAGTACGTCGTGCACACGACGCACGACCTCATGACTCCCGTCACCGTCCTCACGGGTCAGCTCGCCGAGCTCGAAGAAGATCTCGCGAAGAACGAGGCTCCCGAACGCCGGACCGTCGAGCGTGCGATCGGCGAAGCGCATTACCTCGCGACGCTCATCGCGAACCTCGGGGCCGTCGCCCGCCTCGACCGACCGGACCCGATCGTGCAGCGGCGCACCCTCGACCTTCGAGACGTGGTCGAGCGCGTCCGGGCGCGGCACGAGCCGCTCGCGAGGAGCCGGGGTCTCGTGCTCGAGCACGCGATCCCCGACGAACCCTGTCTGCTCGAGGGCGACGACCTCCTCCTCGAGCGCGCGCTCGGCAACCTCGTGCACAACGCGATCCGCCACCACCGCTCGGCGGACGGGAGCGAGGGGCACGTGGCGCTGGTTCTGTCGCGCACGCGCACGGAGCTGAGCCTCCGGGTCGTCGACGACGGCGCGGGTCTCGACGAGCCCGCGTTGCGAACGCTCGTCTCGTGCGCGCGCGGCGATACGCCGGCGGTCGAGCACCCGGCCCGCGGGCGAAGCCACGGCTTCGGGATGGATGTCGTCCGCCGGGTCGCTGCACTGCACGAGCTCGAGCTGCGCCTCGAGCGCGGGGAGTCGGGCGGCTTGTCCGTGACGCTGTCCCGCCGCCTCTGATGAGAAAGTACCCCCCAACACAGCGCTTTCATCCCGAGGGCTCGCCCAGCGGGCGGTGGGAAACTGATGGGTTTCCTGAGGTCTCGTGCGGGTCCTGCCCTGCGGAGGCGGGGCCGACTCAACCCTCGAGCTCGAGCGTGAAGCGCTGCGCGCGGAGCCGCGCGAGGAGCGGCGCGGCCATGGTCGAGGCCGGCGTCCGCACGCCCCCCGGCCCGTCGATCGCGTCGAACGCGAGGCACATCGCGCTCTCTCCCAGCATGCGCGAGGTCGCGTCGTAGCCGGGATCACCCTCGCCGCGCATCTTCGCCTTGAGGATGCCGCGCGGGCCCGACGCCGCGAAGCGGGAGACGAAGTAGCCCGAGCGCCGCATCGCCTCGCTGGGCCCTTCGCCCGGCTTGGGCAGGAGGTACGCGGCGGCGAAGCGCCGGAGCGGAGCGATCGCGAGCGTGCCCGCGCCTGCGGCGAGACCGGCGCTGAGGAGCCCCGCGGTCACGGCGCCGAGCGGCCCGCGGCCCGTGCTCATCACCTCGTCGTAGCGTGCGCCGCCGTAGCCTGCGTGCGCCTCGCGCTCGAGGATCGCGCTCGTGCGACGGACGACGCGCGAATTCACGGAGGCCATGACGAAGGGGCCCGTCCAGAGGCCCAGGGCGCTCGTGTACTTCACGCCGAGCTGATCGCCGGGATCCGACCCCCGCGCGTCATCGACGAGCGCGTACGGATCCGCCAGGAGTCTCCGCGTCGCGCGGTCGCGGCTGGCCTCTTCGAAGAGCAGCAGCATGCTCGCGACCGTCCCGCCGCTGAAGCCGCCGCGCGACTCTCCCGCGGCGTGCAGGAGCTCTTTTGGGCTCTCTCCGAACCGTGCGCGGTACTGCTCGACGACGAACCACGTCCCGAGGTCCGACGGAATCGAGTCGTATCCGCAGGTGTGCACGATGCGCGCGCCCGTCTGCCTGGCCTCTGCGTCGTGTCTGTCGATCATCCGCCGCATGAACGTGACCTCTCCGGTGAGGTCCGCGTAGTGCGTGCCGGCGGCAGCGCAGGCGGCGACGAGGGCCTCGCCGTACTTCGCGTAGGGGCCGACGGTGGTCGCGATCACCTTGGTGCTCGCCGCGACGCGGTCGAGGGCCGCGCGGTCGTGCGCGTCGGCCACGAGGATCGGCAGCTCCTTCGCAGCGGGCGTCTCCCGGGTGAGGTCGTCGCGGACCGCCTCGAGCTTCTTGCGGTCGCGACCGGCGAGGGCGAGCGAGAGACCTGCGCCGAGATGCGTGCGCGCGAGGTGCGCTGCGGTCAGCCGACCGGTGAAGCCCGTCGCACCGAAGAGGACGATGTCGTGGTCACGTGCGCTCATGGAGCGAGGGTTAGAGCGTCCCCGCGGGATCGTCGATGCGGTTCACGCTTCTTCGCGTCGAGCACGGCGAACTCTGCCTCCGACACCGGAGCGCGCGCGGCCGGCCTCGGGCTTGGGATTCCTTCTACGTCTCGGCGCGGGTTTCGTTGGCCCGCGGCGGCGCTATCCTGCGACGGAATGAACAGCGATTCAGCGCCCCTCGACTCGCACTGGGACGTCGTCGTCGTCGGCTCGGGCTTCGGCGGTTCGGTCTCGGCCCTGCGCCTGGCCGAGAAGGGCTACCGCGTGCTCGTGCTCGAGAAGGGGCGTCGCTTCGACAAGGAGGACTTCCCCACGAGCAATTGGGACATCAAGCGCTGGCTGTGGCAGCCGGAGGTGGGCCTCCGCGGCATCTTCCAGATGTCGTTCTTCTCGCACGTCACCATCCTGCACGGCGTCGGCGTCGGTGGCGGCTCGCTCGTGTACGCGAACACGCTCCCGATGCCCAAGGACGACTTCTTCGAGAAGGGCAGCTGGGCGGGCCTCGCCGACTGGAAGAAGGAGCTCGCTCGCCACTACGCGACCGCGCGCACGATGCTCGGAGCTGCGCCCAATCCGGCCCTCACGCGCGGAGACAAGGTCCTCAAGGAGCTCGCGGACGAGCTCGGCCGGGGCGAGCACTGGCAGCCCACCGACGTCGCCGTCTTCTTCGGCAAGCCCGACGCCGAAGTCCCCGATCCGTACTTCGGCGGCGAGGGCCCTGCGCGCACCGGCTGCAACTTCTGCGGCGCGTGCATGACGGGCTGTCGCGTCGGCGCGAAGAACACGCTCGATCGCAACTACCTCTACCTCGCGGAGAAGCGCGGCGTTCGTGTTCTTCCCGAGACCGAGGTGCGCTACGTGCGTGCGCGCGCGGGCGCCGATGGCCTGCGCGATGGCAGCGCCGGTTACGAGATCGAGGTGGAGAGCGGTCGGGAGGGCACGCCGCGCACCTTCACCGCGGAGCAGGTCGTCCTCTCCGGCGGCGTCATGGGCACGATCCCGCTCCTTCTGCGCATGAAGGAGGACGACGCCTGCCTGCCTGCGCTGAGCCCACGCCTCGGGGACATGGTCCGCACGAACAACGAGGCCCTCATCGGTGTGGTCTCGCCCAGCGTCGACGAGGACTTCAGCAAGGGTGTGGCGATCACCTCGATCCTCCACACCGACGAGGTCAGTCACCTCGAGCCCGTGCGCTATGGCGCTGGGTCGGGCTTCTTTCGCCTCCTCTCGCTGCCGCATGCGCCCGGCAACAACGTGCTGGTGAGGCTCGGCGGCACGGTGCGCGGCTTCTTTCGCCAGCCGCTCACATGGCTCAAGGTCGCCGCAGCGCGCGACTTCGCCAAGCAGAGTCAGATCCTTCTCTACATGCGCACGCTCGAGGGCTCCCTGCGCCTGCGCCTCGGCCGCAGCCCGTACACCGGCTTCCGGCGCGGTCTCGTGACCGAGCTCGAGCCGGGCACGAGCGCACCGACCGCGTTCATGAAGGAGGCGACCGAGCTCGCCGAACGCTTCGCGCACAAGGTCGGCGGCGTCGCGATGACGATCCTCACCGAGACGCTCACCGGTACGCCGACGACGGCGCATATCCTCGGCGGGGCCTGCATCGGCAAGGACGCGAGCCAGGGCGTGATCGACGCCCAGCACCGCGTGTTCGGCTACCGCGGCCTCTACGTGATCGACGGAAGCGCCGTGAGCGCCAACCCCGGCGTGAACCCATCGCTCACGATCACCGCGATGGCCGAGCGCGCCATGAGCTTCGTGCCGAACAAGGCGTGACCGCGACCGAGGCGGTGATCGCGGCCGAACCGAGCCGTCAGCTCCGCGGACACCCCGCCGCGCCCCACGTGCTCACTGGCTCGTGAGCATCAGGTACGCGAAGCTCCCGATCGCGCTCCACTGCACGACGCGGAAGCGCCAGGTGCCTTTCTTCCACTCGTGCCAGGTCCACGCGAGCGTGACCATCATCACGAAGAGCACCGCCGCGACGAGGCTCGCCTGGCCCAGCGTCAGGGAGCGGCCGGTCGAGTGCTCGAGGCCGCTCGAGAGCACCGAGCCATGGAGGAAGACGAGATGGGCCACGTAGATGAGCAGCGACTCGGCGCCCACCACGCGCACGAGGCTCAAGGTCTCGCCGATCTTGGTGCGTGACTCCTTCGTGCCTTCTTCGAGCCAGCCGCGGCGGTCCGCGAGCTTCTCGACGAAGCACCACGCGGTCAGCACCGCGAGCACGTTCGCCAGACGGAAGCAGAAGTAGTAGGGGTCGGTCTTCCAGAAGTCGTGGGCGCCGTAGGGCTGGAGGCCGGTGCGGTTCAGGGCGACCGGCACCACGAAGAGCGCGACGGTCAATGCGAGCAGCGGCCACGCGAGATCGTGCGAAGGGCGCCTGGCGGTCCGCGCCGCGTACGCGACGAGGATGCCCGCGTAGGTGAACCCCGCCCACGGAAAGAGCGGGAAGAGCGAGCCGGTGTCGGCGTTCAGGAAGGAGGCCAGCGGCGTCGGCAGGAGGGAGGTGTCGGCAGCCCACACGAGCGGCGCTCCAAGCACGACCACCGCGAGGAGAACACCCACCGCGGCCACGAAGACCTTCTCGCGACGCACGGCGAGCGCGAGCAGCTGGAGCAGCGCGAGGCTCACCCCGATGTGCTGCAGGACATCGACCTGGAGCCAGGTCCGCACCGTGCCCGCGTCGAGATGCACGAGCCGCGCGAGCGCGAGCGCAGGCATGTGCAGCGCATAACCGATGACGAGCAGCCACCCGTAGCGGCGGAAGCGCTTGGCGAGGCCGTCGCCCCACATCGTGTTCGCCCTCCACGCGCGGAAGGTCGTGTACCCGAAGGCCAGACCCGACGCGAAGAGGAACATCGGCGCGGTGTAGCCATGCACGAAGTTGTGGTGGCGGAGCCAGCGCTGGGACTCGTACGAAGGATCCAGGAGGGACGTGAACACGTGCCCCTGCACCATGAGGAGCACAGCGACGAAGCGCAGGAGGTCGAGCGCCAGCCAGCGGCTGCTCTCCTTCCTGTGCGAGCGTTCCAGGCTGTCCGCAGCGCGTTCCATGCGATTCGGAGCCGGGATGTCCCACGAGGAGGATCGATGCGCAAACGAGGCCGTGCGTGTCGGAGCCTCCATGTCGTGTGCCGAGAATTGCAACTGCCCGACGGACGAAGCGAGAGGCCGCCGGGTCGCCCCGACGGCCTCTCTGCTCCGACAAACGATGGTGTTGCGGTCCGAGCTGCGCTGCCTCAGAGCATGAGTCACCAGGATTGACTCATGCTCTGACGTTTCTTGCCGGAGGGTCTGGCCGCAGCCCCTCCC
>JBKDQC010000054.1:0-8171 GCA_046342295.1 Deltaproteobacteria bacterium | reverse complement strand
CTCCCTGCTCCGATCCACATCTGTTTCGACCCCGATTACGTCGACGCGAGCAATCCAGGCGAGATGCCGTCCACGCGGGTTCTCCCTCCGAGATCGGACGTCAACGGCATCGCCTTCGCCGAAGCGACCCCTTTCATCGATGTGCCTGCGCTCTCCGGGACGCCGGGCGCGTTCTTCGTGCACGTGACCGTGCCGGGGCCGCCGGACTGCGTGACGGGAACGCGCGCGCTCGGCCCGATCACACTGCCGTTTCCGGTGCCGGCGAGCGCCCCGGTCGATGTCGCCCGGACCCTCGACGACGGCGACGTCATTACACTTTTCGCATTCGGGCGCACGGGCGGATCGTGCTCGGACGACTCCGCATGCGCGCCTCTGGGCGGTACCTGCGACACTGGGCGTCGCCTCTGTCAGGACCCGCTGAGCCCGTCGGTCCTGACATGGCAGGACGTGATGGGACGATGAACGAGCGCGCACAGCGGCAGGCCTGGTAAGCTCCGGCTCGGATGAGCTCGTCTAAGGTCTGCCCGAACTGCACGACGGAGAACACGTCGGACTCACGGTTCTGCGGTCGCTGCGGGACTCCTCTCGGCGCGGTGCCGGCAACCGGCACGCCAGCGCCGGTGTCTGCCTCTCCGACCGGGGCCGGACGGTCGCCAGCGCCTCCCACCGCGATCGTCGGGCTCGAGCCCGCGGACTCGAAGCTCAAGACGATGATGATGCGCTCGGGCGAGGGCTCGAGCGGTGATCACGCCGTTCCGCCGGAGATCGCCAAGCCGACGTCGCGGGAGCCGCAGCACACGATGCTCGGGCTGGCCATGGCGCCCCCAGCTCCGGCGGGCATCCTCGACAAGGAGGAGCCCACCGCGCGCAACCGTCTCGGTGAGCCGCTGGCGAGCCCGACGCCCCCCGCGACGGGCGCGGCCGCGTCGACCCGGCAAGCGGCGCGGACGATGCTCGGAATGGTGAGCCCCTCGTTCGGACCCACGCCGTCCGCGCCTTCGAGCTCGCCCGCCGGGGCGGTGCAGGCGGGCCCAGCGCAGTTTGTCTCCGGGGTGCCCGCCCCCGCCGCGTTCGGCCCTCCTGGCTCGTCCACGCCCGGACCGGCCAGTTCGGTCCCAGCCAGTCTGGTTTCTGCCAGTGTGGGACCTGCCAGTGTGGGACCTGCCAGTGTGGGACCTGCCAGTGTGGGACCTGCCAGTGTGGGCGCCGGTTCGGCAAGCGCCTCGCAGAAGGGATCGGCCGCCAAGAAGCTCGGCCCGTCGAACCGCACCATGCTCGGTGTCGTCGTGCCTGGAGTCGAGGGATTGCTGAGCGAGGGCCCTGTGTCCTCGGCGCAGGCGCCCGAGCCGATCGCGGATCCGGTGGACCTCTCGGTCGCGGGGATCCCCTCGCCTCGAAAGCGCGGTTCGGGATGTCTCCTCGCGGTGCTCGCCTCCGCGATCCTGGTGGCCATCGGCGCGCTCGGGGCCTTCGTCTACTTCCGCTTCGTCGCGCGGGGACCTGCCGTGATGGCGGCCATCGCACAGACCCCGGCCGGCGAGGTCGTGCGCATCCAGTTGCCCGATGCTGTCCCCGGCACGGTCGTGCGCTATGCGGGAACCGAGCGGCCCGTCGAGCAGGGCGTCGCGGAGCTTCCGCTCGCGGCGGACACGCTCCGCCTCGGGGACAACGTACTGAACGTCGAGATCGTGGCTGGCAACACCACGACTGCCGTGCCGATCACCCTGACGGTGGAGTACCGGGTCCGAGCCGAGCTGTCTGGGCTCGAGGCGACTCCGCCGTCGATCTCCGTGGTGATCGAAGCGCTCCCGGGCTCGAGCGTGCGTGTCGGAGGTGCGGCCGTCGCGCTCGACGGCGCGGGTCATGGACGGGTCGAGGTGCCGGTCGCGTCCCTGACGACGGCGACGGACGGGAGCCTCTCGCACGTCGCGGAGTACGTCGTCACGACTCCGGCCGGTGAGGCCGCGACCGGTACGCTGACGACGCGCATCCCCGTCGCTCCGCTCGAGCTGACCCAACCTCTCGACGGCGCCGTGACGGACCGGACGAGCGTGTGGGTGGCTGGTCGAACGGCGGCGCCCTCGGTAGGTCAGGCCGCGCGCATCGCCATCGAGGGCCACGAGACGCCTGTCGGCGCCGATGGAAGCTTCCGTGTCGAAGTGCCGTTGCCGCCGCCCGGCCCCGACGGCCGAACGAGCCTTCACCTGGTCGCCCGCCGCCCGGGGAGCGCGCCCCGCGCGGTCACGGTGACCGTGCGCCGGGTCCCCGATCTACGGCGCGCCGCGAGCGAGGTCGCGGTCGACCGCCGGCTCGACTACGGCCAGCTCGCCGAGGCCCCCGAGGCCGCGCGCGGTCGCGTCTTGGCTCTCGAGGGACAGGTGTACAACGCCGATGTGCAGGACGGGCACGGCGTCCTCCAGATGCTCGTGCGCGGTTGCTCGCGCACCGATCGCTGTCCCGTCTGGGTCAACTACGCGCCGGCCGAGCCGGTCCAGCCAGGCGCCGTGGTTCGCGTGGTGGGGGTCGGGAGTGGCACGCAGCAGTTCCGCGCAGAGAGCGGCGAGACCCGGACCGTTCCGCGTGTGGACGCGACCTACGTGGTGCCCGCGCCGTGAGCGATTCGCCGGAACAGCCCGAGCGACGCACCGGCGAGCTCTCGGGCCACGGCTTCCTTCCGACCGATTCGCCGACATCCGAGGCCGACTCCGCCCTCGAAGACCCGCCGCTCGCGGGTCCCGCCTGCGAACGACCGGTGGCCGAACCGAACGCGCGCTTCTGCGCCGCGTGCGGCCACCGCTTCGCGAGCCCCACGCTGGAGCGCTTCGAGGAACGCTCCACCGCCGCCGACCCTCTCGTCGGGCGCACCCTCGCGGACCGCTACCGCATCGAGGAGGTGATCGGGAGAGGCGGAATGGGGGTCGTCTACCGGATCGAGCACACGCGCATCGGCAAGGCGATGGCGATGAAGCTGCTGCATGGTGATCTCGCCCGCGACCGGGAGATCGTGCGTCGGTTCCGTCGTGAGGCCGAGACGGTCTCGAAGCTCAACCACCCCAACACGGTGCAGATCTTCGATTTCGGCCAGTCCGAGGGCATGAGCTTTCTCGTCATGGAACTGCTCGCGGGCGAGGATCTCGGGCTGATCCTGCACGACCAGGGGACCATCTCCTTTGCGCGCATCGCGCACATCGCGGCGCAGGTCTGTGGCTCCGTCGAGCAGGCGCACGACCGCGGCATCGTGCACCGAGACCTCAAGCCGGAGAACATCCGCATCCTGTCGGACCGCTCGACTCCGGACTTCGCGAAGGTGCTCGACTTCGGCCTCGCGAAGCTGCGCGAGAACACCGAGCTCGGAGGCGCAAGCATCACGCGGCAGGGGCTGCTCGTGGGCACCCCGTACTACATGGCCCCGGAGCAGATCCGCGGCGAGCGAAGCGACCACCGCGCCGACATCTATGCGATGGGCTGCGTCCTCTACAAAGCCATCGTCGGTGTGCCTCCCTTCTGGGCCAGCACCCCCGTCGGCGTGCTCACCAAGCACATCACCGACGATCCCGTGCCGCCGACGGTCCGCTCTCCGAGGCGGGAGCTCCGCCGCGAGGTCGACGAGATCGTGCTGCGCGCCATGGCGAAAGATCCGGGCGCGCGGTTCGCGTCGATGGGCGAGCTGCGCGAGGCGCTCTTGGCGTACCTGCACGACCATCCCGGCGAGCTCGAGCATCCATCCCGCAGCACGCACACGCCCGAGCCTCCGGCCGTCAGCCACCACGAGCTCACGCAACCGTTGCCGGTCCTCCGGAGGGCCCCGCCCAGGCCCGTCGTCGCGGCGACCCGCGACGAGGTCGAGCGCTACGAGCGCCGCTTGCGGGCGCAGAGCGCCGCGATCTGGACGAGCTTCGCCGCGATCGCGGCGACGGCCGCGGGCGGAGGCTACTACGTCTGGACCCACGGACCGGTCGACGCGGTCTACACGCCGACGCGCGAGTCCGAGCCGAACGACGAGCCTGGCCTCGAGGATGTCCTCCGCGCCGACGCGCCGCTCCAAGCCCAGATCGGGCGTCGTATCGACGAGGCCCGAGGCGACGTCGACGTGTACGGTTTCCAGGTGCCCGAGGGTGCCGAGGGCGTCGCGCTCCGCGTGGGCGCGCTCCCGAACATCGATCTCGCGATCGATGTCTTCCTGGCCGGGCGGCCCGATCCCATCCTCGTGCTCGACGCGATGCCCCTCGGAGCGCCCGAGGCCGCGCCGAATCTTCCGCTCGGCCCCGGCCTCTATTTTGCGCGGGTGCACGAGGTCCGGGTCGCGGGTCACTTTCCGACCGAGAACGTGAGCGACTCGTACTCCATCTCCTGGAGCACGATGCGGCGCGGCCCACACGACGAGCTCGAGTGGAACGACAGCCCGAGCCAGGCGGAGTCGGTCATCCTCGAGGGCGGGAGCGCCGAGCGCGTCGGCTTCATCGGATGGAATGGCGACCTCGACGTGTACTGTCTTGCGCCGAGCAGCGACCCCATGACCGCGGAGCTGGCCCCGATCCCGAGCCTCGACCTCGTGCTCGAATCGATCGTGGACGGTCGCGAGACTCTCGTGAACGAGCGCGGGCGCGGCGAGCCCGAGATTCTGATCGTGCCGAGCTCGCGCGACGCCCGCCGACTCTGCTTCCGGATCTCCGCAGCGCCGGGCGTGCAGCGAGGTGATGCGACTTCGCCCTACACGCTGCGGCTGGCGAGCGGAGCCCGCGATGCGCGGTGATCACTGGCGCCGCATGGGCTTGGTCAGCGTCGCGGCGCTCTCGACGCTCCTGCCCGCGCCGATCGCGCGGACGCAGCGCGCCGAGCCTGACCGGCTCCTCACGGTTCGCGGTGATGTCGGGTCGCCGACGGCGATGGATCTCGGCGGGCCGCGTCGCGACGGCGTGCTGGCGCGCACTTTCGCCGGAGAGCGACACCAGGTGACCGAGCGCGTCGCTCTGCCCGGGCGGCGCGCAAGCGCTCCGGTGGAGTGGATCGAGGGGCGCATCGCGGTCAGCACACCCGAAGGCGTGCTCGTACGGATGGCCGACGGCCAGATCCACAGCCTCGCCATCGGGGGCGCCGCCACGCGTCCTGTCGTGCTCCCTTCGAATGATCTCTTGGTGATCACCGCGGACGCGCGCGCGGTCCTGCTCGGCCCGGACCTCCGCGTACGCGCGGAGACCCGCGGCGTCGCCCCCGGCGGTACGCTCGTCCTACCCGACGGCAGCTTCGTCGTGGCGAGCCGCAACCGGACCTTGGTGCGCTTCGACCCTAGCCTGCGCCCGCTCTTCGCGACGTCGATCCCGAGCTCGGCGAGCGCGGGGATGCCGCACCCGCCGGCGTCCCTCTCGCCGACGCGCATCCTCGTCGCCGCCGGCGAGCGCCTGCACGTGCTCGACCTCAGCGGCCAGTTCCTCTCGAGCCTCGACATCGGCGACCGAATCATCGCAGCGCCGGTCGTCGACCGTGACGGCCACGTCCACGTCCTCGTGCAGAGCGGACAGATCGTCGTTGCCGATCACGGACGCCACGTGCGGGCTCGGCTCGCGCTGAGCGGGCGCGGCTTCGACACCACCGCCGTCCTGGCGCGGGACACGGACGGATCGTACCGGGTCGCGGTGCCCACCCTCGGCGTGCTCGCGATCGACGCCGACGGCTCGGAGCGGTGGGTCGCGTCCACCGACGCACCGTTCCACGGTCCCCTTGCGATCGATGCCGCCCACACGACGCTCGCGTTCGACCGGCGAGGGCGCCTCGGCGTCGTGTCGAGCGGCGGCGAGCTGCTCGAGCGCATCGAGCTCGGCGGCATCGTGAGCGCGTTCCCGATGATCGCGAGCGACGGCACGCTGTGGGCGAGCACGGACGCGTCCGAGCTCGTGCACGTCGAGAGGGCGACGCGGCCGGTGCCATGACGGCCTCGCCGTCAGCGAGCCGCTCGCAGCTCGAGCAGTGTCGCGAGACCGGAGGCGGCCTCGACCGCGGAGAAGAGCAGCATCACCGGCGGAAAGAGCCGAGCCGCGACGAGCGCGCCGAAGAAGACGAACTGTGCGACCCGCACCCCGGCGCTGAGACGAAAGAACGACGCGCGTCCCTCGCGCGCGGCCTGTACGTAGTAGGTGCCGAGAACGGCGAGGCACCAGCCCACGACTCTGGTCCAAGGGCTTTCGGCGTCGAGGCCGAAGAGCCCGAGGAGCAGGACCGGCGCGACGACGAGGATCGCCCCCTGCACGATCATGTAGACGCCGAAGACGAAGACGGAACGGCTGCCCGGGGCGCTCACCGCGCCCCTCGGGTGCGGGCCAGGCTCGTTCCCGGAGTCGGGAAGCTCGCGGCGAGGAAGCGATCCCAGGCGCGGTCGGTGAGGAGGCCCTTCTGGAGCAGCATGAGCGTCGCCGAAGGCGACACCGTGTAGCGGGGCTTGGGGTTCTTCGCGCGCAGTGCCTTCGAGATGACCTTCGCGACATCCTCGGGTGTGCCAGCGAGCTTCGAGAGAGGTCCCTTCTCGTAGATCTCCTTGGTCGCGACCGCCACCGCGCGGTGGAACTCCTCGTACGGGCCCGCGCCCACGCCTTCGGCCATGGCGCTGGTCGCCGCTTCGGCGAATCCGCTCTTGATCAGCCCGGGCTCGATGAGGGTCACCTTGATGCCGAAGCCGCGCACCTCGAAGCGAAGCGCGTCGCTGATGGACTCGATCGCGTACTTCGTCGCGTGGTAGTAGCCGCCGCCTGGAAAAGTGAGCTTGCCTCCCATCGAGGAGAGGTTCACCACGTGCCCCGAGCCGCGGGCGCGCATGTGCGGCAGCACGAGCTGGGTCAGGCGCACGACACCGAACACGTTCGTCTCGAACTGCTTGCGCACACGATCCATCGAGACGGCCTCGATCGCGCCGGACTGCGAGTAGCCCGCGTTGTTGATGAGGACGTCGATGCGGCCGTGGCGCTCGATGATCGCAGTCACCGCCCGCGTCGCGCTCGCCTCGTCCGTCACGTCGAGCGCCTCGGTGTCGCAGCCGGCCTCGCGCAGCTTCGCGAGGTCCTGGACCTTGCGTGCCGTTCCGACCACGAGGAACTCACCCTTCGCGAGCTCGGCTGCCGTGGTGAGCCCGATGCCGGAACCGGCACCCGTGATGACCACCACTCGCTTCGATCCACTCATGTCGCGCTGCTCCTTCTCGGGCCGACGTGGCCCGCGTCGCGGCATCTATACGAGTCGAACCAAAAGCGTTCAACTGTACGTTCTCTCAATTCTTGCGCTCCGGGGACGGCCGAAGCAGCCTTCGGTCGGATGCGTGTGTCTCCGCGCTTGCTCCCCGCCCGGCGGGAACGGACCCGCCAGGGCATCGTGCAGGCGGCGCAGCGGCTCTTCGCCCACTACGGATTTCGCAGGACCACGATGGAGGAGATCGGGCGCGCGGCGGGCGTGGCGAAGGCCACGCTCTACGCCTACTTCCCGGACAAGGAGCAGGCGCTCGTGGCGGTCGTGGAGGCGGTCACGGCTGACCTCGAGGCGGAGGCGGTCCGGCGGGCCAAGGACGCTGCGAGCCCGCGAGAGGCCGTCGCGTCGCTCCTCCGCGAGAAGTTCGGGCGCGAATGGGCCGTGCTGAACGAGAGCACCCACGCCGCCGAGCTCCTGGCGGCCTCCGAGGGGCTCGCTCGACCTCAGCTCGAGCAGGCGAAGAAGCGCTTCCTCAAGCTGCTCGGCGAGCAGCTCCGGCGCGCAGGTACACCGGCGGGCGAGAGCCGTGCGCTGGCCGAGACGCTCTACCTCGCGTTCGACGGCCTCGTACGCGGCTCGTCCTCGTCGCGGGAGCTCGAGCGCCGCGCCACCCTGCTCCTCGATCGCGTGCTTCCGCGCTGATATACCCAGAGCCCTCTTCACGCGGGACCGGATCACCTTGCAAGCCAGTGAGCTCGATTACGTTCTGCCCCCGGAGCTGATCGCACAGGCGCCGCTCGCCGAGCGAGACGGCGCGCGCATGGCCGTCGTCGACATCGGCCGGGGTCTCTCGAAGCACGCTCGGATCCTCGATCTCCCCGGGACCCTGCGGCCGTCCCTCTTCATCGTGAACGACACCCGCGTCATCCCGGCTCGCCTCTTCGCGCGGAAGTTCACGCAAGGGCGCGTCGAGCTCCTGCTGGTCGAGCCCGTGCCCGGCG
>JBKDQC010000053.1:0-4512 GCA_046342295.1 Deltaproteobacteria bacterium | reverse complement strand
CCGGCGGCGCGCGCGCGCCACGCGGCGCGCGGGCTCACCATCGCCGCGGAGCCCTCCGACACGCGCTTCCGCGGGGCGGCGGTGCGGGCACGCCTCGTGGCCAGCCCGAGGGACCTCCTGCCCACGACGGCTGCGTGGGAGTGGCCTGCCCTCCGCGCGGGCATCGAAGGCGCCCGAGAACGAGTCCGCCTGCAGGTGATGAGCTACCAGGTTCGCGGGCGCGGAGAGGACCGCTGGGAGGAGCTCGATGGCGCTCTTCGCGCCGCCGCCTCGCGGGGCGTGCGGGTCGAGCTCCTCGTGTCGGCCTGGGACACGCGCCCCGGGCGTATCGAGGCGCTGCAATCGCTCGCTCGCGTGCCGGGCCTCGAGGTGCGCATCGCGACGATCCCCGAGGCGAGGCGCGGGTTCATCCCCTACGCCCGCACGGTGCATGCGAAGTTCGCCACGGTCGATCGCCGGCTCGGCTGGGTCGGCACGAGCACTGCCGGCGGTGACTATTTTCTGCGGAGCCGAAACGTCGGGGGGATCGTCGAGGGTGCGGCGTTCGCCGCGGCGCTCGACGCGCACTTCGAGCGGCTGTGGTCGAGCGACCACGCGCGCCCCGTCGAGCCCGATGCCGTCTACGAGGCGCCGCGGATCGGTGAGTGATCCGCGCGTTGCGCGCTCCGCTTCGGCAGCTCGACGAGCGCCTCGCAGCAGAGCCAGGCAGCGAGCGGCGCGAGCTGCACGAGGAGGCGTGGCGCGACGGTGCCGTCGAGCGTGAAGGCGACGAGTTGCTCGGTCCCGAGCGCGAGGCCCCCGACCAGCAGTCCGCTCTGGAGCGTGAGGGTGAGCGCGAGGCGCCTCGTGCGTGGTGCCTCGGTCACCGAGCAAGCCGCGACCGCACCGAGCACGAAGGGCCAGACCAGACCGAACGAGAGCACGTCCGTCATCGCCCGCGCGAGCTCGAGCGCGATCGCCCCGAGCTGTCCGAACCCGGCGAGGTCCAGCGCGTGATCGCCTCCGAGGACGCCATGCGCCGCGCGGAGCGCTGCCCAGCTGCCGACGGCGAGGAGCCCCGCGCCGAGGGGGGCCGCGGCCTCGCCGAGCGCCCGTCGCCTCGCGTCCGACCGCAGGACGTGGGCACAGGCGATGGCGATCACATGCGCCAATCCCTCGTCCTTGGCGCCTGCGAGCAGAAAGGCCGTCGCGATCGCGCCGTGGCGTGCGGAGGTGGTGGGCCGCGGGAGGGCGAGCGCGAGCGCGAGCGCCAAGAGGCCCACGACCGCGTCGAGGTAGGCGCTTCGGAGGTGGATCCAGACGAGAGGCATCGTCGCGAGCGCGGCGAGCCACCCGAGCGCCCGGCGGGCGGGGAGGGCGCCGAGCGCGTTCGACGCCGCGAGCAGCGAGAGCGCGGCCGCGCCGGCCGTGATCGCGCCGAGGTCGTCGCGTCCCTGCGCGAAGAGGCTCTGCGCGAGGGAGGCGACGATCGGATAGCCGCGTGGGATCACCGCCTGCGCGGGGTCGAGGGCGGCCTCGCGCAGCGCGAGCGGGCCGAGGCGTACCTTCGCCAGCCACACGTGCTCGTCCCAGTAGATCGGTACGGGCATGCGGACGACGATGGCGAGCCCGAGGACCACCAGTACGACAGCGGCGCCGCGGTCGATCGTGAGCGCGCTCGAGTGGGGCGGGCTCGCCCCGGCGGTGCCGGCGCGCGCCCGCGCGACGTGGATCGACAAGAGCGCGAGCGACACGAGCGGATGAAGAAGCGCGGCGCAGACGAGCGCGAGACCGCAGGCGATCCGCAGCGGCCACGGGGACGCGTCTCCCCTCTCGCTGCCCCCGAGCGCGCGCTCGAGCCCCGCGCCGAGCGCGGCCGAGACCGCGAGCGCGGGAAGCGCGAGGTGGATGGGGATCACGGCGACGCCCCGCAGAAGAGGGCGTCCTCCTGCGCGACGCAGCGGCCGCCGAGGGCCCCTTCGCGGAGATCGATCTCCGCCGCGCGCTCGCAGGCGAGGCCCGAGAGCGCGAGGCGCGCGATGGGCTCGCACGCGACGCACGCGTGAACACGCACCCGCGCACAACCGTGACGTTGCGCGTGGTCGCGGAGCGCGTCGTGCAGCGCTGCGATCTCGGCGCTGGTGCGCCCGACGGTCTGCGGTGCGTCCGCGCGCGTGGCCAAGGCGCACCAGCCCGGAAGCGCGGCGAGCGAGCCGACCACGAGCGCGGCCCTCGTGCGCGTGCGCGCCTCGAGGCGCAGGAGCACGAGCGCGGCGAGGACCGACGCGGCGAGCAGCGCCGCCGCGGACGCCGAGCCGGCCTCGGCCGACCCAATCCGCCGATCGAGGCAGATCCCGTTGGCCCCGTCGATCACGAGCGCGTCGGTCGTGGCGAGGCAGCGGGGATCGTCGGGAAGCGTTTCGTCCACGGCGGGAGCTATACGACGTGCGCGCCGAGGTGCCCGGGCGGTCCGTGGAGAGCCACCGCGACCCATGCGTCGGATCGACGTGCGGTTCGTGCTACGAGTCCGCTCCCTCATGGCCACCGAAGACGAGCTGATCGCGTCGCGCCGGGCTCACGTCGCCGAGCTGGCGCGCCTGGGCACACAGGCGTACCCGAACGACTTCCGCGCGGGCGACCCAGCGGGCGCCGACGACGTGCTCGGCGACCGAGAGGCTTCCCGCGCGCGCCTCTTCCAGCGCATCGCGCACGCCAAGGCGAGCGAGGGCTCGCTGCTCGGTCTGCCCGACGAGGCTGCCCTCGCCGGCGACGAGGAGGAGCACTGGCTCTTCGGCCGCGTCGTCGGCAGGCGCGGCCCGTTCCTCGTGATCCGCACCCCGCTCGGCGACGCGCAGGCCCTCGTCCGGAGCAAGCCGCAGCCGCCCTTTCCGATGTTGCCCGACGCCGACGTCGCGCAGCTCGCCCTCCTCGACGTCGCGGATCACGCCGCCGTGCGCGGGCCGCTCATCCGCACCAAGACCGGCGACGTCGCGGTGCGCGCGAACTCCTACCGGCACGTCGGCAAGGCCCTCCTGCCGCCACCCGAGAAGTGGCACGGCATGACCGACGTGGAGAAGCGCTACCGCGAGCGCTACGTCGACCTCTTCGCGAACCCGGACGTCGCGCACGTGTTCCGCGCGCGGAGCGTGATCGTCAAGGAGCTCCGCGCGTTCCTCGATGCGCGCCACTTCCTCGAGGTCGAGACGCCGCTCCTTCACCCGCTGCGCGGGGGCGCGACCGCCAAGCCCTTCGACACGCACCACAACGCGCTCGACATGCAGCTCTACCTGCGCATCGCGCCAGAGCTCTACCTGAAGCGCTTGCTCGTGGGCGGCTTCGACCGCGTCTACGAGATCGGCCGCGCGTTCCGCAACGAGGGCGTCTCGACGCGGCACAACCCGGAGTTCACGATCCTCGAGTTCTACATGGCCTACGCCACGTTCGAGGATCTCATGGATCTCACCGAGGCGATGTTCCGCCACGTCGATCAATCCCTCCGCCACCACTTCTACCGAGAGGGCAAATCCAAGGAGCAGTGGAGCCCGAACGGTTGGTGGGACGAGCGCCGCTACACGCTCGCCGAGCCCTTCGTCCGCGTGGACATGCGCGACGCGATCGCGCTCCGCGCCGGTCTCGGTCAGGACGGCGCAGCGCTCTGTCGCACTCCGCTCGCGGGCCTCGCGCGCGCGACCCTCGACGATGCCTCGGCGCTCGCGCGGACGATCGAGGAGTCCTTCGAGCCCGCGCGCATGAAGGAGACCCTCAAGACGGCACCCGCCGACGTTCGAACCCGCTGGTTCGAGGCACGCAAGCACCTCGCGAAGTGCGACAGCCACGGCGAGCGCGTGTTCGTGCTCTACGAGGTGCTGGTCGAGCCCGATCTCGTGCACATGTACCGCAGCGCCGAAGGCTCGCGCTCACGGCCGGTGTTCGTGACCAAGTACCCCTTCGAGGTCTCGCCGCTCGCGAGGCGCTCCGACGCCGAGCCGCACGTCACCGATCGTTTCGAGCTCTTCGTGGATGGTCGCGAGGTCTCGAACGCGTTCTCTGAGCTCAACGACGCCGACGATCAGGCGGGTCGCTTCGAGGCGCAGCTCGGCCGGCGCGAGAAGGGCGACGGGGAGGCGAGGGACTTCGACGCGGACTCCATCCGCGCGCGCTCGCACGGCATGCCTCCCGCGGCCGGATTCGGTCTCGGCGTGGATCGCCTCGTGATGATGCTTTGCCATCAACCGTCCATCCGAGACGTTCTGCTGTTCCCGGCCCTGCGGCCCGAGGCGGCGGCGCACCGGCGCGAAGGTCACGAGCGCGGAGCGCAGTGAGCCCATGAAAGAACCCGCACCGGCGCGCGCCAGCGGAGGCCCGTGGCTGAACGCCGCGCTGGGGGCGCTGTTGTGCGCCGGCGGTGTGGGCGGCCTCGTGCTGCTGGTGCGCATGGGCCTCGACCGGTGGAGCACCGCGGCGGCCGCGGTCGTCCTCTGGGGGGCGGCGCACCTGGCCCTCGCGCTGAGCGGTTGGGCGAGCCGTCGCTGC
>JBKDQC010000052.1:0-7408 GCA_046342295.1 Deltaproteobacteria bacterium | reverse complement strand
GGTGGCCGAGGCCGTCGCGGCCCGGCCGCGCATACCGCTCCGCTATGCGCTGCTCGGGGTCGTGGCTCTCGGCGCCGTCGGCTCGCTCGCCTATGCGTTCGGCAGCGGGCCCGCCGAGGCCGCGCCCATCGTCGTCCCCGAAGCCGCCCTGCCGACCGCGCAAGCGCCGGTGCCGATGCCGGCCGCGGAAGCGTCGATGCCAGCGGCCTCGCCGAGCGAGGCGCCGCCGAGCGTCGCGCCGACCGCGGCGCCGTCCGTGCTCGCGCCGGCCACGCCGAGCGAGCCCTCGGCGCTGCCCGCACCCAGCACCGAGGAGGGCCGCCTGCCGATGCCGGGGTACCCCTCGATCGGCCGCGCGAGCGACACCTCGACGACGAGCGGCCCCGCGACGACGGGCAGCGCTGCGATGGGCAGCGCTGCGATGGGCACCACGGCGCCGAGCGTCGCGGGCGTCGGCGCACCGGCCGCCGCGGCTGGTCCCGTGACGAGCGGGCGCAGCTTCGGCAGCGACCGCGTCGAGGGGGGCCAGACCGTCACGCTGCGGATGAGCCTCGCGCCGAGCGCTCTCGAGGGCCAGGCGGATGCACATGGCTTCACGGTCACGATCCGCGGCGCGCTGTCGCTCGACCGCGCCGCGACGATCGCGCGCTCGAACCCGGCGGTCGATCGCGCCTCGATCCTCAACCGCGGCGACCACGCCGTGCTCGACGTGCGCTTCGTCGAGGGCCGTAGCCCGCCCTACCGCGTCGAGATCCGCGGCGAGGCCGTCGACATCTCGATCGGTCGCTGACCGGTGAGGCCGCGTGCTCGCCCGGCGCGCAGCCTCGGCGCGGGACGGCTCCGAGAGACCAACGGCGAGCGTGCGAGGTTGGGCCAGGCTGCTCGCCTGCCAGGGAGCGGGTCGATGAACACACGGGACGGTCGCGATCGGGATCGCTTCTCGCTCATCGGGCACGCGGCCATGCCGCTCATGGGCCCGCTCGAGGAGACGGAGCTGTGCGCGCTGCTCGACGCCGCGGCGCCTCCACGCGGGTCCGCGACGCTCGACCTCGGCGGTGGTCGCGCCGATCTGTCCGCGCTCCTCGTCCGCCGCCACGGCGTTCGGGCCACGAGCGTCGATCGCTCCGCGCAGGCCACCCTGGCCGCGCAGCAGCGCGTGGGCGACCTCGACGTCACGCTCGTCACCGCCGAGGCGCTGGCGCACGTGTCCACGGTCGCGCCGCGCGCGGTCAGCCTCGCCTCGTGTCTCGGCGCCGTGCACTGCTTCGGCGTCGGCGTCGAGGGCTGGCGCCTCGCCGTCTCGAGACTCGACGGCCTGGCCGAGCGCGTGCTCGTCGGAGATCTCGTCGCGACCAGCCCCGAGGCGCGTGATGCCTTCGAGGTCGCCGAGCTCGCGGCGCTCGCCGACTTGGCGTCGCGCTTCGGACGGACCGTGCGCGCGTCCGTCGTGCTCGACGCCACCCGCGTCCGCGCCTACGAGCGCGCGTGGTGCGGGTCGGTGGCGGCCCACGTCGCCGCGCACCCAAACGATCCCCGCAACGCTTGGGCCACGGCGCGCCTCGCGTGGGCCGAGGAGCCGAGCCTCGAGGCCGCCCGCGGCGCCCTGGCCTTCGCGGCGTTCGTGATGTGACTCGGGTGCAGCTCGGCCCAGATCCGCTGGTGCGCGCATCCGGCTCCCCCGCCCGCAAGCGGGAGGGGGTTCTCGTGCTGGGCCGACGCGGTGTGATCTGCACCCACGTGACTTCGTGACGTGACCTCGCGCACCTCGGCGTGAGCACCCGACCACTCTCTGCGAGCAGGTTGACGCGCCCTCGGCGGTCCTTCAGGACCTCGCCGAGGCCTGCCCATGAGCACCACGAAGATCTCCCTCGTCACCGGAGCGACCGACGGCATCGGCGTCCCCACGGCCATCGAGCTTGCCCGGCGAGGACACCACGTGATCCTCCACGGGCGCCGCGAGGAGCGTCTGGCCCGCGCCGAGGCTGCGCTGCGGAGCGCCGTTCCTGGCGCCTCGATCGAGACGGTCTCTGCGGACCTCTCGTCGCTCGCGGAGGTCCGCGAGATGGGCCGCACGCTCGCGGCCCGGCATGACGCCATCCACGTGCTCGTGCTCAACGCAGGCGTCTTCGCGAAAGGCCACGAGAAGAGCCGCGACGGCTACGAGCTCACGCTCGCTGTGAACCACCTCGCCCACTTCGCGCTCACGGGCGCGCTGCTCGATCGCGTGCGCGCCGCCGCCTCGCGCGACGGCCACGGTCGCGTCGTCACGGTCAGCTCCATCGCCCACGGCAGCGGCGTGATCGATCTCGCTGCGCTCCGCGCGGGTGGCAAGAGCACGGACTACGAAGCGTACGCCGAGAGCAAGCTCCTCAACGTGGTCTTCGCGGCCGAGCTGGCGCGCCGGGAGCGCGCGGCCGGGAGCGGAGTGACCTCCAACAGCCTCCACCCCGGGGTGCTCTCGACGAAGCTCCTCCGCACCGGCTTCGGCCGCGGCGGCGCGCCCGTCGAGGAAGGCGCGACGACGAGCGTGTTTCTGGCCACCGATCCCTCCGTGACCCAGACGAGCGGCGCGTACTTCGTCTCGAGCCGGATCGCGCGGCACCACCCGAGCGCCGACGACCCGCGCCTCGGCGCCGAGGTCTGGTCGATCAGCGAGGCGCTCGTCGCGCGCTGAAGGCTCTGTCGCGCGAGCTCCCTTGGATCGCCGAAGCCACTCGGTCCCGCAGCCAGCGATGGGCCAGGTATCGGTCCATGCGGGGATGCCACGACATACCGATCGGGATCTCTGGGGTCGCCACCGGCAGATCGATCGCGACGACTTCCAGGGGAGATCCAAGCGCCTCCACCAGACGCGAGGGCATGGCCGCCACGAGGTCCGAGCGCGAGACGACGTGAAGTGCGGTCAGGAAGTCGGGTACGACCGAGGCCACGGTGCGCGACGCCCCGCAGGCGGCGAGGGCATCGTCGATCGGACCAGTCGCACGACCGCGTCGCGAGACTGCGAGGTGACGCGCCGCCGCGTACGCCTCGACCGACACCGAGCCGCTCGCAATCGGGTGGCCTCGACGCGCCACCGCGACGAATCGGTCGCGCGCCAGGCTGGACACACGCAGCTCGGGCTCGACGTGCGCGATGACACCCACCTCGAGATCGACCCCGCCCTCACGCAGCGCTGCGGCGTCCTCGTCTCCTTCGTGTACGAATCGAAGGCGCACGCGAGGCGCTTCGCTCCGAGCGCTCTGCTCGAGCGCGCTCGCGAGGACCGCCCCGACCGCGTCGCTGCACCGAACGACCAGCTCCCGCGCGAGATGCTCGAGCCGAGCCGGCGGCGCAGGTTCGAGCACCGCGAGCGCTTCGCGTGCCGTGAACCGCACGCGATCGCGGATCTGCTCCGCATACGGCGTGCGGACCATTCCGCGACCCGCGCGCACGAGGAGCTCATCGCCCAGCATCGCTCGGAGGCGAGCGAGCGCGCGGCTCATGGCGGGGGTGGTCAGCCCGACGCGTTCCGACGCGCGCGAGACGCTCGCTTCGTCGAGCAGCGCATCGAGCACCACGATCAAGTTCAGATCCGGGCGTGCAGTCATCGATACCAGGATCGCTCGTTTGGGCGGCGAAGAGGGGAATCTCGCGGGCTGCGCCGACGCGTCAGAGGACGCGGCGGAAGCGGTAACGCTCGCTCACCGTCTGCCCGGGGACCGCGTCCGATGCGACCTCGATCGTCAACGTGTCACGGTCCTGGCCCCACGCGCGCGGCGTTCCCTCGGGGGTGCCGCACGTCGGTGCCGAGACTGTGCCGTTCGCCGCGAGCTCGACCGTGAACGACTGCGGCTCCGCGCCGCCGAAGCGAAGCGCGCCGATCACCACGACGGGGTCGGTTGTCACGTCGAGCGTCAGCGATCCTCGCGACGTGATCGCGCGACCGCGTCCGAGCACGTACGTCTCTTCGAGGTCGATGCTCCCGACAGGGGTAGCCGTCCCGGTGACTCGGAACTCGATTCCGTCGAGGAGCCATGTCCCGTCCTCGAGCGCACCGGCCGGCGGCAACTCGGGTGCGTCGGCCTCCGCCCACGTTCCTCGGACGAGCGGCGGAGCGTCTCGCGGCGCATCGGAAGCGAGGCACTCGCCCGGCACGTACGTTACGTCGGTCGGCCGGTCGGCGTCGCCATCGTCGCAGTAGCGGTCGCGCGGCGGGGGCGTGACGTAGGCGAAGTCGAAGCACATCTCGTCAGTCGTGTCCTCGCCCGATTCCACCACTTCGCCAGACATGTTGCGGTAGGTACACGTGGTCTCGATGACGTCGCCTCGTCTCAGCTCGGCATCGAAGAGGTAGAAGAGTTGGGACTCGAACGACCACCCGGTCAGCTCCACGAGCGACTCCTCGCTCCCATCGTCGCGCACGATCGATTGGCGAAACTCGCTTCCGACCTGGTGCATGTGCGGCATGCCTGCCAAGAGCCGCGAATCCTCTCGGATCGTGCAGCGGCTCGAGACGGGCGTGGTGGCGCGGGGCGGAAGCTCGAAATCCACGGGGCCGATGGCGAGCATCCCGTACTCGGTGCCTTCGGTGGGGCCGAGATAGAGACGCACACCCGACGAATCGCGCACCTCCGGGATCCGGGTGCCGTTGTTGTAGTGGATCTGCACGATGAAGCGCTCGCCGGGGGAGACACGGAGACCACCCTCGGGGAACTCGATCGCGCTCTGACCGGGCGCCCATGCATACAGATACTGCGAGCTCGGCGGCATTCCTCCGCCACCGTAGCAATCGAAGGATCCGAGCGCGGTGCTCCGTTCGGGATCGCGCAGCAGGATCAAGTGGTGCAACACTCTCGTTTCGTCGTAGACCATCTCGAAGCGCCGGATGAATCGGTCCGCCGGGAGATCGACATCGAACGCGAAGCAGCGGTAGTCGTCGCGCACCTCGGGCGCCACGGGGTGTTCGTTCGCGAGTAGGTCGAGCGTCTCGAGGCCCGCTGGCGCGGCCTCCGACGCGAGAAACGGCGGGGCGCTCGAGACAAGGCCCTCGAGCGGCAGGGCTTGCTCGGCGCCACACGTCGCCCACGACACGATCGCCTGCGCGTCGGGCAGAGGCATCCGAGGCATGCCGATGGGCGGCATCGTCCCATCGAGGATCCGGGCTGCCACGTGATCGGAGAGTCGCGAGCCCCCTGTCGCATCGGGAGCGACGAGCTCGGCGTACGAGGTCAGCGAGACCGGCGCGCCGAAGTTCGGCGTCTCGCCGTGGCACGCGCCGCAGTAGCGCTCGACGCGCGGCAGCACGTCGGTCTCGAACGTCTCTGCGTTGGGGTTGCAAGCCGCAGGTGGTGGGACGTTCGAGCACGCGGCAAGGACGAGCACGAGCGCCGGAAGCGAGGCCAACGAGCGTGGTGCGGATGTGATCTTCATTCGCATTTCTCTACGGCGACGAACGGTGACGGACCATTGTTCTCCGAGGCACAGTGACATTGCTCCTGAGCGCAACGCCGACTCTTGAGGAGACGGCGGCGGGCCGCGTTCGATCGGTCAGCGCTGTCCGCCGGTCATGCGCGTGATCGTGCTCTTCGGTGGCGCCTCGTCGGAGCGGCGTGTCTCGGTGCCAGAACGTGGTCGGCATGATCGACGGGGCCGTGCCGTGGTTCTCCTCGCCGGAAGGCGGCGTGCACGCGGTCGGAACCGGCGAGCTCGCGGCGCATGCGCGTCCGTTCGAAACGGACTTCGTGCCGCGGGGCGCCGCGTTCGCGCCGAACCTCCGCGCGGCGCTCGAGGGGGTCACGCCGAGCGACGTGATCTGGCTCGCGCTCCTCGGCCCCGAGGTCTGGTCGATCAGCGAGGCGCTCGTCGCGCGCTGACCGACCGTGCACGCAAGCCTTGACCCACATCAAGGCGGTGCTCGACTCCAGGCGCCAGGCTCGGTGGATGAGTCCCTCGTCCACCGCCCGGGCCCTCGCCTTCCTCTCGTCGGGCTTGCTCGTGTCCATGATGCTGCTGACGCTCACGACCGGCGTCGCGCAAGAGCCCTTCGAGGTCGTCCGGCCTCTCGCGGAGCACCGCGCGCTGATGGTCCAGAGCGCACCCACGCTTCGGGTGATCCTCTCGATCGACGCGCTCTTCATCATGGCCTACACGGGATTCTTCGTGGCGTACACGCGGGTCGTCGAAGCGCAGGGCGCGCGCGACTTCCTGCGTTTGGGCCTCCGCGCGCTGCTCGCGACCGCCTTCCTCGACATCGTCGAGGACCAGCAGCTCTTCGCGCTCTCGGAAGGCCTCGGGCTCGGCGAGGTGCTCGATCTCGGGACGCTGCGCGCCCAGCAGATGTTGAGCCAGACCAAGTTCCACCTGAGCTACGTCGGGCTCTTCCTCTTCGGGCTCGGTCTGCCGAGGCGCGACGCGCTCGAGCGGGCCTTCGCCTTCGCCGTGGCTGTTCCGGTGCCGCTGCTCGGCGCGTTCCTCTGGATCGCGCCGCCTTCCCTGGAGATGCCGCTCTCGGTCGCGCGCTGGCTCGGCTTCCTCTTCGGGTTCGCCGGCGCGGTCGTGTTGCTCGGTCGCGCTACGGGCGCCGCGCGCGGGCCCGCAAGCGCGACAGGTGCTCCGGCGTGATCCCGAGGTAGGAGGCGACGTGCCGCTGCGTGACGCGCGCTTCGAGGCCAGGGTAGCGGGCCTGGAACGCGCGGTAGCGCTGCTCGGCGTCGAGCGCGAGCAGCTCGTACTCGCGCTCCGACTTGAGCAGATAGAGACGCTCGGTCACGCCATGGAGAAGGGCGCGCATCGAGACGCTGCGCTCGAGCGCCTGCTGCACGAGCGACCACGGCACGCAGAGGACGCGCGCGTCCTCTTCGGCGACGACCCGCGTGCGGGCGGGCCCGCCGCGCAGGAGGTCGGAGAGCGAGCCGGCAAGGTCACCTTCGACGGCGAAATTGCGCGTCCGCTCGGTGCCGTCCGCACGCACGAACGCCTCTCGGAGCACGCCCCCGATGATCACGCCGACGCGCTCGGCGGTCTCGCCGAACCGGAGGAAGTGCTCGCCGCGGACGAGGTCGTGCCCCACCAGGCGGGCGGCCAGCGGGCCGAGCTCGGCGTCGTCGACGGCTGCGAGCGCCGTCCAGCGCTGCAACCAGAACGTGCGCTCGGCGTCCGTGACCATCGACGGCCGTACGATAGCGGGCTGCACGCGCCCGGGCACCGGCCTGCGGTGCGCGTGCTCCGCGGCACCTCGAGGCCGGGCGGGCCCGGATCGCACTTCCGGGCCGTGGTACGAGGCCGGTCATGCGCGTGATCGTGCTCTTCGGTGGCGCCTCGTCGGAGCGGCGTGTCTCGGTGGCTTCAGCCCAGAACGTGGTCGGCATGATCGACGGGGCCGTGCCGTGGTTCTCCTCGCCGGAAGGCGGCGTGCACGCGGTCGGAACCG
>JBKDQC010000051.1:0-18449 GCA_046342295.1 Deltaproteobacteria bacterium | reverse complement strand
GAGCCGCGCCTCTTCGAGATGGGTGTCCCCGTGCAGCGCTGGAACGTCCCCTGGCACGTCGACGTCGGACAGCGCGTCCCCCTCGGCGACGGGCGCGACCAGGTGCCCGAGCGCTTCGCGCTCTCCGTGAAGGCGACGCTGCTCGAGGCCTTGCTCCACCGACTCGACCGGCGAGATCTGCGCGGAGACTGGGTCAACGACGTCGTCGCCCGCTGGCCCGTGACCTCGACGCTGCTCGACGCCTACGTCTCGAAGGTCTTCCCGAAAGGCTCGGTGCTCGGCGCCACCGCGAGCAACCTCGAGAGCCTCGCCGCCGACGACCGGGCCAGACAGCTCGGCGCGCACATCGTCGAGGCGGCCTCCCTGTCCCACGGCGCCTACGTGGCCCTCGGGCGTGTGCTCGAGACGAGCGCGGACTTCGTCGCGCGCCGCGCCTCCGAGCTGCGAGGGGTCGAGGTGGAGGCGAGCCCGGTGCACGAGGGCTTCGCGCGCGCCGTGCACTGGGTCGCCAAGGAGATCGCGGGCAGCCAAGTCCGGGTGCGCTTCTACGCCGCGGGCCCCGACGCCCTCGGCCTCCTCGAAGAGGCGCGCACGGACGTGACCTCGCGCGTCGTGTCGTTCAACGTCGAGGGTCGACTTCGCTTCGACGATGTCCTCGACCCCCACACGCTGGGGATCGTGCTGCACGAGCTCGCGCACCTCGTGACGCCCGAGCACGACCACCGCTTCGTCGATCGGCTCCAGTTCCTCGCTGGTGCGCTCGCGCGGCGCCTCGTCGACGAGCCCGCGCTCGCGCCGCTCTTGAGGGGGTGCTAGAGCGCGACGCATGGCGCCCAAGCGTCGCTCGCCCGAGCGCGAGCCCACCGACCGCATCGTCAAGCGCGCCCCGCAGGATCGAAAGCGCCTCTCGCCGGAGCTCGAGGCCTTCGCGCGTGGCGACGACGATGCGATCTGGCGTCGTGAGATCAAGAGCGGTCGTCTCAACGACCCGCGCGTCGTCGCGCTGATCCCTGGCCTCAAGAACGCCGACGCGCGCTTGGTCTACGACGCGCACGTCGCGCGCCTGCGCCACGCGATGGCCGAGGAGACCGAGGAGCGTCTCGCCGAAGAGCTCGCCGTCGTGTACGCGTGCGCGATCTTCCGCGGCCACAGCATCGTGAGCTTCGAAGCCTTCGCCGAGGCGGTGCTCGGGATCCCCGCCGATCGGGCCCTCGCGCTCGCCCGCTCCGGGCGTGTCGCGCTCGGGCTGCCGGAGGCGCTGACCGAGGCCGAGATTGCGGTGTGGCTGCGCGCCGAGGCGGGTGTGCTCGAGGTGACGAGCCACGGGCGCGTCGAGGTGAAGGACGGCGTGATGACGCTCTCGATCCCGCTCTCACGGGCGGCCGAGGCGCTCTCGGCCGTCGGTTTCCGCGAGGCGCCGATCGCGCGCAGCGCCGAGGGGCCGCGCACCGTGGTGGACAGGCCCAAGGGCGTCCTGCCCATGAGCGCCATCGTCGAGCGCGAGCAGCGCGTCCGGCGCGGCGAGGAGTGACAGCCGCCCCCCGCGTCGACCGAGCGTCGGCGTCTCGCGGCGGGAGGAGAGTCACTCGGCTGAAGGCTCGAGCCCTCCGGCCCTCACCGGCACTCGAGCCACTGGCCGCGCATCTGGGCCATCGCGATCGCCTCGTCTCCGAGGTAGGTGGTCTCGAGGAGATCGTTCGGAGCGATCACGAGCTCGTGCGCATAGCCGCGTCGCAGGAGCTGCCGCTGCCAGGAGTCGTTCTCGCGCGGACCGAGCCACACGTACGCGAGCGTGCGCATGTTCCCGTCGTCGCAGCCGCGGTCGAAGCTGAGCGCCACCCGGCGGCCCGTGAGCTCCTCGGTGAAGAGCTTGGCGTCCGCGCCGTAGCAATGCGGATAGCCGGTCTCGACGTAGGTCTCGGGCGTATCGACACCGATGAGCCGGATGCGCTCGGTCGCGCTCGCGCCATCGACGAGGACATCGAAGGTGTCGCCATCGACGACGCGCGTCACGGTGCCGCGCACGGGATCGCGGCACGCGCTCGTGGCCTGCGGCAGGGAGGCGAGGTCGATCGCGTCGACGCGCGTGTCGTCGAAGTTGAACGTGCGGTTGGCCTCGAAGCAGTTGCCGACCGTCGGGTCGTAGGCGCAGGGCTCGTCGATCACGGGCTGGTAAGGACAGCCGCTCGCGGCCACACCGACGGCGGACAGGGCGAGTGTGCGTACCGCGCGCATCAGAACCGGAACCTCGCCTCGAGCTGCAGCAGGCGCTCGGTCGGGAAGCGGAGCGGGTTGCCCGGGTCGAACTCGCGGTACGTCTCCCCGTAGACGAGCGAAGCGATGCCGGTGCGGCGCCAGAAGAACCACGTGAGGCCCACGCGCCAGTTCGTCTGCTCGGGCTGGTAGGTGATGCCCTCCGGCGTACGGTCTCCCATCGGCAGGTTCTGGTACGGCGCGTTGCGGTAGAGGCCTCCGACATCGGCGGCGAGCATGAGGACCCTCGGCACGAGCAGGAAGGACAGCTGCACGTTGTAGGCCGAGTTCATGGCGTTGTAGTCGAGCACGTAGCGGCCGAAGTAGTCGCCGCGCAGGAGGACGTGCCAGTAGCGGAAGAAGAAGCCGCCCTGCCAGAGGAGGCCGCGCTCGTTGGGACGTTGATCGAAGCGTGCGCCCGCGGTGAACTGGAGCGAGAGCGGGTTGGGCGTGTACACGAAGAGGCTGTCGAAGCGATCCGTGCGCCCCACGGCGTCGAGCATGAGCTGCGCGCCGCCGGTCCACGCGAAGTTGCGGTCGTCGTTCGAGAAGAAGCGACCACCGACGTTGCCGGTGCCCTGGCCCGAGCCCGCGGCCGCGAAGACGCGGTAGCGGAGGATGCTCGAGAGGTCGGGCAAGGGACCACCGACCTCGACGGAGAAGCCGTTCCCCTGCTCGGCGATGTTGCCGACGTAGAAGGGCGGGGTGAGCAGCGGGTAGTTCGCGGCCGACATCACGAAGGCGGTCGTGAGCAGGCCCGAGCCGCTGTTGAGGTTGAAGTAATGGCCCCCCGTGCCGATCGGCAGGTTGACCATCACGAAGGTCACGCGCAGCTGCTCGTCCGCGCGCATCTGGATCAGGAAGAACGAGTTCTGGATGAAGGGGATCGGGCCGAGCGCGCGGAGCTGGAGCAGCGTGAAGCGCGCCTCGGGGATGTTGCCCGCGTCCGAGCCGTCTTGGTTGTAGTTGAGGCGGACCGAGCCGCCGACGCCGCCGACGACCGAGAAGCGGATGCCCGGCTGCGCCTGACAGACGGAGATGTCCGGGTCGAAGCGGCAGCCGAAGTCGTTGCAGTCCGTGCGCCCGTCGCCGTCGTTGTCGACGCCGTCCGAGCAGGTCTGGTCGCTGCGCTCGCCATCGGCGTCGCCGCCCTGGCCGATCAGGTCCTCGGCGCTCGAAGCGCCCTCGGGCAGCTCGGGGAAGTCCTCCACCTCGCTCGCGGCGGGCGAGGTGGAGGACGAGCTCGAGCGCCAGCTCCCCCGGCACACGCGGATGTGCTCGACCTGGCAGTCCTGATCGTCGCAGTCGGTGGCGCCGTCGCCGTCGTTGTCGACCCAGTCGCTGCACGCGCGATCGGTCCGCTCTTCGCCGCTGCCCGCCTGGCAGTTCGCGGCGTCGAAGCAGTCTGCGTCGGCGCAGTCGATCATGCCGTCGCCGTCCTCGTCCTGGCCGTCTTCACACATCCGCTCCCGGCCGGCCGAGACCGCGGGCGTCTGGACGACCGTTCCCGTCACGTACGGCTCGGTGCGGCTCGGCTCGGGCGGAGCCTCCGTCGTCTCGGGCGCCACGCTCGACTGGGCCGCCGCCGAGGACGGCTCGAGGAGCCGCGCGGTGGCGCCGAGCGAGAGAACGAAGAGGGCGAGGAGGATCCTGGTTCGGGTCATGCGGGTCTCGGTGGGCCGCGTCGCAGGCGCGGCAGGAGAGCGGGTCAGGTTCAGCCGCAGATGCGGGGGCGACCGGTGTCGCCGAAGAAGCAGAGGTCCTGGGTGACGGGGTTCCAGTTGCAGTCCCAGTCTTCGCAGTCGACGAAGCCGTCGAGGTCGTTGTCGACGCCGTCCATGCAGTTGGCGCGGACATTCGCCGGCTCGGCGCCGACGCTCTCGAGGCACGGCGAGCGACGCCGGCCGGTCGGCTGATCCCTGTCGTCCACGATCTCCTCGAGGACCTCCCGGCACGAGAAGTCCTGGCAGTCGGGGAAGCCGTTGCCGTCGTTGTCGAGGCCGTCGGTGCAGAGCGCGAAGCTGCGCTCGCCGAAGGTCGCGCAGTAGCGCACGACCTCCTCGTCGTCGGCGCGAGAGCAGCTGAAGTCGTTGCAATCGACGAAGCCGTTGCCGTCGTTGTCGAGGCCGTCCATGCAGTCGGCGAGCGTGTTCTCCGCGAGGTCGGCGCAGTAGGCCACCGCCTCGGGGCTCGCGCCACGCGCCGTCATCGTGCAAGAGAAGTCGGCGCAGTCGACGAAGCCGTTGCCGTCGTTGTCGCGACCGTCCCGGCAGGCCTCGAGGGAGGTCTCTTCGCCCGTCGCCATCATGCAGTAGGCGATCGCCTCCGGCGTCGCGCCGCGGCTCGCCATGGTGCAGGAGAAGTCGCGGCAGTCGATGAAGCCGTTGCCGTCGTCGTCGAGGTTGTTCCGGCAACGCTCGAGCGTGTTCTCCGCCAGGCTGTTGCAGTACGCGACCACCTCCGGCGCTCCGCGCGAGCAGCTGAAGTCGCTGCAGTCGGTGAACCCGTTGCCGTCGTTGTCGACGCCGTCCTGGCAGCGGGCGAGCGTGGTCTCGGGGCCCGTCAGGCCCATGCAGTAGGCGCGGAAGGCCGTGCCATCGTCGCCCGGGAGCGCCATGCAGGTCGGCTCGGTGCAGTCGAGGAGGGGCGTGTTGTCCGGAGGGCCGGACGTGTTTCCGTCGTTGTTGTTGCCATCGATGCAGCGCGCGAGCGTGTTCTCGGGCCCGCTGCAGAGGGGGTCGCCGTGGCAATCGCGGTCGTCGCAGTCCGCGCGGCCATCGCCATCGTCGTCGCCGTCGGCGCAGCCATTCTCGCCCCCCGGCACGCAGCGCGCCGCGCGCGCGCAGTCGCTGTCGAAGCAGTCGGGGCGCCGGTCACCGTCGTCGTCGAGGTTGTTCTCGCAGCTGGTCTCGGCCTCGCACACGGTGACGAAGGGGTTGCGCGAGCAGGACGAATCCTGGCAGTCCTGGAAGCCGTTGCCGTCGTCGTCGATGCCGTTGCTGCACGCGATGTCGTCGAACTCGAGCGAGCAGCAGAGCTCGACGATCACCGTGCAGTCGCTGTCGCCGCAGTCGAATCGGCCGTCGTCGTCGTTGTCGACGAGGTCCGCGCACCGCTCGGGGGTATTCTCCGGCTCGGGCGAAGGCACGAGCGAGACGCGGCGGTTGCAGAACCCCTGGCGGATGCAGTCCGGGTCGCGACAGTCGACGAGGCGATCGGCGTCGTCGTCGAAGCGGTTGCGGCAGCCCTCGTAGGTCCGCTCGTAGCCCGCCGGTGGGCCTTCGGGCACGGGTACGAAGCAAGCGCCCAGGCCCGCCGCGAGCGTGCAGGCGAGCGACGCGAGGAGACCGCGGGCGGTCGCGAGACGAGCCGACATCGGGCCGATCATCAGTGCGCCTCCCCATGCCACACGTCCGGCAGGCCCGGCGGCAGCGTGCCGTGCCCCGCGAGGCACGCCGCGCGGTCGTCGCCGTAGCGGCGCGTGAAGTCGACGTAGAGCATGCACGCGCCTCGCTCGGTCGTGTTCTCGCCCAGGCGCCCGCCGGCGCGCGCAGACTCGAGGAAGCGCAGCACGGGGTCGTGGCTCTCCCCGGTGAGGTAGCCGGGCAGCTCCCCCGTGCGGGCGAAGCGCGTCGCGAACTCGACGAGCTGGAGGTTCGACCAGCCCGCGAGGAGCCCGCCGATCTCCGGATCGGTGCGCATCTCCCGCGCGACCGCGCGCGTTGCGAGCGGATCGGCCACGACCTCGTCGTTGCAGATCCACTGGCACTCGCCGTACGTGTTGCGGTGCCGGCGGCTCTCGCTGTGGCCGTCGATCGTCGAGATGAGGCGGTCGTAGTGCCAGTCGCGCGAGGGGTCCTCGCTCAGCGAGTGGAGCGACGTCATCACGAAGAGCGGCACGCCGTGCGCCCACATGCCGCGACGCTCGCGGATCGCCTCCTGTTGCGCCCGCAGGTACTCCGGCCGCGAGGGCGTGTCGTCGGCCTGGTAGGCGTGCGCGTAGCCGCGTCGGAGGTCGTCGACGATGAGGTCGGGGCACTCGACGAGGAGGCGGCCGTAGCCGTCGCGGGTGCCGTCCGTGAAGCAGTGCCAGGTGCCGCGACGGCCGTTGATCGTGGCGAGCTTGGCGTTGATGTAGAGCTCGTAAGGATGCCAGCTGCCCCACTGGTGCGCGGGCCCGAAGCTCTCGAGGGAGTTGAAGCCCGCGAGGCGACACTGCGCGCCCGAGTGCTCACCCGCCTGGATCCGGAACGAGTCGCCATCGTTGAAGCTGACCGGCGTGGGCACGCCGTTCAGGAAGACGCGCGAGAGCGCGTTCGCGCCGGCTGGCTCGACGGGGACGGACAAGAGACCCGCGAGGAAGCCGGCGGAAGCGAGTCCGAGGGCGGCCGTGCGGCGGATGGTTCGAGGCTCGTTCATCGGAGCTCCGCGGGGCGCCCGCGCCTGCGGTGCGGGCCCGTGACGACGCCTCGTCCAAGGGTAGGGCGAGGGAGGTCGCGAGAAAGCGGCCAGTGGATGGCACGGGCCCCCCGGGTGTCAAGCATCGCGGCGGTGAGCGCTCGGCCACGGCCGGTGACACTGCCGCGGCGGGTCTCCTCGCGCGGACCCTCACCAGCGGCTGCGCGCCGGCGGCGTGAGGTGGCCGAGCTGCTCGAGCATCCCCGCGTTGTCGATCACCGCGTGGTGCTCGACGGTCATCCCATCGACGATCCGGCAGTACCGCATTTCCTTCCAGGTGGCGCGGCGTCCCGTGGCGGGCCAGCCGAAGAGCTCGCCGTGCTGGGTTCCCGTGAACTCGAGGCGCACGCAGAGCCACTCGCCGTCGGCGATCACGTGCTCGACGGTGTAGCGGGAGTCGGGGAACGCGCTCCGCACGTGGTCGAGGATCTTCCTCACCTGGGCGCGCCCGCCCACGCCTCCGCCCGCGTCGTGCACGTTCTCGTCGATCATCGCGTAGAAGGACTCCATGTCACCCGCGTTCCAGTGGGCGTAGAGGCGGTGTGGGTAGCTTCGTAGATCTTGCGGCTCGTCCATCCCGACGACACTACACGAGCGCGGGCGCCATCACCGCATCTGCCCCCGACGATTCATGCGTGCGACGATTCATGCGTGGATTTCGAGGCGCTCCACGACCATGCGGACGAGCGCGCGCTGCACCGCCTCGAGGCTCGCGATGTGGCTGTGGTCCGCGTCGTCGAGCGCACACGCGCGAAGCGCCTCGATCTCGTGTGTCATCCTCGCCAGCTCGACCAGCGCCAGGTCGAGCTGCGAGGCGTCGCTCGCCGCTTCGCGGGCTGCTCGCTCGTTCGTATGGGTCACGCTGGGAAGATGGAGGCCACCGCCGGTGAAGCACGCCACGGCTCCGCGACGATCTCGGGGCCGAGCGTCACGAGCCGCTGTCGCTCGCCGTCGCAGCGCGGCCCGAGCGTGCCGTGGCGTCGCCGTCGTCGCACTCCTCGCCCCCCGCGATCACGCCGTCCCCGCACGCCGCCGCGTCGCAGAGCGCGCCCGGCGTGAGGCAGCGCCAGCCCAGCTCGAGCGCGCAGCGCCCGGTGCATCCATCGCCGTCGAAGCGCTTCGCGTCCTCGCAGGGCTCGCCGACGTCGAGGAGGCCGTTGCCGCAGAGGTCGAGCCGTGTACCCGGGCTCGAGGTGTAGGATGCGGGACCGATGAACGATCGTCTCACGATCCATGCCCTCGCCCTCGTGACCCTGCCCTGCGTGCTCGCCGGCTGCGGCCCCGAGCCGCCGCCCACCGACGCAGGTGCCATGGACGCGACCACTTCCGACGCGGCACCTGCGCCCGACGCGCCGTCGCTCGAAGACGCGTCCGCGCTGCCCGACGCGGTCACGTCTCCGATCGTGATCTCGATCGACGACGACGACGGCAGCGGCGCCAGCACCCGCCTCGAGCTCCTCTCGAACCCGCTGCGCGTGCGGCTCTACGCGGCCGATGGCTCGGTCGCGCTCGAGACCGTCCCTTCCGGTCTCGAGCTCGGTGTCTCTCCGATCGGCGACGACCGCTCCAGCGACGTCACCGTCGAGGCGCCGCGACGCATCACGTGGCGGCCGCTCGACCTCGGGATCAGCGCGCTCGGAGCGAGCGAGGGCCTGCTCGGCGATGGCACCGGCGTCAGCGCGCGCGTCACGCTCAGCCGCGTCGCGCGTGGCGTGCTCCGCATGCGGATCTCCGCGGTCGGCGCCGAGGAGACCGTCGCCCTCGTCCGCGCGCGTCTCCGCGCGGACGACGGGAGCTACCAGGGCCTCGGCGAGCGCTTCACGGGCGCCGACGCGCGCGGCCAGGTCGTCCCGATGCAGATGTCGGTGACGAGCCTCGTGCGCGAGAGCGGCCTCAACGAGCACCACGTTCCGGTGCCTTTCCTCGTCAGCTCGCGCAGCTACGGATTCTTCGTCGAGAGCCGCGAGGCGGGTGCCTTCGACGTCGCGCTCGCCGACGCGGACGAAGTGCGCGCGACCTTCGAAGGCAGCGCGATCGACTACGTCTTCTTCAGCGCGGCCACGCCGCGCGACGTGATCGCCGCCTACACCCGCCACACGGGCCTGCCCATCTTGCCGCCGCGCTGGTCCTTCGCGCCGATGCACTGGCGCAACGTGTGGGACGACCGCGCGCTCCTCGAGACCGACGCGCGCGCGCTCGTCGAGCTCCACATCCCCGCGACGTCCTTCTGGATCGACAACCCGTGGATGACTTCGTACACGGACAACCTCTTCGACGAGGCGCGCTTCCCTGGCCACGTCGAGATGCTCCGCGAGCTCCGCGACGCGGGCTTCCGCCCGCTCGTGTGGAACGTCCCCTACCTCGACGCGCCCGACGACGGCGTCGCCGACAACCCCGCCGAGCGTCTCTACGAAGAGGCCGCGCGCGAAGGTCACCTCGTGGGTCTCGCCGGCGGCGCGCCGTTCGCTCCGCCGAGCGCGTTCGGGGTCTCGGGACTCGGCGAGGCCGCCGGCATGATTGACTTCACGACCGCGCCCGGGCGCGCGTTCTGGCAGCGCCGACTCGACCCGCTCGTGCGAGACCTGGGCATCCGCGCCTTCAAGCTCGACTATGGCGAGGACGTCGTTCCCGAGCTCGGGGGCTCACGCACGAACCTGCGCTTCGCCGACGGCACGACCGAGCGCGAGACGCACAACGTCTACGCGATGCAGTACCACCGGCCCTACCGGGAGGCGCTCGACGCGCACTCGGACGAAGGGGGCTTTCTCCTCGTGCGCGCGTCCTGCTTCGGAGGGCAGAGCGTCGCCGATGTCGTGTGGCCCGGGGACATCGACTCGAACCTCACGCGCGGCGATACGGTCAACGTGGGCGGCCTGCCCGCCGCGATCTCGGCGCTGATCTCCCTCGCGGCCAGCGGCTTCCCGAGCTTCGCGTCGGACACCGGCGGCTACCGCGAGGGGCCGGCCGACCTCGAGACGATCCTGCGCTGGGCCGAGCACACGGCCTTCTCCCCGTTCCTGCAGCTCGGTGGCTCGGGCGAGCACCACAACCCGTGGCTCTACGAACCGACCGCGCAGATCCCCGATCCGACCGGCACCTACCGCGAGCTCGCGCGCGCGCACACCGAGCTCATCCCGTACTTCCGCATGCACGCGCTGCGCGCGTCGGCAGACGGCACACCCCCCGTGCTCCACCCGGCGCTCGCGTTCCCGTCCGACCGCGGGGGCTATGCCGATCCCGACGCCTATCTCCTCGGCGAGGACCTCTTCGTCGCGCCGGTCGTGACGCCCGGCGCGAGCACGCGCGCGCTCCACCTGCCGCCTGGTCGCTGGGTGCACTGGTGGACCGGGGAGGCCTACGACGGCCCGCGCGATCTGACCGTGGAGGCGCCCGTCGGCGCGCCGCCCGTGTTCGTGCGTGTCGGCGCGATCGTGCCGATGCTCGCGCACGACCTCGAGACGCTGGTCCCTGCACCGTCGTCAGGCGGCGGGGAGCGCATCGATCCGAGCGACCGGGCCTTTCTCCGAGCGTACGTCCTGCCGATGGGCTCCCGCGCGATCACGACCGAGGAAGGCGTCACGATCGGGATCGCACACGACGGCGGGCTCACGATCTCGCTCGCGCCCGTCGCGCGCGCTCCCGACCTCGGCCTCCGCGACGTTCGCTTGTCCATCGACCTCGCGAACGCCGTGCCCGCGATCCCATCGATCACGGCGCTCTCGGCGGGCGCGGCGGAGCTACCCGTCCGCCCGCGCGCCTCCGTCGAGGCAGGCTGCGACGGTGTCTGCTGGGCGACCGAAGGTACCCGCCTCTTCGTCTCGGCCCGTCTCACTGGCCCCGTGACGATCCGAGCCCGCTGAGCCGCCTCGGTTCCGTCCGATCCGGAGCCTCCAGGCCCCAGCGGGGTATCTCGACCTCATGGTGCGCCGGCGGAGCTTCGGATCTCGGAGCTGCGATCCGCCCCTTGGCGTGGCGTTTTCGCTCGCGACAGCACGCCGGGCGGCTGGTTCAGAGCGGCCATGTCGTTCTCGACGGTCCGTGTCTCGGCGCTGGCGCTGGCGTGGGGAGTCCGCCGTCGCCTGTCGCCCAGGCGACGGCGACGAGCGACTTCAGCATGGCTTCCTGGCAGTCCTGCATCGGTTCCCTCGGCTGCCGCGACCGAACCACGAGCTTCCTCGGATGGGCGTCTTGGAAACCCGGGGCGCCGAGGACGACCCATCCATGTGCACGGCAGTTGGGGACGAGCCATTCGGATCCCGCTTTTTGCCAACGCCCAGAAAGGAACGCGGTCCATGATCACGCTCTTCAGTGCTCGGTGCGCAAAGGCTGTCACCCAGGGTCTCTGGGTATGGGCGCTGGCGTTCGTGGCCGCCTGCGCTCCCACGTCCAACCTCTCTCGCGGGGCGTCCGCGGACGATGGCGACCGGTCGCAATCCGCGATCGAGAGAGACTGTGTCGAGGCGGAGGGCGATTGCTGGAGCTCCCTCGATTGCTGCGGCTCCATGACGTGCGAGGAGGGCCGGTGCACGGCGCAGGACGCACCCGTGCCCTGCGCATCGGACCTCGACTGCGGAGCCTCGGAGGTGTGCCTCGAGGATGGCACCTGCGGACCGGGCGAAGACGACATCGGCGAGCCCCGCTACACCGAGGCGGCGGAGCCGCGGGACCCCTGCGAGGAGCCGAGCTCCGATGCCGAACGTGAGCGCTGTCTGTTCGAGGCGGATTGGGGCAGTGACGAGCTCGAGGACGTCACCGACGATCTCCTCGTCGCGGGCAGCGCCCGTCTCGACTGGATCGCGTGCGTGAACGGAGCGCTCTACGGCACGGCGGGCGCGGTGACCGCGATCGGAGTCGGGACCTTGTGGGGCGGCGCGATCCTCGAGCCGACCCCGGGGGGCGAGGTCGCCGCTGCCGCGATCAGCGCCCCAGCCGTTGGTTTTCTCGGGGGCGCGGTCGCGCTCAAGATCTCGGGAGGCTGGAACCGGTGTGTCGCTCCGCTCGCGCGTGTCGCCTGGACCGCGGCGGCCAACGGCTACGAGTCTGCGGCGCGCGGGATCCGAACGCTGGTCTTCGCTGCGACGCGCGCGACCACATGCCCGCCGTGCCCTGCCGCGAGGACACCCCAGTGCCGGCAGGACTGCGTGGCGCCCTCGGCTGTTCACCGCCCCTGCGTGGGCGACCACCTCCACCGCTACGTCTACGAGATGCACCTTAACCCCGTGACCTGCGAGTGCTTCGAGCGGCCTCGTGGAGAGGTCACCTGCAACGACCACGCGTGCGATCCGGCCCGCCGGGCGACGGGCCGCGCGCCGCACAACCTCGGCACCTACGCGTGCCGTTGAAGCTCTCGGTCGTCCCTCGATCAACGCTGCAACGCATCGCGGACCCGCTGGAGCATCGTGCGCATGAGGCGACGCAGCTCGTGGCGGCTCTGCTCGAAGCGCTCGCGCTCGGCCTCCGGTCCGAGCGCGGGGAGCACGTCCGCGACGGCCTCGAGGGTCGAGACCCACTCGCGGCGGGGCTCCTTGCGGAGCTTGCCGTACATCGAGGGCTCGCGCGGCACGAGCGCGAGCCGACCGAGCTTGAGCAGCCACGCGGTGCGCCACCAGAGCGTCTTGGCCTGGCTCCACGTGCCATCGAGCACGATCAGCCCCTCGAGGCGCGGCGAGCCCGCGGGCACGGGCACGCCGTGCCGATCGAGCACGCGCACCGTCCCGGGCGCGAGCTCGGCGCTGCCCTCTCGGGTCGCGCCCTCCTCCTTCGTGGCGAAGTGCACCGCCCCGCGCTGACCGAGAGGGCGATCACGCGCGAGCTCGCGGCCGATCGCCGCGTCGGCCGAAGGCCACGAGAGGCCGACGCGCACCTGCGCGCCCTCGAGCGCGCGTGAGATCAGCGACGCCGTCCCGAGCACGACGTCGTCCTCCTGAGGGTGCTGCAGGACGACGATCTCGAGCGGGCTTGCGAGCCTCGGGGACGGCAGCCGATCGCACATGCACGTGCTCCGCGGACGCGCACACGCGCCGCAGCGCGGTTCCTTCGCGAGCTCATCGAGCGTGCAGGGCACGTGCCTTCAGTAGCACGTGACGGCCTGCGTCTCGGATCTCGTGCAGTTCTCCTCACCCCAGCCTTCGTGCTGGCAGTCCTCGAGCCGCAGCTCCTGGCCGGTGCACACGAGATCGTCGAGCCAGAACTCGTCTGTGCTCCCGGAGACCGTCGAGAACCCCGTGGCGCCCTGGTGGCCGAGCTGCCGGCAGGCCACCTGCGCCTCCTCGATCCCGAAGCCATCGTCGCAGACGGGCCGCACCTCACCCTCGTGCGAGAGCAGGATCGTGATCGGGGCCCGGGGCGCGTTCTCGCGCGGGGCGAGCGGCGCTCCACCGACGCCGCCCGCCAACGCGACGCTCGGCGCGACCGAGAGACCTCCTCCGATCCACCGCGAGATCTGCGTGTGAAAGAGCGGCGCGACGAACGCCAGCATCACGAGCGGGATCATGAGCTGGAGCGCCCATTCCTTCCGCCTCTCGCCCGGGCTGACGTCCTCGCCCACTCCCGTGATCTTCTTGGACATCGCGCGGCGCACGACCTTCTCGCCACCCGGGCTCTCGGCCATCGCGAGGAGAGCCAGGAGCTGCGTGTCCTCGCCCGAGAAGGCGCGCACCGCCTCGAGAGGGTCCAAGCGGCCCGAGCCCCGCGCGTCCTCGCGCGCGAGCTCCCTTCGCGCGGCCGCATCGCCGCGAAAGACCACCCACCAGGGCGCCGCCGCTGCGTCGGTCGACTTGAGCGCGAGGAGCGTGCGGCTCGCGATGCGCGACTCGGTCTTGCAGAAGGCGCAGGTCGCCGCGTGGCTGCCGGGGCTCACGTTCAGGCCTCCGCCGCAGCTCGGACAACGGAGCGCGATCACCATCCCCGCGCTCGTCATGTCGAGGCGCGCCTCGGGTCGATCGGTGCGCAGGGCCTCGGCCACAAAGCCCACGACGCCGGGCGCGAGCGACCGAGCGACCGACGGGATCGCGTAGCGCGCGGTGTCGCCGCAGCCCACGCACCGCAGCTGCAGCTCCGGTGCGGCGCGGAGCCCCGCGGCCTCGAGCGGCTCGCGAGGTGAGCCGCACTTGGTGCAGAGAGGCTGACCGGGGGCGCACGACGCCCTCAGGTTGCGGCTCTTCATCACGCCGCCTTCGATCGTCATGCCCGTCAGCCGCAGCTCGGCCACGGCGGTGCCTCGCCCGATCTCCGGGTGCGGGTCCCGCGCTCCGAGCTCGCGCCGGAAGCGCTCGCCCCGCGGCCCGTGCACGGCCGCGATGCAGTGCGCGAGCTCGAACGCCTCCCCCCACGCGCCGAGCTCGAAGGCCTGCGTCGTCGCGCAGCGCGGGCAGGTCACGGCCTCCTCGAGCTCGGGCTCGTCGAGCGGAAAGGAGCCGCCGCACTGCCGGCAGGTGATCTCGGTGCGGACCTGCGCGAAGCAGAGATCATCGCTGCGGGGCGGCACGGCCTCGAGCGAGCTGCCGATGGGCTGCTGGCAGACCTCGCAGCTCGCGCGTCCGCTCGGGGCGAGCGCGCCGCACGCGTGGCAGACCGGCATCCCGCGCCCGACCGCGACGAAACCGGGTCGCGCGCGCATCGCCGGCTGTGCGGCCTGCGGCGCTCCGAGCGCCGCGAGCGCGCGGACGTCCGCGCCGCATCGGTTGCAGAAGGCCGCGCCCGCCGGCAACGCCGCGGAGCAACGGGGACAGGGGAAGCTCGGTCCGAAGCCCTGGGCCACGGGCCGAGTGTACCCGTCCGCGTCTGGCCGCGCGCGCGTGGGCCTCGAAGCGCGGGTGGGTGCGGTACGCGCCCTCGCGCCTGCCGGGAACGTCGGGCCGTCTGCGCGGTCTACGCCAGAGACCAGGTTCTCCCCCGCGCAGGGTCGGGATAGGTGCCATGCTGCTTCGGATGCGACGCTCGACGACCGAGGTGATGCGACGACGGCGCCGCGCGCGCGCGGAGCCCGGCGCGGCGTCGTTCTACGTCGCCCCCGTCGGCGCCGAGCCCTCCGAGCATGGCCCGCGCGTGCCCGATCTCCTCCACGCCGAGCCCCGCGCGTGGGGAGACCTGCGGGGCTCGAGCGAGCTCGTGCGCTTCGCCTTCGAGGGCGGCGACTGCGAGGGCGTCTTCGATGCCTTGATCGAGGCGCTTCCGCTCGGGGGCAGCCCCCTCGACCGCGCCGGAGACGCGGCCACCGTCCCCGGGCAGCTCTACCTCGACGAGCTCACGCGGCACTGCTTCCGCATCGTGATCGAGGGCGATCGCCTCGAGCCCAACGCCCGCGCGCTCCGCCGCGTGGTCTCGACGCCGCCTGCGCGCGCGGCTGACCGCGACGCGCGCCAGCACGTCCTCCGCGAGCTCGTCGCCTCGTCAGCGTTCCGAGCCGATCTCGAGCGCAGCTACCGCGCCCTGCGCCGCCTCCGCGAGACGCTCGAGATGGCCACCGGGAGCGAGCCGAACCTCGTGCGACGCAAGGTCGCCGTGCTCGTCGCGCTGCGGCGCGTCGTGCACGCGATGGCCGACGGCTTCGAGGGCGCCGAGAGCAAGCTCGCCCTCCTGCGCGAGCGCGCGCGGGCGATGCGCGGGTCCGAGGAGTTCGCGCGCCTCTCGGAGCTCGTCGACGCCGAAGGCAACCTCGCCACGGTCGATCTCCAGCTCCGCCTCGGGTCGGATGGCTCGATCCGCGGCTTCGGCGTGCTCGCCATCCACGAGCGAGAGAGCCCACTCCTGCCCGGCCCGGTCGGCCGCTTCTTCCAGCGCATCGCGTCCTTCTTCCGCGGCTACCGCTATGGCGAGAGCGAGGTCGTGGTGCGCCTCCTCGAGGAGGTCTTCGCGCCGATGGCCGAGCACGTCGTGGCGTTGCTGGCGACGACCGCCGCGCTCGAGGCCTACCTCGCGGCGCTGGGCTTCCGCGATCTCGCGATCCAGAAGGGCCTCGAGGTCTGCTTGCCGAGCTTCGGCACCGAGCGGCGGACGCTCGAGGGGCTCTTCAACCCGCTGCTCTTCCTCCAGGGTGTGGTGCCCGTCCCGTGCGACGTGCCCGCGCCCCGACCGGACGCGCTCGTCGTGATCACGGGCCCGAATTCCGGCGGAAAGACGCGCTTGCTCCAGTCGATCGCGCTCACGCAGCTCCTCGGCCAGTGCGGGCTCTTCGTGCCCGCGCGCCGCGCCGCGCTCGTCCCCGCGCCCTCGATGTTCCTCTCCCTCGTGGTCGAGGGCGAGGCCGCGCAGGTCGAGGGGCGCCTCGGCACCGAGCTGCTCCGGATCCGCGAGCTCTTCGAGAAGCTCGAGCCCGGCTCGATGGCGCTGCTCGACGAGCTCTGCTCGGGCACGAACCCGACCGAAGGCGAGGCGATCTTCGAGATGGTCGTGGGCCTTCTGCCGCGCCTCGGCCCGCAGGTCTTCGTGAGCACCCACTTCCTCTCGCTCGCCGCCCGCCTGGCGCGCGAGCCCGCGCACCCGAGCCTCGCGTTCCTCCAGGTCGAGCTCGACGGCGACGAGAAGCCGACGTTCCAGTTCGTGCCCGGCGTCGCGACGACGTCGCTCGCGCACAAGGTCGCCGCGCGCCTCGGCGTCCCGGCCGAAGCGCTCGAGGCGCTCGTCACCGCGAAGATCCGGCCTGCGGCGAGGAGCGGCTAGCTCTTGGTATCCGATCTGCGCTCGGCGATCCCCCGGCACGGGTCCGCAAATCGGCTCCGACTTCGACCGCGCGCTCTTCAGACGTAGCCGAGCACGAGCGCCCTCGCGAGGAGGAACCAGCCGTCGACGAGGACGAAGAGGAGCAGCTTGAAAGGCATGCTCACCTGCGTTGGGTTGAGCATGTGCATGCCGAGCGCGAGGAGAACGTTCGCGATCACGAGATCCACGATCAGAAACGGGATGAAGACGAGGAAGCCGATCTGGAAGGCCTCGCTCAGCTCCGTGACGACGAACGCCGGGGCGATCACGAGGAGGTCGCGGTCGCCGACCGCGTCGTGCTGCTCGGCGGGCCGCGCCTCGCGGGCGAGCTCGAGGAACATCGCCCGCTCCCTCGGCCCGGTGTTGCGAACGAGGAAATCGCGCAGCGGCCCGATGCCCAGCTCGACGGCCTCGAAGACCGCGTCCGTGGTGCGGAGCGGATCGCCGCGATCGATGCGCTCGACCGCGGGCGCGGTGGCCGTTGCGATCTCCACGCCCACCGGCGCCATCACGTAGAGCGTGAGGATCGCCGACAGGGCCGTGATCACGGTGCCCGACGGGATCTGCCCCGTCCCGAGGGCGTTCCGGAGGATCGAGAAGACCACCGAGATCTTCACGAAGCTCGTGGTGGTCATGAACACGAAGGGCAGGATCGTCAGCGCACCGAGGGCCACGATCGTGACGATCGGGCTCCCGCCCGCGCCCGCGCTCTCCTGCATGCTGGACCCTCCGGCATCGGCGCGGATGCTCGCCGCTCGACCCGACCGCGTCAACACGCGCGGGCCGCGTGGCTCCGCGGGCCGGTTTGCGCGACATTGCCTCGATGAGCGAGCTGCCCGACGTCACCGAGCCGCGCCTCTGGCGCAAGAACGGCTGGACCGCCAAGGTCGTCAAGAACGAAGACGACGACGGCTGGGCCGTCGAGATGACGCGCGCCGGCGACCCCGAGCCCGCCCTGGTCGGTCCCTGGACGATGGGGCGCGACAAGAAGAACCCGAAGCCCCTCGACCAGACGGCCTTCCACACGCTCGTCAAGACCGCGCGCGAGGTGATCGAGCGCGCCGAGAACGCCGCGCGCGCGCGCCTGCACAAGTCCATCACATACCTCGACGAGAGCGAGCGCCGCGTCCGCGTCGACCTCGACATCGTGCCCGACGAGGACGACCCGCACGCGATGCTCTCGGCCTTCGACGACCACACACACGAGCTGCTCGAGCGCGTGCGCGTCGCGGCGTCGTTCAAGCTGTCGGCGGCGAGCGCCGAGCGCGCGTTCCGCGGCCGCGGAGACTGACGCGCGAGGGAGATGAGCCGCGTGGCTCGGCCGGAGGTGCGTGCGCGCGGGCGGCCGTGCTACGCCCCGCGGCATGACCATCCAAGTAGGCGACACGTTCCCCGATGCGACCCTCCGCGAGTCCGTCCAGTTCGGCGACTCCTGCCCGCTCGCGCCCGAGTCCTTCAGCGCGCAGAAGGCTCTCGAAGGAAAGAAGGTCGTGATCTTCGGCCTCCCGGGCGCCTACACACCCACCTGTTCGGCGCAGCACGTGCCCGGCTATGTCCAGCAACTCGAAGCGCTCAAGCAGAAGGGCGTGGACGAGGTCTGGTGCGTCGCGGTGAACGACGCCTTCGTGATGGCGGCCTGGGGCCAAGCGCTCGGGGCGATCGGCAAGGTGCGGATGCTCGGGGACGGAAGCGCCGAGCTCACCAAGAAGCTCGGCCTCGAGCTCGACCTCACGGGCGGCGGCATGGGCCTGCGCTCGCAGCGCTACTCGATGCTCGTCGAGAACGGCGTCGTCACGCAGCTCAACGTCGAGCAGCCGCGCAAGTTCGAGGTCTCGAACGCCGAGACCCTCCTCGCGCAGCTCGGCTGACCACCCCTCGGCGTACTCGCCGCCCGGCCTTCGGCGAAGGTGCCGCGCAGGCTCGGCCGAGCGGCGGCTGCGCGGCCTCAGAGCATGAGTCACATGGATGGCCCCATGCACAGACGTTACTCGCCGGAGGGTCTGGCCGCAGCCCCTCCCTCTCGCCGAGTGAATCGGCGA
>JBKDQC010000050.1:0-5740 GCA_046342295.1 Deltaproteobacteria bacterium | reverse complement strand
CCTCCGCCGCGGGCCTGGGCGCCGCTCTCTTGTCCGCGTGACGGTGTGCCCGCCTGTGACTGCGCGCCTCCGGTCTCCGCGGTCGCGGAGCCTTGATCGCTCGCGCGCCGGCTCGTCGCGGCCACCGTGTCGCGCGCCGGGTCCTGCTCGGCCTCGTGCTCGGTGACGCGTCGGCGGTCATCGCCGTCGACCTGCCGTAGGTCGGCGCTCTCGTCCTCGCGGTCGTTGCCCTCGACCTCCGCGCTCGGATCCGCTTGCTCGGTGGCGGAGGCCACCGGATCGGGATCGTCCCGCAGCGTGTTGCGCAGCGAGGCGATCGTCTCCTCCTCGACGACCCGCGCTTGGTCCGCGAGGAAGCGCGCATCGGGGTTCTCGACGCTCGGGTCCTCCGAGCGCTGCACGATCGAGCGGCGGTCCTCGTCGGGGGGCTGCGGCGCGGGCGGAGCCGGGGGCGCAGGCATCGGCACGGCGAGCTCGGGCGGCGGCTCGGGCGGTGGAGGCTGCGGCGGCGCTGCGACGCGCGACGGTCGCTCTCGGGGCGTCTCGATCCGCGGCGGCTGGCGCGGCATCGGCTGCGGCGCTGGTGGCGTCGCGCTCGGGTCCGCTTCCGCCGGAGCAGGCGGCTCGGGTGTGGGAGTCGCAGGCTCACCGGGGTCGACGACCACGAAGGAGACCTCGGTGGGGGGCAGTGGCCTCTCGGCGTCGAGCAAGGCACCGAGCACCGCGAGCCCCTCGTAGACGTTGACGTGCAGACCGCCCGAGACCGCCAGCGCGATCACGAGCACCAGCGCGGACGGCACGAGCGCCCGCGGCGCCGCGTCGCGGGGGGCGCGCGGCACCGCCTCGGCGGAGGGCGGGCTCGGAGGTGTCGGGGACACGTGCTGGAAGTCTGGCCGTTTCCTCGCGTCTCGGCCATCGATTGGCCGGGCGGTTGGCTCGACCTTCCGGGTAGGCGCGCGAGGTCGAGGTCGAAGGCCGAGGTCGAAGTCGCGCTCGAAGTTCGTGTACGCTGAAATCCTCCCGGCGCTCGCGCCGCGACTGGAGGTCTCATGCGCGCCGGTTTGCTCGTGGCTACAACGTCGCTCGCGGGGCTCGCGGTGCTCGCGCTCGGCTGCGACTGCGCCGGCACGAACCTCGGTCGTCGCGACGCTGGGACGGGCCGCGAGCGCTCGGACTCGGGCGGCGGATCGCCGTTCGACATCGGCGTCGTCGATCGTCCGGACGCGCCGCTCAACGTCGACACCGGCCCTCCGCCCGTCGAGCCCAACCCGGAGGCCTTCTGGGCGGACGACCCGCCCCCCGTCCAGTGCCTCGAGGACGGCACCATGTCGCCGCCTCCCGACCCGCCCGGCGGCACTCCCGAGTGTCCCGACGACAAGAACCGCGAGGGCTGCCGTTGCGAGCCGATCGGGACGCGCGCGCCCTGCTGGCCCGGCCGCCGCGTCAACCGCAACCGCGGGATCTGCAGAGATGGCATGACCGAGTGTCTGCCCTTCGACGAGTTCACCGGCGTGTGGGGGCCCTGCGTCGGCGCGGTCCTGCCCGTCGAGGGCGTCCGCCTCGGCCCACAGGCCTGCCAATGCTTCTCGCAGGGGCGTTGGGCGATCGAGAACCTCTCGCCCTGCTTCATCGACTACGGCCCAGGTCGCGGCACGTATGCCGTCTCGACCTACGTGAGCGGCGGTTCGGCTCGGTGCCCGACCCTGCCGTCCGATGACTCCCCGCCAGCCGAGCCGATGGCCGGGACGGTCTGGAGCAGCGACACCCTGACCGTCGACTGCGCGGGCCGATTCAACCTCTGCTACACGCTGCGCGCAGGCGACGCAGCGGCGCCCTCCCCAAGCGATTGCACGCTCGCGCGCGTCTGCACCGGCGACATCTGGTATCCCGAGGCGGGCATGGAGATGCGCCTGCCCGACCTGCCGTCCTGGTCGAGCCCCGACTCCGCGTGCGCCGCCCGGTTCGCCACCTCAGGAGGCTACGGCGAGATGAGCGTGGTCGGTCTCTCGCTCGAGTGCGAGGCCATCGACGACGGCATGGGCGGCGAGTACGTGTTCAACCGCGTGAACTACTGCCCGCTTCGATGCGCGACGGACCCCACCGGACCCGACTGCGTGGGCTGCATGATGGGCGGCTCGGGCAGCTTCTGAAGTCCGCGGGTCGAGCGGGCTGGGGGCGAAGGTCCGCGCAGACCCTCTCGCCCACAGCGCGCGCCGTGACAGTGCCGTTCAGGGGCCCGTCAGGGCCACGTTCATGACGAACGGGCCGCCCGTCGAGGAAGACAAGTACGTCTCGACCACCACGAACACGTCGACGGGCACCGCCGCGCCGTTCGTGAAGGTCACGCTGTTCAGCATGGTCGCGCTGCCCAAGTCGTCGCCATCGGCGCAGACGCGCGGGGTCGCGCCGCACGAGGTCTCGAGGTTGATCGAGGGATCGAACGAGCCATCGCCCGAGTTCACGTCGGCGTCGAGCCGCTGCCCTGGGCCCACGGACACCACGTAGACGCGGTCGACGCCCGCGGTGCCCGCGCAGCCCGTGCCGCTCCCGTAGTCGTCGGCGTAGCCCGTGAGCGAGTCGCTGTAGCGGCCGGCCATGATGCGCTGCGCCGTCCCGCAGGTCTCGCCGGCGCCGGGGAGGGCAACGTTCGCGCTGATTTGAAAGCTGCCCGTCGCGCCGCGCGAGTCCACGATCGCGTAGACGGTCGTGTCTGCGCCAGTCTCGTTCGTCCAGACGGCCGTGCTCGTCCCGAACGAGTCGTCGCCGTCGAGGCACTGGAAGGGGCTCCCACCGCAGCTCGCCGCCGGCCCGCGGACGAGGTTGATCGACGGATCGAAGTCGTCCGCGCCCTCCACCGAGACGGTCGCGCGCTGGCCGGCAGGGACGTCGAGCGAGTACACGACGTCGGCGCCCGCCGTGCCGACACAGTTCGTTCCCCCCGGGTAGTCGTTCGCGGTGCCCCGCGTGCTGCCCATGACGTCGGCGCCGGAGGCGAGGGGAGTCGCGCTCGCGCAGGTGTCGTTCATGCTGGGCGCCTCGAGCGCCACGGAGAGCTCGAACGGTCCGCCGCCCGAGGCGCGGAAGGAGTCGATCACGAGGAGGACGCGTTCGGGCGCGCCGGTCGAGTTGGTGCGCTCCACGAAGTTCACGGTGCTCGCGCCCCCCGAGTCGTCGCCGTCGAGGCAGACGCGCGGAGAGCCGCCGCAGCCCGCGTCGACGAGGCTGATCGAGGGGTCGAACGAACCGTCGCCCGAGGCCACGCTCGCCACGAGCACGCGGCCCGGCGGAATCTCGACGGCGTACACCACGTCGCCGCCGGCGGTGCCGGCGCACATCGTACCGGCGCCGTAGTCGTCGAGCGCGCCCAGTGTCGTACCGGTCAGCGTGCCGGCCCCGATCGTCGTCGCCGTGGCGCAGGTGTCGTTCGCGGGCGGCATCACTCCGGTGTCGGGCGCCATGAAGGCGTCCGGCCCGCGCGCGTCCGGGCCCCCGCCGGCGTCCCTGCCGGCGCCACCGCCCGCGTCGTTGCCCGCGTCGCCGTCGGGGCCGCTGCCGGCGTCGGTCCCGGCGTCCATTCCCACCGTCATCCCGGTGTCCGTCCCTGCGAAGGCGTCGACCGGCGGCCGGAACGCATCCGTGAACGGGGCATCCGCTGCGCCGGCGTCGAAGCCAGCGAAGAATGCGTCGGGGTTTCGGGGGCCCGAGCCGCAAGCGGCGGCGATCGTGGAGGCGAGGGCGATACCGGGGATGAGCGTGCGCATGAGGGTTCCTGATCCTGAGCGAGCCGGGGCCCTACCGCCCCGAGAAGCGGGCAGTGCTAGCAGCGCCACGACGCGCGACAAGCCTGGCGAGCGGCGTCGCGCTCAGCCACCTGCTCCACGCGCCCGAACGCGTGCTCCCGCGCGGGGCCCCCGTGGCTCGGCGGAGACCTCAGCTGCCGTGAACTCCGATCCCGTCGTAGAGGAAGCCTTGCTTGCGCAGGCCGTAGCCGGACCAGATGTTGCGGCCGTCGAGGAGGACGGCGCGGCGCATCGTGCGCTTGAGCCGATCGAAGTCCGGGTTCTGGTAGGGGCGCCACTCGGTCACGAGCACGAGGGCGTCGGCCTGCTCGGTCGCGGCGTAGGGGTCGCTCGCGAGCTCCACGCGGTCGCCGTAGATCGCGCGCGCATTCGCGTGCGCCTCCGGATCGTGCGCGGCCACCACGGCGCCCTCCGCGAGGAGCGAGTCGATGAGCGAGAGGGCGGGAGACTCCCGCAGGTCGTCGGTGCGCGGCTTGAAGGCGATGCCCCAGACGGCGATCCGCTTGCCGCGGAGGTCGCCGTCGAAGTGCGCTCGGAGCTTGCGGAAGAGCACACCCTTGTGCCGGCGGTTGATCTGGTCGGTGGCCACGGCGAGCTCGAGCTCGATGCCGTGGTCGCGCGCGGTGTGGATGAGCGCCGAGACGTCCTTGGGGAAGCACGAGCCGCCGTAGCCGGGGCCCGCATAGAGGAATTTCGGGCCGATGCGCGAGTCGCTCCCGACGCCGTGCCGCACGTGGTGGACGTCCGCGCCGACCTTCTCGCAGAGCATCGCGATCTCGTTCATGAACGAGATGCGCATCGCGAGCATCGTGTTGGCGACGTACTTCGTCAGCTCGGCGGACGCTGGGTCCATCCAGACGATGCGATCCTGGTCGAGGTTGAGCGGATGGTAGAGACGCGCCATCAGCTCGCGCGAGAAGGTGTCGTCCGGCTGCACTCCGACGTCGATGCGGTCGGGCCGCATGAAGTCGCCGATCGCGTCTCCTTCCTTGAGGTAGTCGGGGTTCGAGACGCAGTGGACCGCGTGTTTGGCGTCCGCCACGAGCCGGCGCACGCGCGCGTTCGTGCCGACGGGCACCGTGCTCTTCATCACGAGCACGCACTCGCGCGTGGCGCTCCGAGCGACCTCCAGAGCGACGGCGTCGACGGCGGAGAGGTCGGCAGCGCCGTCCTGTCGCATCGGGGTGCCGACCGCGCAGAACACGATCTGTGACTGGGCGATCGAGCCGGCGATGTCGTTCGAGAAGCTCAGCCGCCCGGCCGCGACGTTGCGGGCGACCATCGAGTCCAGGCCAGGCTCGAAGATGGGGATCTCGCCGCGCTCGAGGCGCTCGATCTTCGATGCGTCGATGTCGGCGCAGATGACGTCGTGGCCCGTCTCCGAGAAACCGGCGCCGCTCACGAGGCCCACGTAGCCAGACCCAATCATGCAGATCTTCATGGCAGCTCTCTCCTTGGGGTGGGCGCCTCGCGCCGTCGGTTCATGGGCGGCTCTCGCGCGGCGCTCCCTGCGGCGACAGCCCGCTCTCCGAGCCCATCCGTGCGCGGAAGTGTTCGATCGTCCGCTCGAGGCCCGTGCGCAACGGCACGGTGTGCTGGAAGCCGAGCCGCGCACGCGCGAGCGAGAGGTCGGGGCGCCGCTGCATGGGGTCGTCGGCGGGGCGCTCGCGCCAGGCGAGCGTGGAGCGGGAGCCGGTCAGCTCGAGCACGAGACGTGCGTGCTCGATCATCGTGAACTCGCCGTCGTTGCCGAGATTCACCGGCCCGTGCTCGCTCGGATGATCCATGAGGGCGAGGAAGCCCGAGAGGAGATCGTCCACGTAGCAGAACGAGCGGGTCTGCTCGCCATCGCCGAAGATTGTGAGCGGTTCGCCCATGAGCGCCTGCACGATGAAGTTCGACACCACGCGACCGTCGCTCGGATCCATGCGCTGACCGTA
>JBKDQC010000049.1:0-1098 GCA_046342295.1 Deltaproteobacteria bacterium | reverse complement strand
CGAAACCGCGGATCGATGAACAAGAAGCGCCTGTGAGGCGCTGCCGAGCAGGGCGAGCGGGCCGAGCACCGCGAAGCTCTCACGACCAAGGCGAGGCGGCGTAGAGGCGACGGTCGCGCGGTGAAGGTCAGCGTTCTTACCTGGGGAGATCTCGCCTCACGCCCGAAAGGGCGACGCGCCTCGAGGCGCGGAGCGAGAAGTCAGCAGAGGTCGTAGTAGCGGCCCGCGAGGGCGGCCAAGGACCGAACGGAGAGGAGGGCGTACGCCCACGAGTCTCGGAGACGCATCGCCGCAGAAGTCCAGGCAACTGGAGCTCGCGCTCGACGGGAGGGGTGAAGCCCCGAAGCTCGACGCGAGCGCGGAAGCGTCGTCGGCGACGAATGGACACGCGCGCCCAGGAGCGAGCGGTCTGATGGAGCTGGCGTGCGAGCGCCGGAACCTGAAGGCCGCGCTGGAACGAGTTCGGAAGAACAAGGGCAGCCCCGGCATCGACGGGATGACGGTCGAGGAGCTTCCCGACTTCCTGCGTGAGCACTGGCTCGCGATCCGTGAGGACCTCCTCACGGGCCGCTACCAGCCGAGCGCGGTGAGACGAGTGGCGATCCCCAAGCCCGGCGGAGGCGAGCGCGAGCTCGGCATCCCGACGGTGCTCGACCGCTTCATCCAGCAGGCCCTGTTGCAGGTCCTGCAGCCTCGAATCGATCCGAGCTTCTCGGAGCACAGCTACGGCTTCCGGCCGGGGCGCCGCGCGCACGACGCCGTGTGTCACGCGCAGCGCTACGTGCAGGAGGGTCGCCGCTGGGTCGTGGACATCGATCTGGAGAAGTTCTTCGATCGTGTGAACCACGACGTGCTCATGGGGCGGCTTGCGAAGCGGATCGAGGACCGTCGCGTGTTGGGGCTCGTTCGCCGCTACCTCGGCGCGGGGATTCTCGCGAACGGGGTGGTAATGGAGCGTCACGAGGGCACGCCACAGGGCGGGCCGTTGTCGCCGCTCTTGGCGAACGTGCTGTTGGACGACGTGGACAAAGAGCTGGAGAAGCGCGGTCACGCGTTCGTGCGCTACGCCGACGACCTCAACATCTACGTGAGGTCCAA
>JBKDQC010000048.1:0-6821 GCA_046342295.1 Deltaproteobacteria bacterium | reverse complement strand
TGTGGCGCGGCCACGACGGGCGCCGAGCTCGCAGGGGCCGCCTCGCCACCGCACGCAGCCACGGCGAGGAGCAGGACGACGACGACGGCGCGCTTCACCCCGCGAGCATAGCGGCTGCCCGCGCGTGGCCGCGTCTCACGGCGCTCTCACGTCTGTGGCCGTCGCGCGTGACGAGAGGGAGCGGCCGTCAGCGCGAGCGTGCGCGGTCACGGAGCCCTGCCATCGACGCTACGTCCGCTCGTCGTCGGGGCGCGTCGCCTCTTGCTCGAGCGCTCGCGCGAGGTCGGTGAGGAGCGTCTCGGTCGCGCGGATCCGAGCCCCTGCGCACGAGCTTCTTGGCCTCGAGGCGACGCACGATCGCCGAGATGGTGCCCGGATCGAGGTGCAGGCGCTCCGCGAGGCGTCCCGGCGTGATGCCCGGATGGCGCCCGATCAGCCGAAGGACGAGGCGCTGCTGCGCCGTCACCCCGAGGCGCGACTCCATGCGGAGGCTCAGGCGCTCGAGCCCGTGCCCGACGTGCAGGAGCAGGCGCATGAGGTCGAGCGCGGGCGTCGCGAGCGGCGGGGCGGGCGCGGATGGATCTCGGCTGGGCTGGGTCATGGGCCTTCGTGCTTCAACCCCGAGCTCGCGCGAGGACCTCGAGGAGCACGTCCATCTCGTGCTGATCGCGGAGGTAGTAGGGCGCCGCGCTCCTCACGGAGCGACCGACGCGGGCGGACACGAGCGCGCCGGGCTCGTCGATCACGAAGACGTCCTCGTCCGTCACGTCGTCCCCGACGTAGATCGCCACGGCCGCGCGCTCCTTCGCGCGCAGCGCGAGCAGCGCCTCGCCCTTGTTCGGCGCGCGCTCGGGCACGAGGTTCACCACGAGCTTGCCCGCGACGAGCCGCATGCGATCCGGCAGCGCTTCGAGCGCCACGCGGATCGCGGCGCGCGCCTCGCGCTTCTTCCGCGCCTGCCGGTAGTGGATCGCCACCGAGTAGCGCTTGTCCTCGACGACGACGCCGCGCGCCTCACGCAGGCTCTCCTCGAGCAAGGGCCGCACGCGGGCCATGATCCGCTCGAAGCGCCGCATGTCACCACCCGGCTCGAGGCCGTGGTTGCCCACGACGTGCCGTACGTGCGCCGCCCCGAGCCGCGCGGACACGTCGGCCCGCGCGCGCCCCGAGATCACGGCGACCGGGTAGGCCTCGGCGACGCGCGCCAGGAGCCGCGCCGTCGGAGCGCGCATGTACGCGTCGGTCGGCTTGGCCACGATCGGCGCGAGCGTGCCGTCGAAGTCGAAGGCGAGCAGCACGTCGGTCGAGGCGATCTGACGCAGGAGCTCGCGTCCGTCGCGCGAGAGGAGGTGCCTCACGCCGCACCTCGCGGGAGGATCCCCTCCAGCGCGAGGCGTCCCTCGCCCACGAACGACAGGTGCCCCGAGAGGCGCTCCTTGCGGCGGAGCTCGGCCGCGTCGAGCAGCATGCGGCCTGCCCAGCGGAAGACGTTCAGCTCGGACACGAGGCGACGCATCGAGCGCATCCGCAGGCGCTGCTCGGCCACCGGCATGCGGAGGGCCACCTCGAGCGCCTGCGCCGCCTGCTGGGTGTCGTAGGGGTTCACGACGAGCGCCTCGGTGAGATCTCGCGCCGCGCCTGTGAACTGGCTCAGCACGAGCACGCCCTGCTCGTCGTCACGCGCTGCGACGAATTCCTTGGCCACGAGGTTCATTCCGTCGTGAAGGCTGCTGACGTAACACAGCTCCGAGGCCCGGTAGTAGCGGAACACCGTCGGCGGCTCGTGGTGCGCGATGCGGAGCAGGATCGGGAGGTAGCCGTCGCGGCCCCAGCGCGCGTTGATGCGATCGGTCAGGGCACGGACCCGCACGTCGAGCTCGCGGTAGCGCTCGATGTGGGTCCGGCTCGGCGCCGCGAGCTGGACGAACGTGAAGCGGCCCCGCAGCGAAGGCGCGCGCTCGAGGAGCAGATCCACGGCCTCGAGCCGCTCCTCGATCCCCTTCGTGTAGTCCATGCGATCGACGCCGATCGCGAGCAGCGCGTCGGGGGCGAGCCCGAGCTCCTTCCGCACCTCGCGACGACAGGCCTCGACGCTCGCGATGCCGTCCATCCAGCGCACGGGCCACTCGATGGAGATCGGGTACGGCCGCACGAGCGTCTCGCCGGAGTCGCGACGCACGATCGCGCGTCGCTCGCGGTCGATCCGGCTCTCGACGTACGAGTCCACCGAGTCGATGAAGTTGTTGCAGTGCTGCTGGGTGTGGAAGCCGAGGATGCTCGAGCCGAGCAGGCCCTCGAGGATCTCCTCGCGCCACGGGCAGATGCCGATGCGCTCCGCGTTGGGCCACGGGATGTGCCAGAAGGTCAGGATCGTCGCGCGCGGCAGCCGCTCCCGGATGAGCCGCGGCGCGAGCGCGAAGTGGTAGTCCTGCACGAGGACGATCGGGTCGTCGGTGTCCGACTCCTCGCAGACCGCCTCCGCGAAGCGTCGGTTCACCCGCACGTAGTGCTCCCAGTCGCTCGCGCGGAACATCGGGCGCGCGTGCGCGACGTGGCAGAGCGGCCAGAGGCCCTCGTTGGCGAAGCCGTAGTAGTAGCCGTTCTCCTCCTCGGTCGTGAGCCAGACGCGCCGGAGCGTGTAGGACTCCTCGCCGGGCGGGACGGCGATGCGTCCGTGCGCGTCGGCCGTGCTGCGGTCGGCCGAGCCGCTGCCGTGGGCCACCCACGTGCCCGAGCAGGCGCGCATGACCGGCTCGAGCGCCGTGACGAGCCCGCTCGCGGGGTGCAGGACCTCGACCGCGTCGCCGCGCGTCTCGTGGATGTACGGCTCGCGGTTCGCGAGCAGGACGATGCGATCTCCGTCGAGGTTCGAGCGCAGCGTGGCCCGCAGGCGCTCGGCGCTCCACGCGCCGGCGCGCGCCTCCTGCCCCCGCTCCTCGGCGAGGCGCTCGACGAGCGAGCGCACGTCGCGCAGCAAGGGGTCGAGCTCGCTCGATCCTGGCGAGCCACCCTCGAGGGCCTGCCGCAGACCGAGCGTCCAGTCTCGCCGGGCCAGGCGCGCGGACAGCACGGTGACGAGCGCGGCCAGCGCGCTCACGAGGAAGAAGAGCACGAGCACGATGTCTCGGGTCGTGCCGCCACGCGCGTCGAGGTAGCGGAGATCGTGGACGAGCAGCACCGTGCCCAGCACGCGCTCGCCATCGACGATCGGGAAGGCGCGCACGTGCACCGGCCCACCCTCGAGACGCTCGTAGCGCGCGGCCGAGGGCTCGGCGCCCTCCTGCAGCACGGCGCGGCAGCCGAGCTCGTGCGGGTAGGCGTCCGTCGACGCCACGCGTGTTCCCCCGGTGTCGCACGCGGCCGCGCCGAGGATGCGCTCGTCCCGCGTGATCCCGTCGAGAATGCGCGAGAGGCTCGAGGGGCCGCGCTCGAAGGCCTCGACGAGGCCCTGGCCGGCCGAGGCGATCGCCAGCTCCTCGCGGAGGGCCAGATCGCGCTCGAACCACTCGCGGGTGACCGCGTCGAGCGCCTCGTAGCCCGCGAACGAGAGGAGGCCGAGGAAGACGACGAGGGCAGCGAAGAAGGTGAGGAGAGAGCGCATGACAACGCTCTAGCATCAGTTGATTGGATATCCAACCTTGTCCTGCTAGGCTCCCGACATGGAGCTCCAGGATCTCGGCCTCATCGGAAACTGCCAGTGCTCTGCGCTCGTCGCGCGCGACGGATCGGTGCGCTGGTGCTGCCTGCCGCGCCTCGACTCCGAGCCGCTCTTCGCCGCGCTCCTCGACGAGGGCCGCGGTGGGCGCTTCACCGTGGGCCCCGCGGACGGCCGGCTCGGCACACAGCGCTACCTCCCGAACACGAACGTGCTCGAGACGACCTTCGAGACCGACGACGGCGCGCTGCGCGTGATCGACTTCTTCCCGCGCTTCGTGCAGCACGAGCGCACGTTCCGGCCCACCCAGCTCGTCCGGATCGTGGAGCCCATCTCGGGGACACCACGCATCCGCGCGCACTGCGATCCGATCCTCGGCTGGTCCCAGGATCTGCCGCATCGACAGCTCGGCTCCCACCACGTCTCGTACCTCGGCTACGGCGGCGAGGTCCGCCTCACGACCGACGTGCCGCTCTCGTACCTCACGACGGACTCGTTCGCGCTCACCGGGCGTCGCCACTTCGTGTTCTCGTTCGGCCAGCCCGTGGAGGAGCCGCTCGCGCCGCTCTGCGAGCGCTTCCTCGCGAACACGGTGCGCTACTGGCAGGGCTGGGTGAAGCACTGCGACGTGCCGCCGCTCTATCAGCACGAGGTGATCCGCTCGGCGCTCGCGCTCAAGCTGCACTGCTTCGAGGACACGGGCGCGATCCGCGCCTCGACCACGACCACGCTCCCCGAGGCGCCGGGCTCCTCGCGGACCTGGGACTATCGCTACTGCTGGCTCCGCGACGCCTACTACACGCTGGGCGCGTTCCGCCTCCTGGGCCACTTCGAGGAGCGCGAGCAGTTCCTCGGCTTCCTCGTCGACGTGGCCTCGAGGAGCCCCGGCCTCGATCTCCAGCCGCTCTACCGCATCGACGGACGCACCAATCTCGAGGAGCGCGTGCTCGAGGGCTGGGCCGGCTACCACGGCGAGCGCCCCGTGCGCGTCGGTAACCAGGCCGCCGAGCACCGGCAGCACGACGTGTTCGGCGAGATGGTGCTCGCGCTCCTTCCGCTGTTCGTGGACGAGCGCATCGCGGATCAGGTCACGCCCGCGGTGCTCGATCTCGTCGAGCGCCTCGCCGACAAGGCGATCGAGGTCGCAGGCCAGCCCGACGCGGGCATCTGGGAGTACCGCGCCGCGTGGCGCCCGCAGACCTTCAGCACGCTCATGTGCTGGGCCGCCGCCGACCGCGCGCATCGCATCTGCGCGAAGCACCGCCCCGCACGCTCCGAGGGCTTCGCGAAGGACGCCACGCGGCTGCGGGAGCTCATCCTGAAGGAGGCCGTCGACCCGCAGCGCCTCTGCCTGGTCGCCGATCACGGCGGCTCCGCGCAGGACGCCGCGCTCCTTCAGGCCGTGACGCTGCGCCTGCTCCCGCCCGACGACCCGCGCATGATCGGCACCGTCGACGCCGTGCGCCGCGAGCTCGAGGTCGACGGCTGGCTGCGCCGCTACTCCAAGCCCGACGACTTCGGCGTGCCGGAGGTGGCGTTCACGCTCTGCACCTACTGGTTCGTCGAGGCGCTCGCGGTCACCGGGCGGCGCGACGAGGCGCGCGAGGTGGTCGAACGGACCCGCCACGTGAACGCGCCGCTCGGTCTGCTCGCCGAGGACGTGGATCCGCGGACCGGGCGCATGTGGGGCAACTTCCCGCAGGCGTACTCGCACGCGGGCGTGATCCACGCGGCGTTCGCGGCATCTCCTTCGTGGAGCGAGCTCGGGTGAGCGGCTGGCTCGACGGCGTCGGCCCGGAGGCCCGCTACCTGATCCTGGTCGTCGGCCTCTTCGTGCTGCCGCGGGTCCTCCAGCGCTGGCGCGTCCCGAGCGCGGTGAGCTGCCTCGCGCTCGGCGCGGCGCTCGGCGCGGTCGGTCTCTTCCACGGAGACGACAACGTCCCGGTGCTCTCGACGATCGGGATCGTCTCGCTCTTCCTCTTCGCGGGGCTCGAGGTCGACCTCGGCGAGCTGCGCCGAGAGGCTCCTCGCCTCGCCGGTCACCTCGGCGTCTTCGCCGTGCTCGTCGCGCTCACGGCCTGGGGCGCGAACGCCACGCTGCTGCTGCCACCGCAGGCGAGCGTGCTCTTCGCGCTCGCGCTCCTCACGCCCTCGACGGGCTTCATCCTCGACTCGCTCGTCGGCTGGGATCTCGGTGACGAGCCGCGGAAGTGGGTGAAGACCAACGCCGTCGCGGTCGAGGTGCTCGCGCTGCTCGGCCTGCTGGTCGCCTCGCAGGCGGGGGACGCGAGCGCGCTCGCCGTCACGACCGGCTCGCTGCTCGCGATGGTGGTGCTCGTGCCGATCGTGCTCCGAGGCTTCGTCACGCTGGTGCTCCCGCACGCGCCCGGCACCGAGCTCTCGCTGCACCTCGTCGTGGCGCTCGTGTGCGCCTCGATCACGCGCTGGCTCGGCGTCTACTACCTCGTGGGCGCGTTCGTCGTCGGCGTGGTCGCCGTGCGCCTTCGCAAGCGCGCGCCCGCGCTCGCGAGCGAGAAGGTGCAGTCCGCGATGGAGCTCTTCGCGACCTTCTTCGTCCCCTTCTACTTCTTCAAGGCGGGCCTGCACCTGCCCGAGGGCCTCGCCTCGGTCCGGGCCCTGGCGCTCGGCGTCGCCCTCGTCGTCATCGTGCTGCCCGCGCGCGTGCTCGTGGTGGCGCTCGTGCGCCGCGTTGTCGCCGACGAGCCCCTCGCGGTGGGCTGGCGCGCGGGCCTCGCGCTCGCGCCCACCTTCGTGTTCACGCTCGTGCTCGCCGAGATCCTCGAGCAGCGCTTCGAGCTCTCCGCCGAGCTCCACGGCGCGCTCGTCGTCTTCACGGTGGTGAACACGATGATCCCCGGCATCGTGCTCGCGCGTTCGGGCGCGAGCCGGGCGCGTGCCGCGGATCCGCGCCCGCACGGAGGATCGTAGTCGTCTGTAGCAAGCATGGGGACGCCTCGAAATCCCGACGAGAATCGGGGCGAAGGAGGTCGTCCCCATGGCCAAGGAGGTATCGTACCGAGCGGTTCCGATCGAGAGGCTGACGAGCGCGTTGCTCGCGGCGATGCTGGTCGGCGTGAGCAAGCTGGTCGTCGCGATCGACGTGGCGAAGCTGAAGATGATGGCGGGGTTCGGGAGCGAGGACGGG
>JBKDQC010000047.1:0-5208 GCA_046342295.1 Deltaproteobacteria bacterium | reverse complement strand
GTCGCTGAAGCCTCTCCGTACGGAGACTTCCCGCTCGCGTGTGAGGCGCGCGAGGGCAAGGCACAGCTCGTCCGCCTCCTCCTGGAGCTCGGCGCGAAGGTCGAGCAGACCGATGGCGAGCGCGGAACGGCGCTCTTCCGTACCGCGCACCGTGGGCATGCCGAGTATCGCGGGCCCGGCTGGGGCGCCGAGTCGGCCGCCACCGACTGCATGCGCGTGCTCGGCGCGACGGCGGGCACGCTCGAGATCGGGATGGTCTGCGCGTTCGACGACGCGATCGGTCGCTGCGTGGTCGGCAACGTCGACGACGGGGGCTACTCGGTGCTCTCGAGCGGCTCGCCCTCCTCGTGCGGCGCTGCGCAGGCCGCGTGCGAGACCTTCGCGCGCGGCACGTGGATGCCCGACGCGCGCTGCATGGGCTGCGAGGCGACGGGTGAGATCGATGCGAACGTCTTCGTCCCGCCGACGATCGACTGCCGCGTCGCGCGCGACGGGGAGCCGCCGGGACGCACCGACGGGCGCGTCTGCACGCCGACGCTGATCTCCGGATCGACTGAAGAAGGAAGGCAGTTCGCGGACTACGCCGACTGCGACGTGGTGCGGACGCAGCGGCCGTACGCCGCTTACGACGTCGAGGTCCCGCTCGATCCCGCGGACCCGCGCCTCGAGGACACCGCCTACATGGCCGAGGTGGCGTGGCTGCGCAGCCAGGCGGAGGCGTCTGCGTGCGCGTGTTGCCACCAGAGCTCGCGCCCCCCCGAGGGCGCGGCGATCTGGGACACCGAGGCAGGCCCGCTCTGGGTCGACACGATCTCCGACGAGGCGCTCGCGATGCTGGGCGGGTTCACGAACTCCGCCGAGTTCGGCTTCTATCCTGCCGCCCAGAACAACGGCTTCGATCGCTCTCGGAGTGGTCTGCCCACCACCGATCTGGCGCGTCTCCGCGCGTTCGTCGCGCTCGAGCTCGAGCGGCGCGGGCTGACGACCGAAGAGGCCAGCGCGCTGCCGCCGTTCGCGCCGTTCTTCCGTGAGCTCGTGGAGTACGAGCCCCGGCCCTGCGATCCGGAGGTGGGCCTCGCCGCCGACGGCACGCTCGTGTGGACGGGCGGCGCAGCGCGCTACGTGAGCGTGCTCGAAGAGGGCTCGGCCTCGCCCGGCGTGCCGCCGAACTTCGATCTGCCCGAGGGAACGCTGTGGTCGATCACGGTTCCTCCGACCTCACCCGCGCTCGGATGCGGCATGGCCTACGGCGAGCTGCCCGCAGGCGCGATCCAGCGCGTCCCCACGAGCGGCGCGCCTCCGGCGTTGGTGTCGGGGCGCACCTACTACCTCCACGTCCAGCGCGACGTCGCGCTCCCGATCACCCGCTGCACGTTCGTCGCGCCTTGATGGGCGCCCCCCAGCGCGACCATTTATTCGAGCGCGCAGCGTCCTCGAAGCTGCCAGCCACCGCGGAACGACGAAGGCTCCCAGCCGTCTGTGCCGGTCGCCGACTGAAGGGACGGCCCCACGAGGTCCACGCATTCCTGTGTGAGCTCCAGTGTCTGGCCTGAGCCTGCGCGGCCTTCGAGTCGCTCACACTGTGAGGCCGTCACGCGACACGACGTGACGATGGTCGCCGTCCCCAGTGCATCGAACTCACGCGCGCAGAGGCAGTGCCAGTGTTCGGCCTCGGGCGGCGGCGCTTCGGGATCGGCGACTGACCTCGCGGCGGTTCTGGGGTCCGGTTCGGCGACCATCGGCTCAGTGATGGGCTCTTCGCGACTGTCGGTGACCGAAGTAGGGCCTCGAATATCGGAGCCCCACAAGCTCTGGGCTGCGAAAGCCAGGGCGACGACCACCACGGTGCCGACCAGAATCATCGTCAACGGACTCAGCGTCGGTGGATATCGGTCGGCGAAGGAGCTGTGCGGGATCCCGAGCCGTTCGGCGTCGTGACTCGTTGCGAGCCGAACGGTGCCCCAGTTGGTTTGCTCAGATCTACCCAGCATCACCAGCACTGCGCCGACGCCAGTCAGTATCAGCGACCAGCCTCCAGAGAACGGGCAGCCGAGGAGCCCATCGACCACGAAGAACCAACCCAGGCAACCGACGGCCCCCGTGCGAGTGCTAACGAGCGCCGCGCCGCAACCGGGACAGCTGCGTGCAGTGATGGCCGTGCTCTTGCTGCAAGCCTTACAGATGACGAGTTGTCCGCTCACGATGTGTGGCCGATCTTTGGCGTTGTTGCCGAGGCGAAGTTCTCGCGAGCCGCCAACAGTTCCGCTCGAGTGAGTGGTCCGCGCAGCAGCGAGATCGCGTGGCGTGGCTGCAAGAGGAACGGCGCGCCGCCTGTGTGCACGTCGCGCACGACGAACCAGCGCGGGCGGATGCGACCGACGAGCTTGCTGAGCGCCTTCGCGTCCATCTCTGAGCCGGCGACCTCGGCGGTCGCGAGGCCTTCGATTACACGCTGGCGATCGGGCGGCGTCTGGAGGCGCCCGACGCACCAGAAGCCCGCGTTGCTCAGCGAGCGGTAGTCGAGGTCCATCGGGTTCTGCGTCGCGAGCACGACGCCCACGCCGAAGGCGCGCGCTTGCTTCATCAGCGCGACGAGCGGGCGCTTCGTCGCCGGGTCGCGTGGGTGCGGCGGGAGGAAGCCGTACGTCTCGTCGAACACGAGCATGCCGCGCAGCTTCTGCGTGCCCGGCTGTCCTCTCACCCACGTGAGGAACTCTTCCAAGAGCACCCCGAGCACGAGCGTCCGCTCTTCGTCATCGAGGTGCGCGACGCTCACCACGTGCACCGGCGTCCGGCCCAAGAGACTGGGCGTCATCCACGCGTCGATGTCGAGCGATGCGCCCTGGCGCCACGTCGCGAACGTCGGCGATGCGAGCAGCGTGTTGAGCGCTGCGGCGAGCGAGGCGCGATCGTTGGGCGAGACGAACGCGTCGAGCGGCAGCGCGCCGAGCTCGGTGATCGGCGGCTCGATCACGTCGGCCACCAGCGCGCCGAGCTCCGCGCCCTGACCGCTCACGAGGCGTCGCTCGGCGAGCACGCTCAAGAGCACGTGCTCGCGGCTCTTCGCGGGATCGGGATCGCGACCGAGCAGACGCAACATCAACGAGACCGCGGCGCTGAGTGTCGCGCGCGCGGCCTCGGGATCGTTCTTCCAGCGCGCCGAGCCGCGCTCGATGCCCGAGAGCAGATGCTGCGGCTCGCCTGCGGTCGAGCCCGGAGTGAAGACGCGCACTGCGATCGAGGCGCGGTGCCTTTGGATCGCGGCATCGTCGATGCCCCAGTCCGCGAGGCGCTTGCGACGCTCGAGCATGGTGGCCTGCGCGAACTCGAGCGGCGGCCGAAGATCCGTCGCGAGCTGCTCTCCCTGCACCCACGGGAGATAGACGCTCGCGTCCTCGCCGCTCGGTGTGAGCAGCAGGTTCGGCAGATCCCCCTTCACATCGATGACGATCACGGGCACGCCGCGCTGCGCGGCCTCCTCGACCATCGCGGTGACGAGGCCTGTCTTGCCCGAGCCCGTCATGCCGACGATCACGCCGTGCGTGACCAGGTGATGCGCGGGCAGCTCGTAGCGCGACGGTTCGGGCGCGGCGGCGCGCGGACCCACAGGCATCGAGTTGCCCAGCCAGAGCGACGTCATGAGTCGAAGGGATCAGCGCCGGGCGAGCCGGGGTCCGTGACGGGGTTCGGCGTGACGACGGGATCCGCGGCGTCCTCGACGGGACCTTCGGGCTCGTCGTTCAGCACGCCCGGCTCGTTGCGCGATGGGCGGATTCGGTCCGCCACTTCCAACTGACCCGCGGCGCGCGCCATCGCCTCCACGAGGCCCGCGAGCGCGACGAACGCCGTGTCGTTCGCGGTGAGCGCCGCGGTGCGCGCGATCGTCGCCTGCGCGGCCTCGGCTCGCTCACGTGCGACGTCGGCGAGCGCGACGTCGAGCTGATCGACCAGCGGTCCGATCTCGTCGGCGAACGCGCTCGCGTCGAACGAGATGCCGCGGGTCGCGAGCCTCGGCTTCAGCTCCGGGCGCGGGATCCGCATGGAATTCGCTACGTTGCGTGCGTACCGCGCGAGCGGCACGGGGCCCGTCTCGGCGGGCTGCGTGAGCTGATAGATCGCGAGACCCGGGGCGCCGTAGAGATTGTCGACCGCAGTGCGCGCGGCCTGACAGAGCGAGCGGAGCTGGGCCTCGAGACGATCCCGTCGCTCGCGCGGCTCCGCGTCGTCCGCGGCCTCGAGCTCGCTCGCCGTGTTCGCGGCGAGGAAGGCCCGCAGGCGCGCGTCGAGCGTGCGGTTGGCCAGCGCGATCAGCAACGCCACGTCGGGCATCGTCTCGCCTGACGCGAGGGCTGGCCGTAGCAGCCCGGTGAGCGCGTCGGCGATGGGTTGGCCGAACTGATCGATGGACTTGTTGACCACCAACGTCGAACGCTCACGCCGAACCGCTTGCTTGGATCCCCTGGTCCCCTCCAGGTTGTGGCCGCGACCGAAGCCGCAGGCGGCGATGACCTACGAGAGGGCCCGGACGTCGTCAAGCGGGCCGATGTGGCCTCCGGCGCCGGCCGACGGTCGCGCACAGCCGTCCGTGGCTTCCGGGCCCGGCCAGACGCGACGGGCGGCGGAATTCGTCAGCCGGGCTGGGCCGGACGCGACGGACGGTGGAACTCGCCGTCCGGGCTGAGCCGGAGGAGACGGACGGCGGAATTCGTCGTCGGGGCTGGGCCGGACGCGACGGACGCTGGAATTCGTCGTCGGGGCTGAGCCGGAGGAGACGGGCGGCGGAATTCGTCGTCCGGGCTGGGCCGGACGCGACGTACGGCTGACCGTGACCTCCGGCGGCGGCGTGCGACGAGCTGCGGCCTCCAACCGCCGTTTCGCCGGGAAAAAAGGCAGCTGCAGTTCCCAGCTGCCATCCGGGCGACGCCCGCCGCGGGTTGTCCAGCCAACTTGGCTCGTCAGGGAAGCCGCGCGGACCGATGTTCGGTTCGTTGGCCGAAGCGGGCCGAGGAGGATCGATGTCGGAGTACTACACAGGCCGTACTGGAGACGGCGTTCAGTTTCCCCGCTCAGGTCCGATCCTCGGTGTGCTGGCAGAGACGCTCGGGCTTCGCGCCGACATCGCGAGAGCGGTGGGAGCGGAGGGCCTCGGGGCCAAGTCCCTCCAGCGCTACTTCGCAGGCGATGGCGAACTCGCCGCCGACACCGCCG
>JBKDQC010000046.1:0-13250 GCA_046342295.1 Deltaproteobacteria bacterium | reverse complement strand
GGCGCTACGACACCGGAGCGGAGGTCATCACGATGCGAGCCCATGCGTTGAGCCACCGCTGGACCCGAGCGGCCGAACTCGCGATGCCCAAGTCCAAGGTTCAAGTTCGTGCCGCGTGATCAGGATGAGAACCGCACCCGTGCAAGGAGAGCCCCGGCTCGTCGAGAAGGAGGATGGCCCCCTTGTGCGCCTCGCGGCTCTCAACGAGGAACACAAGGTAGAAGCTCAGGAACCATTGGAGGCCAGTGCTGCGCCCTTCGAGTTCCACTTCTTCGGGCCGTTGATCATCCGAGACCCAGATGCGGAAGTGACGCCCGTCCGCCTGGAATCGGAAGCGGTAGTCGCCCTGCTTCCACCAATCGCGGAATGCTGCCGTGAGGTGGGCGGACGCCGACTGGAGCAGCACCTCACGCTCCTTCTTCCGCGCGGCCACCCTGTCGATCTCTGCCTGCGCCTGCGCGGTGGGGTCGGCGCCCTCTTCGCCGAGCGACAGGATCTCTTCTGCCTTGAGCCGGACGAATTCGAACAGAACACGAAGGGTGCGCGCCTTGGCCGCCTCCTTGCCCTGGATGTCTTTCCGCTTGAGGTTCGCGATTACGTGCGGGAGGTAGATCTCCGAGTCGAGGTTCCCGTAGTTCGAGTAGTAGACGAACGCCGGAAGGTTCTGGATGACCCGCGTTCGCACGTCCTCGACCTCGGCGGGGCGAGGACGGCCAATCGCCTCGCTCAGTTCGTCGAGCAGCGCCGCGACATCGGAGATGCGTGACGAGACGGCTCCCGTCTGCTCGGCGTCGCCGATCTCGTCGAGGGCGCTGCGCATCGACGCGAGGTGCGACGACGTGACCGCATCCTCCGCCTTGGTCCACGAATCGAGGAGCGCCACCACGCGGTCACGCGTCTGCACCTCGGGCCTCTTGAGCCCGGCAAGCTCGGCGAGAGCCTTCTTCGCGCCCGCGATGCGCTCGCTGAAGGACGCGCGCCCGATGTCACGTGGCGTTCGGTCCTCCGGGAAGGCCACGTGGTACTTGCCGTCGTAGTCTCGCGCCACGGAGACCACGGCGACGCTCGCCTCCTCCACGTCGCTATCGCCCGCGATGATCGGCCGCGTCGCTTCCGGCACCTCGAAGATGGCTTCGATGAACACCGGCTTGGGGCTCGCCGAGCGGAGCGTGTTGTACTCCTTGCGCGGCATGTCCGCGAGCGCGTTGATCTCGCCCTCCTTCGCGGGCTTGAGCTTCCAGAGCGGGTAGAGCAGGTTGGTCTTCCCCGCCTCGTTCGCGCCGATCAGAGACGTGATGCGATCCGCCTCGATCCAACCGCTGTCGCGGACGGAGCGGAAGCCAGTCACACGAAACCGGAGCAGGCGTAGAGGTTCCATCGCGGCGATGTTACCCGAGGTGCGGGGGTCGCTGCGTGGAGAGGCGTTCGACCCGACCGTCGCGTTCTCCGGGTCCTGTCGGAGGCGATCGAGCCGATGCTCTGCACGATCGCTCCCGGGCTTCGGAGGCGATAGGGCGCGCGGTACCATCCCGTTCGGTGAGGAACCCGCGGGCCAAGTCCGGCGCCGACGCGTGCGTCTTGATGCGATCAGCCATCGGCTCGTGGCAGACCGCGCTACGGGACACCTGTGGCCCGGCGGTGGTGATGAGCCCGTTCATCACCTCGCACACCGACCAAAGCGCGATGCGTTTGGTACGAGAGCACGCGCGAGCTATGGAACCGTGGCCCCGAGACGATGACGCAGCACGGCGATCACGCTCGGGAGATCGGGCGCCGAGAAGCAGCGCTCGTGAAGACCGAGACGAAGTAGCTCGTGCTCGGCATCGCGTTCAAGGAGCGTGTGCTGCGGGCCGTCCATCTGGAACAGATCGATCGCCTCAGCGTGCTCCACGAACTCGGCCATGTGCCCGGCGTCGCGATACGTGTGCGCGAGGCGCGCAGCCGACCTGTCGGAGGCGCGTTCGAGGATGACCTCGTAGGGCCGGTTGTCGGTCGCGACGGCCGATGCCGTGATCCGGTTCTTCCGCTCGATCGCTTCGCGTGCGCCCGAGGGAAGGAACGCCGCGAGCGCCGCTTGTAGCTCCGGCAGCGTTTCCTCCGTGAGTGGCGTGCGAACCTCGATGCCGAGTGGTCCGAGCGTGACGCGCATCCACTCGCCGAGCTTGCCGATGTCGGCAGTCCCATCGGGCCGCATGAACGGCAGCGTCGCCGCAGTGTGCGTGGTTGCGGGCTGCCTGAGTCCGTGCGGGTAGGTCGTGTTCGCGAGGACCCCGGCGCTCTCGGCGCGCACCAGGGCGTCGTCGATGCCACGGAGCTTGTCCGCGAAGTCGCGACGCGGCCCTCCACCGAGCAAGAGGTAGTCCCATGTCAGGTTCGCGACCGTGGCGTACGGCGGCGCTCGGAGCGAGGTGATGCGTGCGTGCAACGTTCGGTCGCGCTCGGGCCGGTCCGCGCTCGACAGCAACTCGCGCAGCAACGAAAACGAGATCACGATGCGGACATCGAGGTCGTCCAGCGCGTCCAGGGTCGTCGCGGCAAGGTCGTCCGCTGCGCGTGCGAGCGCGACGTAGAACGCGGTATCCAGGTAGACTGTGCGAGTCATCCGCGGTCGCCCCCGAGCCCACGATCCGCGCGGAGCGCGGGCTCGAACGCCGCGCGAAGCGCGTCGAAATCCGCGGTGTCCAGCGAGTGGCTCGCCTGGATGAACCCGTGGAACCAGTTCTTCGCCGCCCCCGCGTGCAGCGGTTCGAGCACAGCCTTCGTCGGGATGCCGACCCGCAGCTCGCCGAGCGGCACGAAGCGGATGCGCCACGGGAACGCACCCTTGCCGTCCATGTCGCGCCAGAGCGGGTTCACGTCGTCGAAGTACGGCTCGCCCGTGAACATGCCCATCGCACGGACGCCGCCGCCCTCGGTCACGTGCATGAAGAACACGTCGCCTGGCGCGCAAGCTCGCGCCTCGCGCTCGTTCTTCCGGCCCCACGTGCCGTGCTGCATGCAGATTCGGTAGTTCTCGGCCGAGGTCACGAGGAGCCACCGCTTGTTCGCGACGCGCGCGCGGTAGTCCCCGAGGAGGAGGTTCTCGGCGACGCGGAGGTGCTCGCGCGCGGGCTCCTCGACCTCGTAGAGCGTCGTTCGTGCTCGCGCTCGAAGCGCACGCAGCTCCTCGTAGCGCGCCGCGAACTCGGGCGAGAGGACGGTCGCAAGCTCGTGCTCGAAGTAGCTCTCGAACGCGCGCCTCGCCTCGACGATGGGGGCGGCATCGGGTTCGCCTTCGATCCTCACGTTCGCCTCGACGTTCGTGCCAAGCCCGCCGAGCGTGAGGTTGGACGAACCGACGAACGCGACCACCGACCGCTCGCGCTCGATGAGGTAGAGCTTCGGGTGGAAAGCCGTCGCGGCGCGCGCCGCGGAGTGCATCACCTTGCACTGCGCGTTCGGTCGCGCACCGAGGTCGCGGAGCACGTCGAGGTCGGTGATCTCGAAGTCGGTACCAGCGACGAGCCGGAGCGAGCGGTCGTCGCGGCACCACGCCCGCAGATCGACGGCCGACCAAGCGCTCGGTTTCGCGAAGGCGACCGCGATGGAGACGCTACGCGCCCCGTCGAGATCACGTGCGAGCGCGCGGCCCATCGCCTCGCCCGACTCCATCACCCGCACGGTCGCGCTCACCACGAAGCCGATGCTAGTGCGTGGGCCGCGTCGATGTCATCGGCCGTCGTGCAGTGCGACGCTCAACGGGTCGCCGAGCACCGGTACTCGTACTGCCCGTCGAACATGTTCGCGCCGAACCGAAAGTTGACCGTCTGCTGGGCGCCTTCCGCGAGCTGGATGGTCTGGCGCTGCGTGTCGAAGCTACCTGGGCGCTCGATGCGGGCCTCGACGGTCACGGGACCGGCGGCACCGTCGTTCCTGACCGTGCAGTCCACCCAGTAGTAGTAGCTGAGCCCATCCATCCCGTCGTGAGAGTCCATGCCCACAACTTCGGGCCGAGGCCCTGCCAACGCCTGCATCTGGGCGGGGGTGAAGCAGCACCCTGTGACCAGCAGCATCGCCGCCGCGAGCGGCCCCACGATCGTTCGCATCGCGCGATCAACGCTCGGACCGGTGTCGCCTGTCAACGCCCCCACTCCACGACGAGACGGTGCGCGACATGCTCGTCTAGAGGTCCCGCGGCGGCGCGGGTCCAAGCGCCCCGGCAGCCTGCGCCATCGTCTGCATCCGGACCTTGATCTCCTCAAGGAACCGCACGAATTCGGGATCCCGGCCGATGGCGTCCGGCGAGTGTTCGGCGATCGTCCGCTTCACATCCTCAACGACCTCCGGGCCCATGTGTTCGGCGAGGTCCACTGCAAGCTCATCGAACGTCTCAAGCGCCTTCTCTCCGTACACCGCGAGCGCGACGACGTTCATCTGCGCCGCGAGCTGCGGCGGGACCCTCGCAAAGATGGTGCGCGTCTCGACGGCAACCTCCTTGTTGCGCATCCGCCAAGCGAGCACCGGGAAGTCCATCGCGAGCGCATCGACAGCAACGCGGTACGCCGGTCCAGGATCCGGCAGAGAGATGCTGGGGATCACAAACGCGAACACCTCGTCCGCATCGGCCTCTCGTCCTCCCGCTTCCTTGATCCAATCCCCGAGCACGCGTCGCATCCCAACGTGTGCGACGGCCACGGTCCGAACCTCAAGCAGATGGCTCAGAGCGACGCCGAGGCGTTCGTCGCGCTGGCGCTTCCTCTGGGAGCGCTCACGGACTAGCTCGAGTAGGAACTCGCCGACGCCCTTGAGGACGATGCCACTGAGGGCCGCGCCCGCGCCGATGATCGCTCCGAGGCCGGTCGGATCCATTCGCGAAACGCTAGCACGCGCGGCCTCGTGTGACGCGCGCGGGCCCGCGTCGTCTTCGTGGATGGCGACTTCTGGCACGACCGCGAGTGGAGGCGCGGCTCGCGAAACTCAAGCGTCGGCGCGAACGTCGAGCGTGATCGGCGGAAGACCGAAGCGCTCCGCGCGATGGGCTACGACGTCGTGCGCGTGTGGGAGACCGACGTGGTGCGTGACCCCGAGCGCACCGCGGACGGGATCGCTACCAGAGCAACCCTGGCACTCGCCGCGCGTCGCCCGAGGGCGAACGTGTGACCCGCGCTTGGCCTTGGCCTAGAGCGTGAGCCGCCAGAGCGCCGGGAGATGGCGTCCTGCCGAGGTCATCAACTCCTCGACCTCGCCGATGTCGTCGAACGGGAAGCGCGGACTTGTGTGCGAGCCATCGTTGCGGCGCTCGCGAAGTCGATCCGCGAAGTCGAGCGCGTGGAGGACTCCGAAGCGCTCGTCCTTGTCGGCCGCCACGCTCGGGACGAGGGCTCTGATCGCCTCGATCCGTTTCGCCGCGCCCTTGTCGAGCACGTCGCCCGCGATATGGGATCGAGCGATCAGGACGGTGAGCACGCGCTCGACGAACGCTTCGTAGCCCACGCCGAGCAGCACGATCGCCGGTCGCGCTAGACCGCGTTCGAGGCATGCGTAGGCGTCGAGAAAGGGCTCGATGCCCTCTTCCGGGAGCCCCGGACAGCGCGCAGCGACGCGAGCCAGGAAGCCGGGAAGCAGTGGATGGTCGTCGGCCACGTCAAGCACGCGAAGGCCCGCGCTCGTGAGAAGGAGAACGGTCGGGAGCACAGGACGCCGAGGCCCGTACTCCGTGTTTGGGTTGCCGACGCGAGGGAACGCGAGCCCCGCGGTGCAGAGCCATACGACGAGGTCGAGCACCGGCGCCATCTGCTCGTGCCCGAGCGCGTCTCCCGAGAAGAGCGCTGCGAACGACGCCTTCTGCCGCCCGACCTCGGCACGCACGTTCGCGTCGTGCGACTCGGCGAGCAGGTTCGCGAGCTTCCAGCCGAAAGCGGTGAGGTCGATCTCTCGCGAGGAGGTCTGGCGAGTTGCCGTCCGGCAGCGGCGTAGCGCCTCGACGGCCAGAGCGCGGAGCCGCGTGGCCTGGACGCCGTTGAGGAGTCGCCCGGCAAGGTGCAGTTCGTTGAGGTCCATGGCGCACGGTACCCCCAAGGCGCGTAGCAGAGACGAACGTCCCGTTTACGACCTCGACCGGCTGCGGCTCGCCGGAGGTGGCTCCGGGTAGCCGTCCCCGGCGTGATCCGTGAGATCCCGCATCCTCGCGATGTCGATCCCGGTCAAACCCCTGCGCCGCGTGCGTCGGCGCTACGCCGCGAGCGCGTGCTTCTCGTAGACGTGCTGGAAGACCACGCTTGCCTTCGCCTTGAACACGTCGGGCGTGTAGGCGCGGGGTAGGCCCTCGTCGAGGGTCTCCTCGATCGCGTCGCGGACGCGCGCCCGTGACTGGGCGGTCTTCTGCCAGTCCACCGTGAAGATGCCGCGCACCTTCGCGAGGAGCTGCCTCGCGACCTTCTTCACCTCGTCGCGCTCCTCGGACGAGAGGTCCGGGCCGGGGCGTGTGAGGAGGTCGAAGACCACAAGCTCATCCTCTGTGAGCCGCTCGCGGACGTGGCGGGCCTCTTCGTCGGTGAGGGTGCGGCTCAGCTCCAGCAGCTCCAGAAAGAGCTGCTCGATCTGTGTAGAGCCCGCGTTGTACGCCTCGATGAGCTGCTCGAACTTCTCGCGGAAGTCCACGCGGGTCTCGTTCGCAGCGATCAGACGGTCGAGCTGGGCGCGAATGGCGGCCTTGAGGCGCTCGATGTCGAGGTTCTGGGCCTCGGACTGCTTGAACTTCGCGGCCAGCGCCTTGAAGTCGATGCGGGAGAGGTCGATCGCGGGAGGGCCGTCGCGCACGATGTCGGCTCCCTCGATCGAGCGGTCGAGCACGTCCCCGATCCGCCGGAGCACGTCCGCGATGTCGGCCTTCTCCGGCGCGGTCTCCTCGCGGATCTTCTCGGATAGCGCCGCGATGGTCGCCATCCGCACCGCGAACTCCGAGGCACGCTTGTGCGGCTTGATCGCCGAGTAGAGCCGCTCGGCTAGCCGAGCCTGCGCGAGGTACGCCTTGCGACGCTCATCCGGTGCGATGAGGAGGTTCGCCGCCTCGCCCACGTGCGTCAGCCGGACGAGCGCGCTGGCGCTCGCCTCGATGTCGGCGAGCCGCACCCCGACCGCCGCGCAGAACTCGTCGAGGGCCACGAGCGTGACGCGCAGCTCGCCCACGAGCGCGTCCTTGTCACGCACCGGGGTCTGCGTGCTCCCCGCCGTCCCGTAGATTGCGAGCGCCTTCTCAAGCGACTGGAAGACGTTGGCGTAGTCCACGATCACGCCGCTGTGCTTGCCGGGGTAGACCCGGTTCGCGCGCGCGATCGTCTGCATCAGCGTGTGGTTCCGAACCGGCTTGTCGAGGTAGATGGTGCTCACGCTCGGCGCGTCGAAGCCCGTCAGCCACATCGCGCACACGAACACGAGCGCGAGCGGGTCGTCCGGGTCCTTGAACTTCTCATCGAGCGGCGGCTGCGACTCGACCATCCGCTTCCGGTGCGGAACGATGTCGCTGCCGAGCTTCTTCAGGTCCTCGATCTGGTTCTGGCCGGGGGAGACGATGACGGCCATGTCCATCGCTTCGAGCCTGCGGAGCCGTTCGAGCAAGCGCGTGCGCTCGGCGTCCGACTTGTCGTAGCCGGGGATCGCGGCCTTCACCCTGGCCGTCTCCGCGTCCCACTCCCTGCGCACCTTCGCGTGCGTGCGTAGCGCCGTCGCCTTGTCGATCGAGACGACCATCCCCTTCCCCTGGAACCCGCGCCCGAGGAAGTGCTCCACGATGTCCTTCGCGATCGTGTCGAGCCGGTCGTCGCGCGTGATGAGGTGGTAGCGCTGACCGAGGAGCTTCTGGACGCGCGCCTCGCTCTCGTCGTCGAGGTTCGCCGAGTCGATCACGTCGTAGAGGTCGTCGTTGAGGTCCGGGTTCGTGAGGCGCAGTTCGGGCGTGCGGTTCTCGTAGAAGAGCGGGACGGTCGCGCCATCCTCGATCGACTGCTGGAAGTCGTAGACGCTGACGTAATCGCCGAAGACCTCGCGCGTGCGCTCCTCGCCCGCGATGAGCGGCGTGCCGGTGACCGCCACGAAGAGCGCGTTCGGCAGCGCCGCGCGCATGTTCATCGCGAGCTGGTCGTACTGGCTGCGATGGGCCTCATCCGCGATCACGATCACGTCGCGCCGATCGTTGAGCACCTCGGCGGTCTGGAACTTCTGGATCAGCGTGAAGACGTAGCGGTGGTTCTCGCCGAGGAGCTGCCGGAGATGCGCGCCGCTCGACGCGTGGCACTTCGTCGTGTCCTCGACGGCACCGCACGCGGCGAATGTCTTCGCGATCTGCCCGTCCAGCTCGACGCGATCGGTGACGATGACGAACGTCCAGTTGCCCGGAACCGTGCGCAGGATCTTCTGCGCGTAGAAGACCATCGAGAAGCTCTTGCCCGAGCCTTGCGTCTGCCAGAAGACGCCCGCGCGCCCGTGCCCTGCCTTGCGCGCGGCGAGCGTCGCCTCGATCGCGCTCGCCACCCCGAGGAACTGGTGGTTCTGCCCGAGGATCTTGGTGAGCCCGCTCTTGTGCTCGGAGAAGAGCGAGAAGTTCTGCACGAGGTCGAGCAGGCGCGCCTTGTCGCACGTGCCACGAAGCAGCACTTCGAGCGAGACGCGGCGCGGCTCGCCCTCGCTGGCGATGCGCTTCCAGTCGAAGAACCGCTCCCAGTCCGCCGTGAGCGAGCCGACCTTCGACTCGGTGCCGTTCGAGGCGATGAGCAGCGCGTTGTACGCGAAGAGCTGCGGGACGCCGTTCTGAGCGTCCTTGTAGCTCGTGAGGTTTCCGTCGAACGCCTGCCGCGCGGGCACGCCCGGTCGTTTCAGCTCGATCACGACGAGCGGCAGGCCGTTCACGAAGAGCGCCACGTCCGGGATGCACTTGTAGAGCGGCCCCTTGAGCGAGAGCTGCTGCACCGCGAGGAAGTCGTTCTGCGCCGGGTGTTCCCAGTCGATCGCCCGCAGCGTGAGCGGCTCTTCCTTGCCGGCCTTGCTGTCCTTCACCGCGACCTTCACGCCCTCGGTGAGCAGCCGATGCACGTCGCGGTTTGCGGCTGCCGGACCCATCGCGACCCGATCACGGAGCAGCTCGTCGATCGCGAGGTCGAGCGCGAGCGTGGACGCGCCGGGGTTCAGCTTCACCAGCGCAGCGCGCAGCCGAGCGCCGAGCACGACCTCACGCGCCGACTCTCGACCGAGGCTCCCGCGTGCGCCGAAGGTTTCGCCGTCCGCCGACACCGTGGTCCACCCGAGCGAGGCGAGGACCTCCATCGTCGCGCCCTCGACCAGGGCGTTCTCGGTGTAGGCGTGGGCGGTCATGCGGCGTCGTCCACGGAGAGTTCGCCCGAGAGGAGGCGGGGGAGGAGGAGGTCGCGGGTCTTGCGCAGGTTGCCCAAACTCCGTTGGAGGCTCAGCGACTCGTCAGCCATCGGACGCGCGACGTTCTCGAAACGCTGGATGAGCGTGGATGCGGGCAGCAACACGTCGATCGTCCGAAAGACTCCTCGGCTAATCTCCTTGAACGTCGCCCCCGAGGCCATTCGCTCGAACAGCGGGACATTGGAGCGGAGCCAATGGAACAATGACAACAACGGCATCCGCTCGTTGGGGATGCAGGTGATGAACCCCTGGTTCGTGCAGGCGGGGGTGGTGTTGATCGCGATCGCGCCGATCGTCGCACGGCTCGTCATCATGACCGACATCGCGGGGAACAGCTTCGCGGAACTCTCCGCCAAGCCGCGCTCCGTGATGCGTTCCCCCGACGTGTCCATGAACATCGTCCCAGCCGATGTGAGATGAGTCGGCGAGAACCACTCAACCGTGCCGTCCGTCCAGTAGTCGGGTTCCTTCCGGGATGGCGTGCCGCCTCCGAGGATTTCGAACGACTCGCTCACGGGCCGCACCTCCCACCCCTTCGGAATCCGACCGAGCGTCGAATCAACGAGCGGCGTCTTCTCGTGGCCGGGGTAGCGGAAGAGCACGAACCACTCGCGGTAGAGGGCGCGCGCCATCTCGTCGAGCACGCGGATGCGCCGCTCGCAGTTCTCGATGAGGTCGTCGTACGCGGAGAGGATGCCCGCGATGCGCCTTTGCTCGGCGAGCGGCGGTACCGGGATTCGCAGCGCCGAGAACACGGACTTGTTGACGATCGGTGTTCGCGTCCCCACGGAACCAAGACGTTTGAGTTCGTCACGGCGCGTCGTGAGGGCGTAGTAGAGGTAGTCGGCATCGACCCGCTCGTTTGGGACGATGGTGTTCAACTGCTGGTTGGTGACCGACGGGCGATCGGTCATCGCGGACTTCCCCATCTGCCAGCCGATGCACGAGACCATGACGCTGCGCGCGGGCACCACGATCCTGGCGAGGAGGGCCTCGCCTTCAGGCGACAGTTCGCGCTCCGCCTGCCGGATGTACTTCTGTCCGGTCATGTCGGTCGGCGTGATGAAGGGACAGCCGCTGCCGAAGTAGCTCGCGACCTCCGATGGCGGCGTGCGTCCCGTGAAGACCGTCCCCAGTTCGCTGAGCGGCAGCTCAGGGATTGCCTCACGCGGCGTCATGCGCCGAGGATCTCCGCTGCGTTCTTCGCGATCGTCTTCTCCAGCTTCCGCGCATCGCCGGTGAGCCGCTCGAACTCCTCGTTCAGCGCCTCGAACTGTGCCTTGAAGTCCTCGTCGCTGACCTCCTCGCCGGGGGCGACGCCGACGTAGCGACCGGGGTTCAGGCTCCATCCCTGCGCTTCGATCTCCGCGACGCTCGCGACCTTGCAGAGGCCGAGCACGTCCGCGTACTTCGGCTTCTTGCCGAAGACCTCGCGGAGCTTCTCGTCCGCCTCGTCGCCGCCGTAGGTGAGATCGACATCCTCGCCGCGGTAGAGCCGCACGACGTTCGCGAGGAATCCGATCTGCCCGACCGTCCAGTCGCGGTGCGCGCGATCGACCTGCCGGTACAGGTGCCGGAGGTCGAGGAAGAGCACCTTGTCGCGACGGTTCTTCGGCTTGCCGCGATCGAGGAACCACAGCGTGCACGGCAGCGTCACCGTGTAGAACATGTTCGGGCCGACCGAGACCATCACGTCCACCGCGCTCGCCTCGATGAGCTGCTTGCGCAGCTCCATCTCCGAGCTGCGCGCGTCCGACGCGGAGTTCGCCATCACGAAGGCCGCGCGCCCGCTCGCACTGAGCGCGGAGTAGAAGAGCTGGATCCAGAGGTAGTTGCCGTTGTCGGTCTTCGGCAGGCCGAAGGGGAACCGGCGGCCCGCGCCCACGGCGTCGCGGAGGCGCTCCTTGTCCACGTTGTTCACGTTGAACGGCGGGTTCGCGAGCACGAAGTCGAAGCGCCCGACGAGGTTGTGCGGGTCGTCGTAGTAGCTGTTGATCTCGCCGCCGTGCCGGATGTCGCCTTCGAGCCCGTGCACCGCGAGGTTCAGGCGGCAGAGGCGGCCCGTGTCATCGACCTTCTCGACGCCGTGGATCGAGAGCCCGCCGCTCCCGTTCCCGTCCTTCTTGTGCTCGCTCACGAAGCGCGCGCTCTGCACGAACATGCCGCCCGAGCCGCACGCGGGGTCGAGCACGCGTCCCTGGAACGGTTCGAGGATCTCCACCATCAGCCGGACGATCGAGGTCGGCGTGTAGAACTCGCCGCCGCCCTGGCCCTCGGTCATGGCGACCTCGGCGAGGAAGTACTCGTAGATCTTCCCGAACGAGTCACCTTCGAGGTCCATCGGGATCATCGAGAACGTCTTGAGCAGCTCCTTGAGCAGCCGCGCGTTGAACGCCTGGTAGGTCTTGGGCAGGACGCCTGAGAGCTGCGGGTTGTCGCGCTCGATCGCGCGCATCGCGTCATCCACGCCCTGCCCGAGCGACTTCCCGTTCTTGCCGCCCTCCGGGTACTCCAGCAGCGCGGCGAAGCGCGCCTCGGGCGGGAGGAAGAGCACCCCCGACGCGTGGTAGCTCCCGGCATCATCGACGCGCGAGCCCCGTCGCCCGGTCGCGCCCTTCTCCAGCTCGGCGCGGCGCGCGGCGAACTTCGCGTCGGCGAAGCGGAGGAAGATCAGCCCGAGGACCGGCTGCGAGTACTGCGCCGCCGTGAGCCCGCTGTTCGCGCGCAGTTCGTCGGCGGCGGACCAGAGCTTCTTCTCCAGCGTCGCGGTGGCGGTGTCCTTCGAGGCGGGGGCGATCCAGCGCATGGCTCCGTTGTGCCGCGATCAGGTCGGCGGCGCGGCCAGTGTATCCGGCCCGGTTCAGGGAGTGGCGGCAAGGTGAGGGGATGCGAAGGCATCCACGTGCGGCACGACCAGATCTCACGGCGTGCGCGCGGGCGGCGAGATCAGTCGCCGTTGAGCCGCTCGAAGCACCCCGGCCACATGAGGATGACGCCGAGCCCCGCGCATGTCTGCTCCCACGACATGTCATCCGGTCGTCTCTCGGGAACAAGCACCGCGATGACGCGCCGCCCACCGGCGCGAAGTTGGTGCCGATACCTGAGTACCTGTCCGAGACCGAGGCGGAGCTGCTTCTCCTCGTTCGCGGCGGTGATGCTCTTCACCTCGGCGACATAGATGCCATCGCCCACCTCCCACGCGAGATCGAACTCCACAGCGCCGCTCAAGGCTGCGAGCGGTTCGATCCCGCTCCCGCGAAGGAAGTCCGCGAGGGCGTTCTGCGTGTCTGTGTGCGCGCGGTTGCCGCGGTCCACCTTGTCTGGGTCCACCTCGAAGGGATCCCGTCGCGTCGCGACAGCCGGAGCAGCGGCGTTCCGATACAGCGTGCCCAGCGGGCGAGCATCGCGACCTCCGGCAAGGGGCGCGGTCAACCTGTGCCCGCGCTGCGCCGCGACCACGCCGGGAACGGAAGCGCCGCCGCGAACCGCTGCCAACTCGATCAGACTTCTTGCGCGAGCGGCAAGCCGCGGGAGCAACGAGAGATCGATCCGCTGCATCGAGAGCTGCTGCGTGGACCGTAGTCCGTACGAATTGTACCCCGGATGGTAACGGGAGCCTCTCACGGTCGCGATGCATTCCTGAGGAGGGCTCTCATCGGGTGGTGCGGGGCGTCAACGAGCGCCGTCCGGCGGTCTCGTGGGCTCGCAAGAGGGGCGTTCGCCGGGGTCTTGGCGCCCGCGCCGTACTCCGGGCGCACGTGTGCCGTGGCACGCGCTCCTCGCACCGCGGCGGCGGTCACGGGCCGAAGTCGAAATCCTGCTGCGGTGGCCCTCTGGCGGGGCGG
>JBKDQC010000045.1:0-39668 GCA_046342295.1 Deltaproteobacteria bacterium | reverse complement strand
TCGAACCGATACGGGACCGCCGACGCGATGCTCGTGGCCGCGCGTATCGCGACGCCGCGCGGCTTGCTCGAGACGCGCGCGTTCCCGGCGTCGGCGGCTGGACCGAACCTCAACCAGCTCCTCTGCGGCTCGGAGGGGACGATGGGCGTCATCACCGACGCCACCGTGCGGCTGCACCCACTGCCCGAGGCGCGCCGCGTCTTCGCGTTCCTCTTCAAGGGATTCGACGAAGGCGTGACCGCAGTGAGGGCGCTCGTTCAGGAGGGAACGGGTGCGGCGATGATGCGGCTCTCGGACACCGAGGAGACGCGCTTCTTCGGGGCCTTCCGGCGGGTCATCGAGCCCTCGCGCGTCCACGAGCTCGCCGAGGGTGCCCTCGGAGTCGCCGGCTACGATCCGAAATGCGTGCTCATGGTCTGCGTCGAGGGCGCGACCGACGACGTGGCGCGTGAGGTCGCACGAATCCGTGCGGTCGCGAAGAGCCGCGGCGGGCTCTACGTCGGCGAAGGACCGGGCAAGTCGTGGTGGAAGCGCCGCTTCGAGATGCCCTACCTGCGCGACCCGATGCTCGACCGAGGCGTGGGCGTCGACACGCTCGAGACGGCGACCGAGTGGTCGAACGTGTCGCGCCTCTACGAGGCGGTTCGCCTCGCGATCCGGAGCACGCTCGAGGCCGAGGGGCGGCGCGCGGTCGTGCTGGCTCACATCTCACACAGCTACCACGATGGCGCGAGCCTGTACTTCACGTTCCTCTTCCTTCGCGACCTCGCGCGCGAGGTCGAGCAGTGGCGGGCCGTGAAGGACGCCGCCTCGCGCGCGATCGTCCTCCACGGTGGCACGATCAGCCACCACCATGGCGTCGGGCTCGACCACGCGCCGTACCTCGACGACGAGAAGGGTCTCCTGGGCGTCGACGTGCTGGCGCAGGCGCGCAAGGCCCTCGACCCGAGAGGAACCATGAACCCCGGCAAGCTCTTGCCCTCGAGGAGATGAGCTCGTTCTCTCGCGCGCCCACGGCCAGGTTCAGCCCGGGTCGACACGTCGCTTCTTGCTCGGACCCGGCCGAGGCCTCTGCTGGTGAGCCGCGGCGCGGAGCGCGATGAATGGGACCCGCGCGTGGCACCGGCTCTCCATCGCCCGGGCTCGCTCTTCGGGGAGGAACGCGATGGAGGCCGAGAGCTCGGCCCAGCGCTCTGGGGCCTGGCCCAGCGCGAGCGCCCAGCGGCTCGGTGGCCCAGCGAGCGCGCGGTCCCATCCATCGTCGGGGCGAAGCTGAAGGTCGCACGCGCCGCATGCGGAGCAGCGCCCGAGCGCGATGCGTTCGAGGGTGTCGAGAGCCACCTTCACGACACGAGGGTGTCACGGGTTGCGGCGCGCATGACGAAAGATGTCGGTCCTTGACGGTCCGAGGGCACGCCCTAGTATCGATGACCTCACCCTACCTCGCTCGATCGAGCCAGACAGAGTGACAACGGTCAGGCGGGAATCGTCCCTCCTGGAGACACAATCACCGGAGCCGTGAATGAGCAGGGCGAAGTCAGGCATGTCGACGCACGCGTCGGCCTCGAACATCTCGAAGTCCCATCGCGCCCCGGGGGCGGGCGGTCTCACCAGCGTAGGCGCCCTGGCCTCGGCGAACGCCGAGAGCCCGGTGTGCGAAGAGACCTTCTCGCGCTACTCCGAGGCGAACATCCCCACGGAGTACGGCGAGTTCCGCGTCGTGTGTTACCGAGAGCGCGTGCTCTCGCCGATCGACGGCGAGGCCTCGTTCAAGGAGCACCTCGCGATCGTGAAGGGCGACCTCCGCGGTCACGACGAGGTGCCCGTACGCGTGCACAGCGAATGCCTCACGGGCGAAGTACTGCACTCGTTGAAGTGCGACTGCCGCGAGCAGCTCGACCATGCGCTCGCGCGGATCGCACGCGAAGAGCGCGGCGCCGTCCTCTATCTCCGGCAAGAGGGCCGCGGGATCGGTCTCGGCAACAAGCTCCGTGCGTACGCGCTCCAGGAGCGAGGCGTGGACACGGTCGATGCGAACCGAATGCTCGGCCTGCCCGACGACTCTCGCCGCTTCGACATCGCGGCCTTCATGCTCGCCGACCTCGGCGCGCGCTCGGTGGTCCTCCTCACGAACAACCCCCTCAAGGTGCGCGGCCTCCGGGCCGAGGGTGTCCACGTCGTGCGGCGCGAGCCGGTGTGGATCGAGCCCAACGCCCACAACGTGGAGTACCTGCGCACGAAGGGCCAGCGGATGGGTCACGAGCTGATGGGCCATCCGCTCGACGAGGGGAAGGTCCCCGAGGATCCGGCAGCCCCGCACGACTCGCTCGATGCTCGGAACGAGCCGGTACTTCTCTCGCTCGGGGCTCGCCGCGCGGGCTGAGCCTCGCCGCTCGCCGGGCATCTCCTGCGAATCACGGGCGCGCCCGAGGCGCGCTCTGCGGCAGCTCGCGGTCCGCTCGCGGCGATTCTGTAGACTGCGCAGCATGAGCCGCTTCGTTCTCGTCGCCGCCCTCGCGGCCCTGTCGGTCGGCTGCGGTCGACCGCGTGCCCCCGAGCTCGGCGAGGGCCCTTGCTCGAACGGCGTCGACGACGACGGCGACCTGCAGACCGACTGCGCGGATCCCGCCTGCCAGCTCTTCGCGTGGTGCGCGGGTCGCGACGGTGGACCGCGGGAGGCGGATGCCGCCACGACCCTCGACGGAGGAGACGCGGGGCAAGCCATGTGCAGCGAACCGCTCGACGTGGTCCTCGTGCTGGACGTGTCGAGCTCGATGACCGACGACGTCGCGCGGCTCCGCGATCTGGCGCCGCGGCTCTGGGAGAGCGCCTTGCGGGCGAGCGCTGGGGCGCGGATCTCGCTGGTGGTCTTCGTCGACGACGCGCTCGCCGTGAACGACTGCGCGCCCTTCACGGATGCCGCCGGTCTGACCGCCGCGCTCGAGCGGTGGCGCGCGTTCACGACCCGCAACCGCAGCCCGGTCTCGGAGATCCCCAACGTCGACTGCGCGGAGAACTCTCTCGACGCGCTCGCCGCGGCGATCACCCGATGTCCCTGGCGCAGCGGCGCGCGTACCATCCTTCACGTGACGGACGACACCTTCGTGGAGCGACCCGCGGTGCTCTCCGGGCCTTTCGGTCCGGGCATCGTCGTCGCCTCGAGCTACCTCGAAGTCTCCGATGCGCTGGTGAGGGAAGAGATCTCGCTGCTCGCGCTGACCGCGAGCGGCTCCGGGCGAGACTGCGGTGGGCCTCGGCCGAGCCCGGACGTGGGTCGAGGGTTCCACGGGCCTCTTGGCTCGGAGGTCTCGCTGCCCGAGCGCAGCGGCGGAGCCGCGTGGGAGCTCCGCGCCATGCGAGACGGAACCTTCGATCTGGCGGCAGCGCTCGGGACCCGGCTCTCGGGCGAGGTCTGTGGGCCGTGAGCCACGCCGAGCCCGGACCCGAGGCGAGCGCGGACCCGCCGAAGGCTGACACGCGCTCGGAGGCCACCCAGGAAGGCTGGCTGCTCTTTCACGCAGCGCTCGTGTTCGGGTTGATCCCGGGGGCATCCCTCCTGCTCGCCGCGGTCGGTTGGGCTCGCCTCCACGTGTCCGAACCTCGCTGGGCGCGGCGCCTCGTGGCCCTCGGTGCGCTCGATGGCGGCGTCTTGATCGCCCTCGGCGTCGCGACCCTCCTGATGGCGGCGCAGCTCGGCGCAGGCATCCTTCCCGCGTCGGTGCCATCGCCGGACGGCGGCGCAGCGGCGAGCCTCGGCCCGCGGCCGCGCATCGGAGTCGTGGTCGAGGAGGACCCGGCAGGCGTGCGGGTGCGCACCGTCGCACCCGGCTCGCCGGCGGCGGACGCGAACGTGCGCACGCACGACCTCATCACCGCGCTCGACGGCGAGTCACTCCGGACGCGCGAAGCGCTGACGGAGGGCATCGCGGCGGGCCCGCTCGCGCCACGGCGTCTGACGCTCACGCGGGGAGGGGAGATCCTCGAGGTCACGCTCACACCGGTCGCAGGGCCGTTCCGCCCGGTCCCGCTCGACGCGCAGCGCTGCCGGGATGCGCTCCCCGATCTCGACGCCACCCGCGCGTTTCTCACGAGTCCCGACGCCCTCGTGGGCCTCGGCGCGGTGCTCGCCGTGGTCGCGGGGCTCCTGGGGTGGGGGAGCCGCAAGGGCCTGCCGTGGTCGGAGAGCGCGAAGGTGGTGCTGCCGTGGGTCGGCGTGCTCTTCGTCGGTCCCACGCTCGGCGGTCTGCTCGCGACGCTGGCTTGTCCGCTTCTGATCTCGTGGAACCTCCGCTTCGAGACGGTCGAGCTGCTCTCGTCGGAGCTCGTGTTGACCGCTCTCGCGCTCGCGCTCCTGGGCTACCACCGTGACCTCGGCCCGAGGCTCGCCGACCGCGAGCCCGTGCTCGGGCGCGCGCGCACCGTGGTGCAGGGCGCCTTGTACGTGGCGGTCTGGGTGCCGCGGGCGCTGCTCCTCGTGACGCCGGTCGCATTCTTCTTGTTCTCGGCGGGCGCGTTCGACGAGGCCCCCGTGGCCGAGCTCGTGATGGGCGCGGGCCGCACACCGCTCGACGCGATCCTCACCTTCGTGGCGGCCGCCGTGCTCGCACCGATCGCGGAAGAGTCGCTCTTTCGCGGCGTGCTCGCGCCGCACCTCGGCCGGTTCCTGGACGGCTTCACCGCGATCCTCGTGACCGCGGCCATCTTCGGGGTTCTGCACATCGCCGGGCACGGGCCGCTCTTCGTCGGCCCGATGTTCATCGGCGCCATCCTCGGCTGGGCCCGCCTCCGCTCCCGCGGTCTCGTGGCGCCGATCGCGCTCCACATGATGCTCAACGGCACCGCGATCGCCGTGGCGCAGACCCTCGGCCTCGGGTGAGGGACCCTTCGGGCCCGAGCCTTGCGCCGTCCGGAGTTCCGTCTCGTGGCGCGACGGTGAACGTCAACGGGTGGGCGGGAGCGGGGTCGCGGAGTGCATGGTCGACGGACGGCGCACCCGAGCGTCGCTGCGGACCCTTCTGCCTGGTGCGCGAGCGCCCGACGTGCCACCAATCGCGCATGCACCGGCTCGCGGCGATCGCCTTCCTCGCGTGCTCCATGGGCTGCGGTGGTGCGGGCACGGAGCAACCGCGAGGGCACCTGGGCCCCGCGCCGGATCGCGCCCCCGCGCCCGAGGCGACGCCGACGGCGCGGGCCTCGCCGCGCGACCTCACGGCCGACGCGACCTTCGCGGACCTCGTCGCCGCCGCCCGCCGTCAGGACGAGCTCCGCGATCAGGATTCGAGCGCGGGATGTCTCCTCCGCACGGCGCCGTGGCGGCTCGAGGCCGACCTCGCCGCGGCGGTGCGACCGCTGCCCGAGCCGCCCCCGTCCCTCACCTCGCGCCTCGAGCGTGTCGCGGTGCTCACGCGCTACGGTGCGATCGGCGAGCGTGGTGACGCCGACGGTGCGTCCGCCCCCCTCGGCCTGGTCGCGTTCACCACGACGCGCCCGTCGGCGGGCGCGCCTGCTGCGGTGCTGGTCGTCACCACGCGCGGTCTCTGGCTCGGGCGCACCGATCGGGCGCGCTTCGACGAGGTCGACCGGCGCCGGCTCGCCACCCTCGACGACGGGCAGAGCCTTCTCTTCGTCACCGCCCACGCGGGCGTGCCGCTGCGCCAGCTCGCGGACGCGCTGGCGGCGTTGCCGTCCATGCCGGGCCGCATCGCGCTCGCGGTCGCGCTTCCGGGGGAGACGCGTCTGCCCGAGCCCCCTCCGCCGACCGCCGAGACCGCGCCGCGCTGCGAGCTCACCGCGCTGCCCGACGACGCGCCGCTCGGCGAGCTCTCTCTCGAGGCCTTGCGCAGCGGTGTCGCGCCGCTGGTCGAGCGTGCGCGGCTCTGCGCGGGCACGACCGAGGGGGCCGGCGCGCTCGGCGGTCGCGTGGTGGTCTCGATGCGCATCGACACGAGCGGCCGGGTGATCGAGGCCTGCGTCGGCGAAGACGAGACGGACGACGGTGTCCTGCGGGCCTGCCTCGCGGGCGCCGCACGCGAGCTGCTCTTCGACGCGCCGAGCGGCGGGTCGGTCGACGTCGCGCTGCCGATCCGCATCGAGCCGGGCCTCGCCCACCGGCAGCGCGCGCTCTGCGACTGACTGCCCTGGGCCCGCCTCGCGCGACGCTCGGCGGAACCGCCGCGTCGTTCTCGGTCTCCGGACTTCCGAGAGACTGCGCGATTTCCGAGGGGCCGAGCGCAGAACTTCCGTCGGGTCCATCGAGCCGCATGGCCTCTGCGCCGCCGCGGGCCTACCCTCGCCGCCGCCATGCGCCTGGCGACCCTCTTCGGACCCGATTTCCACGCGACGCTCGCGGAGGATCCGCAGGCCTTCCGCGAAGCGCTCGAGGAATTCCACGAAGAGGACATCGCCGAGATCGTCGAGGAGCTGCCGATCGAGGACATCGTCGCGCTCTTCCGCGTGCTGCCCGACGAATTCGGCGCGGGCGTGCTCGAGCGCCTCCCCGACGAGCGGCGCAGCGAGGTCCTCGAGAAGCTCAAGGTCGAGGAGGCCGCGAACCTCCTCGCGGAGATGCAGCCCGACGACCGCGCCGACGCGGTCCAGGAGCTCGACGAGGGCCTCCAGGACAAGCTCCTCGCACGGCTCGACCAAGTCGAGCCCGAGGCGGCGCAGGAGGTACGCGAGCTCGTCCGCTACGCGGACGGCTCGGTCGGCTCGATCATGACGACCTCCTTCGTCGGCTGCGCGCCGGACACGAAGGTCTGGAAGGTGCTCGACGAGGTCCGTCGCATGACCCGCGAGGGCGAGCTCGAGAGCGTGTACTACGTCTTCGGCGTCGCGTTCGGCGACAAGCTCGTCGGCGTCGCGTCGCTGCGCGAGCTCATCCTCGCGGACCCGAGCCAGGATCTGGCGGACGTGATGACCGAGAACGTCGTGCGCGTGCTCGACACGGAAGATCGCGAGGCAGCCGCCCGTGCGATCGCGAAGTACGACTTCCACGCGATGCCGGTCGTCAACGGGCAAGGCGAGCTCGTCGGCGTGGTCACCGTCGACGACGTCGTCGACGTCGTGATCGACGAGGCCACCGAGGATGCCCAGAAGATGGGCGCGGTCTCGCCCATCGAGGGCGGCTATTTCCAGACCGCCTTCTTCGACTACTGGAAGAGCCGCGTCACCTGGCTGGTCGTCCTCTTCCTCGGCGGCTTCTTGACCGCGAACGTGATGCAGTCGTTCTCGGGCGAGATCGAGCGCGTGGTCACGCTCGCGGTCTTCATCCCGCTCATCATCTCGACCGGCGGCAACGCGGGCTCGCAGTCGGCGACGCTCATCATCCGCGCGCTCTCGCTGCGCGAAGTCGAGCCGCGCGATTGGCTCCGCGTGCTCGGGCGCGAGCTGCTCACCGGCCTCACGCTCGGTCTGGTCGTGGGCTCGCTCGGGTTCCTGCGCGCGTACTTCGCGGCCGACGAGCACGCGATCGCGCTCGCGATGGTCGTCTCGGTGAGCATCATCTCGGTCGTCATGGTGGGCAGCCTCGTGGGCTCGCTCCTTCCGCTCCTCATCCAGCGCGTCGGCCTCGATCCGGCCGTGAGCTCGACTCCCTTCATCGCCTCGCTCAGCGACGTCTTCGGGCTGCTCGTCTACCTCGGCATCGCGAGCGCGGTGCTCGGCTGACCGGCACCGTCGTGTATCTTGCGCCCCCGATGACCGTCGAAGGCCGCACCCTCTCGCCCGCTGGCTGGTTCGGCCTCGTCGCGGCCGCGGCGATCCTCGCCTCGCTCATCGCCTCCAATCCGCAGCGTTCGGCGGTGCACGGAGACGGCTACTACACGTACCTCTGGGCGCGCTCGCTCGTGTTCGATGGTGACGTCGACTTCGCCAACGACTACGCGACGTGCCCCGATCCTTGGGGCATGGCGCAGATGCCGCACGGCGCCGCGATCAACCAGTGGAGCCCGGGCGCATCGCTCTTCTTCGTCCCGGTGCTCCTCTTCGACGTCCTCACGGGACACCCCGCGCTCGCGAGCGACGACCCCCACGTCGCGTCCGCGTGCGTCGGCGCCCTCCCGGAGCGGGCCGTCCAAGGCAGCATCGCGGCGGGCTTGCTCCTGCTCGCGTTGTGCTTCCTCGTGGCGCGCCGCGCGGCGAGCGACGGCGTTGCAGCCTTGGCGGCCGGAGCGGCTCTCGTGGGCGGGCCCATCGTGTACTACGTCACGGTCCTTCTCTCCTACGGGCACGCCGCCTCCGGAGCGCTCTCGGGGCTGCTCGTCTGGGCCTGGGCCCGCGAGGTGACGCGCGGAGAGGGCCCGCGCGCGCGCGGCTTCGCGTGGATGGGCGCAAGCCTCGGGCTCGCGATGCTCGCGCGCCCGCAGAACGTCGTCCTCGGCATCCTGCCGCTCTGGTACTGGATCGACACGGGGCCGTGGCGCGCGCTGCTCGCAGAGCGCCGACTCCGAACGCTCGCCCCGCACGTCGGGCGCGCGGCGCTCCTGCTCGTCACGTGCGCGCTCGCCTTCGGCCTCCAGCCCTACCAGTGGTGGTCTTCCTACGGCGAGCTCTTCATGGTGCCGCAGGGGGATTACTACCTGCGGCTCGGCGAGCCCCACGTCGCGAACCTCCTCTTCTCGTCGGCCAACGGTCTGTTCGTGTGGTGTCCGATCACGTATTTCGCCGTCGCGGGCTTGGTCCTCCGCGCCCGGCGCGAGGGCCCGCGCGGTCTGGCGCTGCCGCTCCTCGCGGTGCTCGTGGTCTCGACGTATCTCAACGCTTGCGTGGCTGATTGGTGGGGCGGCGTCGGCTTCTCGGCGCGTCGGTTCGACGCGATGACGGTGCCCTTCGCGTTCGGCATCGCGAGCGCGCTCTCCGAGGCGCAGCGCTTCGCGTCGCATCGACGCAACACGGGCTCGCTGACGCTCGCCGCCCTCGCGGCCGCTCTTTTCGCCGGGTGGGGCGCCGCGGGCAGCGTCGGCGTGTCTCTGGGCCTGCGGAGCGACATCGCGCAAGGAACCGACGCGACCTGGACGAACATCACGGGGAGGGCCCAGACGTCGGTGGCGAACGCCGTGGGAAACCCCCTGTCCTGGCCGGCTTCGCTGCCGTTCGCGCTGCGACACCGGGTGCACCCGAGGGTCTGGGACCACGCCTCGACTCCGGAGCTCTTCTTCCATCGGTGGCTCACGCTCGAGGCTCAGCCGGACCTCACGACGGCCGATCTGACCGGCCGCCACGCCGAGCTCTGCATCGGCTTCGATCCGGTCGAGGGCCGCTACCGCAGGCCCTCCTCGGCCGAGGCACGCGTTCTTCTGCCGATCAGCTACCCCTACGTGGGATCGCTGCGGATCGCGGCGAACGGGCGCCCGTCCGGGGCAGAGCCCGTGCTCTTGAGGCTCGCGCTCGGCGACGAGCCCCTCGGCGAGCACCCCGTCACCGCGGGCGAGCAGGTGCTCGAGGTGCCGGTGCGCGCCCCGCACTCCGGGATCGTCGAGCTCACGCTCTCGATGGATCGCGGCCACGTCGACGTCGCGACCCTCGAGCTGCGCGACCGCAGCCCCGCACCGTCCGTCGCGCAGGCCCGCCGCAACCAGCGGATCCGCGCGCGCCGCGACGCATGGCGACGGGAGCGCGGTCTCGCGCCCTGATCAGCGCGGTGCGGTATCGCGCGCGAGCGTGCCCTCGAGCGAGAACGGCGCGATGCCGCGGTCGAGCATCGAGATCGTGCCGCTCGCCTCGTCGAGCGTGAGCAGGGGGTCGCCGTCGCCGCTCGAGTCCACGAGATCTTCGGCGAAGATCGTCGCGCCTCGCCGCTCGCAGACCGCGTGCGTGCCGACCGGGTTGACGACGTGGCCCGCGCAGGTGACGTCCACCGAGCACCCGAGCACACCCCCCTCGTACCGCGAGACGTAGAGGGTCGCGGCGCAGTCGGTGCCTTCGGGGATCGCGAACGCGGTGCGACCCGCGTACGAGCGCACCACGACGCGCATCGGCACGCGCTCGGTCGACTCCGGCGAGCCCGCGAAGGGGAACGGGTCCGGCCCGAGGCTCGAGCCGCCGCGGGCCTCGGGCGGGGGTGCTGCGCGTCGCGTGAGATGGAACGCCGCGCCCGCGCCCGCGACGCACAGCGCGACACCCGTCACCGCACCGCAACCCGAGACCCACGCGCCATACCGCATCGCCGGCGAGTTTCGCCGCAGGCCGCGCGCGCGTCGAGCCGGACATGCGCGCGGACCTGGCGGTCGCCCGGTCCACGCGCGTAAGTTCGGGCCATGATCGAAGCCGAGAGTACCCAAGAGGCTCGACCTCGAGTGGCCACGCGCATGCTTGGCGCGACCGACGTTCGCGTCTCCGAGATCGCTCTCGGCACGTGGGGCTTGGCGGCGCAGAGCTACGGCAAGGTCGAGCCCGCCGTCTTCGAGGCGACCGTGCGCGCGGCCTGGGAGGCAGGCGTCACCACCTTCGACATCGCACCCTTGTGGGGTCAGGGCTCCGGTGCCGGTCCCGGCCTCGGGGAGCGCCGGCTCGGTCTTGCGCGCGGCGAGCACCTCGGCGAGGCCGTCTTCGTCGCGCACGTCGGACAGTCCCTCGTCGAAGCCCGCGTGCAGGCGCAATTCGACGCGCCTGGCATTCTCCGCGACGTCGAGCTGATGCTCACGCGCCTCGGTCGCGACACCCTCGACGTGCTGCTCCTGCACGACCCGCCCGCCAAGGTCATCGGATCGGAGTACTTCCAGAAGGCCACGGGCTACCTGCTCTCGAGCGGGATCATCAAGTGCTGGGGCGCGTCCGTCGGGACCGCCGAGAAGGCGCGCCTCCTCGTCGCGGAGGGCGCACAGGTGCTCTGCCTCGTGCACAACCTCGCCCGCCGGGAGATGCTCGCCGAGCTGGCGCCGCTCCTCACGGAGCGAGGCATCGGCGTGCTCGCGCGCTCGCCGCTGCTCTACGGCGTGCTCTCGGGCCGCTTCGACGCCGACACGAAGTTCGCGGACGACGACCACCGCAGCCATCGGTGGACGGCCGAGTCCTGGAAGAAGCGTCTCGAGGAGATCGAGCGCTACCGCTTTCTCGTCGATGCGGACGTGCCCGATCTCGCGACCGCTGCGCTTCGCTACGTGCTCTCGAGCCCGATCGTGGGCGCTGCGCTCGTGGGCGCGCGCAGCCCCGAGCAGATCCGCCACGCCGCGCGAGCCTCGCGCATGCCGCCTTATCTCCCGCCCGAGCACGTCGCGAAGATCGCGGACAGGTCGTTCGCTTAGGGCCCGTGCAGAAACAACCTGATCGGATCGGCGTCGCAGCGCCCCGCCAGTGCTGACCGAGCGACGAGGAATACTGGGGTATTTCGAGGAGGGCGGGCGGCTCTGGCGGGGATGCCCCGGCGGCGCAACGGTGAGGTGATCTCTGCGCGGGCTCTTGGAGCACGCCGCGTCTTCGTGCGGGGTCGAGGGTCGAGGGACCCAGCGACCTCGACGTTGGGGGGAGGGTCCGCACGGACCCTCAGGCAACTCAGCTCGCGAGCAGGTCTTCGGCGAAACAGCGCGAGAGGGCCATGATGGTGTGTTGCGGGTTGACCCCGAGCACGCTCGGGATGACCGAGGCGTCGGCGACGACGAGGCCCTCGTAGCCGTGCACGCGACCGCTTCCGTCCGTCACGGAGCTGTCGGGGCTCGCGCCCATCACCGCGCCGCCGAAGAGGTGGCTCAGGATCGCGATGTAGGCGCGCGGGTCGGTCGGCCCGCTGCGAATCTGTTCGATCTCGTCGGCCTTCAGCTCGAACGGCAGGCCCGAGATCCCGGGCAGGACGCTGCGGGCGCCCGCGGCGACGTGGGTCTTGGCGAGCAGATACATGCCCTCGCGGAACTTGAGCATGTCGGTGGGATCGAGGCCGTAGCGGATCATGGGCTTTCCGAAGAAGCCGGCGCGCACCGTGCCGACCGATTCGGCGCGCACCGAGTGGCACCACATCGCGACGTGCCGGTACTTCGCGAGACGCTCCATGAGCTCGACGCCGCCCCCGGCGAAGCGACTCGCGACGAGCTCGAGCGGGATGTGCAGGGTCTCGAGCTTCAGGCCCGGCTCGTTCCGGAACGCCGTCGAGGCCCAGCCCTGCGTCGCGCCCGTGTTCTGATCGACGGGCTCGTCGTAGCAGCCGAAGACACCCGTGCCCGGGTGTGCGCGGAAGAAGCGACCGAGATACTTGCTCTTCACGCCGCTCCGCGCGAGGAGCACCGCGCTGTGGGTGACCGACGCCGCGACGATCACGGCTCTCTTCGCGCGCACGCGAAAGACGCTGCCCGCGCGATGAGTGCGCGGGTGCTCGAAGCGGCCCTCGACGCCGACCGCGCGGCGACCCTCGAAGAGCACGCGCGCGACGGGCGCGCTCGAGAGGACGAGCGCGCCCCGCGAGAGCAGCTCGGGCACCCACACCACGTTCGTCGATTGCTTCTTGAGCTTCTTGCAGCCCTGGAGGCACTGCCCGCTCCCGACGCAGCCCTTGACGTACCGCATCATGTAGTGGCTGTCGTAACCGATGGCGCTCGCGCCCTTCATCGCGAGCACGTTCGAGCGACCGAGCGCGTCGGCAGGCACCTCTTCGACCGAGAGCTCGCGCTCGAGCTCGTCCTGGTGTTTCCAGACGCGCTCGGCGAGCCGCCCCCGACCGCCTGCGCGACCGATCCCGAATTCTTTCTCCCAGCGGTCGAACACGTCGGCCGGCGTACGCACGCAGATCGCCGAATTGATCACGGTGGTCCCGCCCATCGTGCGGGCCTGCACCACGGGCCAGAGGGCGCGCCCTACCGCGACCTGCGCGCCCCAGTCGTCCATCAAATCGCGCATCGCCCCATAGGCGCTGTTCGGATAGTGCTCGGGCTCGCGCCAAGCGCCGGCTTCGACGAGCGCGACCTTCGCGCCCGCGCGGCTGAGCAGGCTCGCGGCCGCCGCGCCGCCCGCGCCGGAGCCGACCACGACGTAGTCGGCCTCGCCCTCGAAGGGTGGCTCTGCGCGCTCGCGGTACGAGACGTGCGCGCCGGCGGCGGTCGCGGTCACGTCGCCCTCCACGTGTCGGGGTCGGGCGCGTAGGCCGACATCGCGAAGCGCTTGCGGACCTCGGGATCGCGACCCCAACAGAGCCCCGCAGGGAGCTTCAGTACGAGCATCGCTTGTTTCACGAGGTAGAGGTTCGAGCCGCCGATGCGCCGCGCATGCTTGTCGAGAAGACCGCTCGGCAGGAGGAAAGCCGGCAGCGGGACGAAGACCGTGAAGAGCGGCGTCGCGTGGAAGAGCACAGCGGCGAGCACCACTCCGAGCCACATCGTCGACGTCGTCTCGCTGCGGAATTGCGCCAGGAACGGGCCGATCGCGGTGTCGGCGAGGCCCGGGAGCGCTTCGGTGCGCGGATAAAAGGCGAGCATTGCCGAGCGGACGAGCCAGAGCATGCGGGCGCAAGGGATACCACGGCGCGGGGCCCTGGCGCCGTGCGGAGCGCTCCTCGCGCGGGAGGCGTCCACGTTCGGGGAGCGACTCGATCCGTGGAGGACGGCTCGCCGAGATCAGGCGAGGATCCCATCGAGCACGTCGAGGACCTCTGGGAGCTCCGTCATCGTGGGGAGACGCCGGAGCACGGTCGTCGCGTCGGGAACACCCGCGAGGTAGCCCGCGTAGAGGCCGCGCATGGCGCGCACGGCGGCGCGCGCGCCGCGGGCATCGCGCAAAAGGAGCAGGTGCTCCTTCGCGAGCTCGACACGCTCGTGGTGGGTGGGGCGCGGATGGATGCCTCGGCCGTCGAGCTGGCTGCGCGCCTCGCGGAAGACCCACGGGTGCTCGATCGCGCGCCGGCCGATCATCACGCCGGCGCAGCGCGTCTGGGACAGCGCGCGCTCCGCGTCGTCGGCGGAGCGCACGTCCCCGTTGACGATCACGGGGATCTTCACGGCCTTGCGCGCCTTCTGCGCCCAGGACCAGTCGGCCTTTCCGTCGTGGCCTTTCTTGGCGACGCGGCAGTGGATCGCGATCGCGCGGACGCCGGCGTCCTCGAGGCGACGCGCGAGCTCCACGATGGGCATGCCCTCGGTGCCCTCGCGGCCGGTGCCGATGCGCGTCTTGACCGTCACCGGAAGTGACACGCGCGACACCACGAGCCTGGCCATCTCGATCATCGCGTCCGGCTCTCCGAGCCAGCCCGCGCCTGCGCCGGCCCGAGCGATCTTGGGGACCCAGCAGCCGCAGTTGATGTCGAGGAACGCGGGCTCCGCGCGCGCCGCGATCTGCGCGGCCTCCGCGAGCCGCGCGGGGTCGGCGCCGTAGATCTGGATCGCGGTCGGCGAGTCGCCCGACGCGAGCGTGACCTTCCTCGTCGCTTCACTCGTCCCCGCGACGAGGCCTTCGGCGTTCACGAATTCCGTCACACAGAGCTCGGCCCCGCGCCTGCGGCAGATCGCGCGGAAGATCTCGTCGGTGACGTCCTCCATCGGCGCGAGGATCACCGGCCGCGCGCGGAAGAACGCATCGAAGTCGAAGGTCACTCGCGCATCCTACGCCCATCCGAGGGCGGACGTCGGAGCCTGCGCGGATGGTTCCGTCCTCGGTAGGGTACCGACGCCGAGACGGCTCCACATTCTGGGCACAGGAGCCAGCAAGACCATCCACGCCTGGGCCCGCTGGTGTCCACGCATGCCGTGGCGAGCGGCAGCCATCTCGGCGCGACCGTTCTCAGCGCCGTCTGCGCAGAGCGCGGGCGCCGATGTGGTGCGCGTCAGGGCGCGGCTTCGAGGAGGCCGCGCTTCCTCAGCATGGGCTCGACCTGCGCATCGCGGCCGCGGAAGGCGCGGTACGCCTGGCGGGGCTCGATCGTGTTGCCGGCCGAATAGACGAATTCGAGCAGGCGCTTCGCGATCTCCGGATGGAAGACGTCGCCGCGCTCCCGGAAGGCGTCGAATGCGTCCGCGTCGAGCACCTCGGCCCACATGTAGACGTAGTAGCCGGCCGCGTAGGACGCGCTCGAGAAGAGATGCCGGAAGTGTGGCAGGCGATGCATGAGGCCGATGTCCTCGGGCACTCCGAGGCGCGCGCGCTCCTCGTGCTCGAAGCGCGTGATGTCCACGCCCTCCGGATCGCTTCGCCGGTGGAGGGCCATGTCGAGCAGCGCGCTGGCGGCGTACTGAAGGGTACCGAACGCCTGATCGAAGCGACGCGCGCGCTCGAGCTTGTCGAGGACGGTCTCGGGGATCGGCTCGCGCGTCTCCACATGGCGTGCGTGCCTCGCGAGGACACCGCGGTCCTGGGCCCAGTGCTCGAAGAGCTGCGAGGGCAGCTCCACGTAGTCCTGCAGGACCTCGGTACCCGAGAGCGTCCTGAAACGCGCGACAGAGAGCAGGCCGTGCAGGCCGTGTCCGAATTCGTGAAAGAGCGTCCGCACGTCGTCGATCGAGAGCAGCGTCGGCTGCCCGGGCGGCGCCTTGGCGAAGTTGTTGTTGTTGACGACGATCGGCAGGATCCCTGCGCGCTGCTTGCGGAGGTGGTGCATCCAGGCGCCGCCGCGCTTGGTCGGGCGCGCGAAGTTGTCGCCGAGGAAGATCCCGACGAGGGCGCCGTCCCGCTTCACTTCCCAGGCGCGCACATCCGGGTGGTAGAGCGCGAGCCCGCGGAGCTCCTCGAAGGTGACTCCGAAGAGCCTTCCCGCGCAGTCCATCATCGCGCCGAGCATGTCCTCGAGCGCGAAGTACGGCTTGAGCTGCGCGTCGTTCACGTCGAAGCGCTCTTGCCGCGCCTTCTCGGCGTAGTAGCGCCAATCCCAGGGCGCGAGCGTGGCGATTCCGTCTCTCCTCGCGATCTCGAGCAACACCGCGCGGTCTCGCTCCGCCGCCGCCTTCGCCGGCTCCCAGACCTTCGCGAAGAGCGAGAAGACCGCCTCGGGCGAGCCTGCCATCCGATCGAGCAGCGCCGCGTCGGCGTGGCTCGCGTGTCCGCGCAGGTGCGCTTGCTCGGCGCGGAGCGCGAGGATCTTCGCGGCGATGGGCCGGTTGTCGTGCTCACCCGCGTGCTCGCCGCGGCTCGTCCACGCGCGCCAGGCGATCTCGCGGAGGTCGCGGCGCGGGCTCGCCGTGAGAAACGGCATCACCACCGAGCGCGAGAGGACCACGGCGCGGCTGCCCGCCTCGAGACCGCGCTGCGCTGCCGCGCTCGCGAGAGCCTCGAGGAGAAACGCGGGGAGCCCCTCGCAGTCCTTTTCCGAGAGCGGGAGCGACCAGCGTGCCTCGTCGGCCAGCACATTCTGCTCGAACGCCGTGCACAGGGAGGCGAGCTCTTCCGAGATCTCGACGTAGCGTCGTCGGCTCTCTCCCGAGAGGCGCGCTCCGGCGAGCTCGAAGTCGAGGTGGACGCGCTCGAGGAGGCGACGGCTCTCCGCGGAGAGCGTGAGCTGCGCGCGCGCTGCGAACACCGCGTCGATGCGCGCGAAGAGGGACGCGTCGGTGTAGAGCGCGGCGTGGTGCGCCGCCAGACGCGGCGCGAGCTCGCGCTCCACCGCCTGGAGCGCGGGGGAGGTCTCCGAGGCGGCGAGGTTCTCGAAGCAGAGCGAGACGCGCTCGAGGAGGCTCCCGGACGCGTCGAAGGCCACGATCGTGTTGTCGAAGCTGGGCTCCTCCACAGAGGAGGCGATCGCCTCGAGCTCTCTCCGGTGCTCGGCCATCGCGTGCTCGAGCGCGCGCGCAACATGTTCCGGCTTCACGCGATCGAAGGGAACGATGCCGTGGGGCGTATCCCCCGCGGTGTGAAGCGGGTTGTCCTGCGGATCCATCGCGCGAGCCTGCCACGCCCGCGCACCCCTGTCTGGCGGGCGGTCCGAAGGATGACGCTCGAGGCGCGCGACCCCGTCGTGCGGCGCTGGGCCGCTCAAGCCTCGAACGCGGTCGGGCCTGTCAGAGCATGAGTCACTTCGATTGACTCATGCTCTGACGTTTCTTGCCCGAGGGTCTGGCCGCAGACCCTCCCTCTCGCCGAGTGAATCGGCGAGAGCCTTCCTCCCGCCGATGCGAGCCCGTGGCACCTGCATCGATCCATCCGAGTGCCACGTGCTCTCAGATCAGAGGCAGCCGAGACGGCGCGTCGCGGGGCCCGCGACGCCTGGGTCGTACGCGAAGACCATCGCTGACGATGGAGAGCCGGGGACCGGCAGGATCACATCGACGTAGACGGAGGACGCGAGGCTCTCCGGGTAGAGCGCTCCATCGGAACGGAGCCTCCGTACGCCAGGACCCGGAGCGAGGAAGATGTCGCCCGCGCCGGCAGCGATCCGGGGCGCGTTCCCCGTGCCGAGGGGGATGATGCTGCCATCGAGAGCGCCCAGGACTGGGTTCCATCGCGCAGCGAACGGTGCGCCCGCAGGAGAATCTCGCCACGCGAGGATCACGCGTTCCGACGGCGCGTGGTAGCCGAGCCTGCCGTCGACCCGGGGTGTGCCCGTCAGCACCGTCTCGATCCCGCCGACCCGCATCGCATCGAATCGCTGGAGCAAGAGGGCAGGCGAGGTCGTTCCGACGTCGGAGGTCAACGCCATGAACCCACCTCCTCCGATGGCCGTGACCTGCGCGTAATCGAGGGTCGTGCGACCGGTGATGCTCGCGATCGGCGTCCGCGCCCACGCCCCCGCCCGCCACACACCGGTGCGGACCTCGTCATAACGACCGAAGACGACGCCGACATCGCCCGTGGGGCTGCGGGCAACAGCCACCGACGACATGCCCCTCGCCTCGGTCACCGGCTCCGACATCGAGCCGCTGAGCCCGGGCGTGATCGTGACGCGGCGGATCTCGCCGCCGGTACCTTCGACGAAGTGCATGAAGAAGACGACCCACCGCGAGCCGTCCCAAGCGAGATCGGCCGGCTGGTTCACGCCGAGGCCAGTCGACGCGCTTCCGGTGCTCACCCGGTAGAAGAAAGTGCCGGCAGGCGCGCCGCTCGGATCGACGAACAAGAACCTCAGCTCCCGGGCGCCCGTGACCGGGTCCTCGAGCAGCACGAGGGCCGCGCCGCCGTCTTCGGCGCTTCGCCACGCCGCCGCGACGAAGCGCGCGCCGGGTGTGCCGTCCGCGAAGCCGCCGACGGCCGGACCGAGCAACAACGCGCCCTCGTCGACGAAGCCGTCGCAGTTTTGGTCGACGCCGTCACACGCCTCGGGTGGCGGCCTGCACTCGCCCGGGTTGCACATCGGGTCGCACGACTGCGTGCCCGTGAACGAGCAGCCCACCGTGGAGCCCGTGCCTGCGCAGGACGACACGGTGCCGCGCGCGCACGTGAACGTCTCGTCGGCGACGCCGTCGCAATCGTCATCGAGGCCGCTACAGACCTCGTCTGCGCGAGGATTGATCGCGCGATCGGTGTCGTTGCAATCCCCCGCCCGGCTCGACGCTCCGGTCGAGGGGATACAGCCCCTCCGCCCGGGGCCGGCGCCGACTCCATCGCCGTCCAGGTCCACGTAGTACGTGCCATCCACGGACTCGCATCCATTGGACCCCGAGGACCCCAGGTCGCGGTCACAGTCGAGCCGGCCCGCCTCACACGTGTAGGTGCAGCGCCCTGCCGCGCAGGCCCGCGCCGCTCCCGGGGGCGTGTCGCAGACGGTCGTGCACGAGCCGCAGTGCGTGACGTCCGAGCCCATCACGTCGACGCACGTGCCGTCGCACTCCATCTCGCTGGCGCTGCAGCCGCTCACGCAGGTTCCGGTCGCGCCGTTGCAGACCGGCGTCGCGCCGGAGCAGGTGTTGTCGCAGCGGCCACAAGCCTCGATCGTGTTGAGGCGCTGCTCGCAGCCGTTGGAGTCTTCGGCGTCGCAGTCGTCGAAACCATCCTCGCAGTCGAAGTCACAGCCACGCTCGTCGCACGCGGGTGTGGAGTTGTCGCGGTCGGGGCAGACCATCCCGCACTCACCGCAGTGGTTCGGGTCCGAGAGGAGATCGGCGCACGCCCCGTCGCAGCACTCCTCGTCGGCGAGGCAGGTGGGCGTGCACGTCGAGGTCATGCCCGTGTCGGGTCGTAGGCCGGTGTCGGGTCGTGGGCCCGTGTCGAAGTCGGAGCCCACGTCCGAGCTTCCCGCATCGAGCCCGCCACCACCACCACGGAACTGGTCGAAGCCGGTGATGGCCGTGCATGCGCCGAGCGGTGCGGCGAGCAGCGCTCCGAGCAGAAGTGAAGGACGACGGCGAACAGCACGCATCGCTCAGAACCTCCCCGAGACAGAAGCCAAGCAACCTTCGCCCGTGCACACTCCGCCGATCGAAGCGCGCCGAGCGCTCCCGCCCGACGTGGCGTCGAGGACCGCGAGCACCACGCCCGTGCCGACGGCGAGCCCGCCCGTGATCCAGAGCACGTCCGTCGTGATCGCCAGCGTCTGGCCGCTCGACTGCGTGCTCTCGTAGCCCGGTGGGCAAGAACGATCCGCCGCGCACAGGTTGCCCAGGCTCGCGCGCGCATCGAGGGCGAGCGCGCCCGTGATCACGCTCGCCACGACGAGCGCTCCGCCGACACCGAGCACGACCCAGGGGACCGCACCGAGGCCGCCACCGGACCGACCGTCATCGTCCGACGCGCCGGTCGCGCCCGCGTGGACGGCCGACCGCTCCGGTGTGACCTCCGGATCTCGGGACGAGCCATCGCGCTCGTTCGGGCGGTTCTCGGGCGCAGCCTCGCCCGTGCCGATCGTGTCGGCCCCGCCCGTGCCCGACGCGATCCTCTGCTCGAGCACGCGAAGTCGCGCCTCGAGCTGCAGGCGTCGCTCGCCTTGCTCGAGCGACGGCAAGTACGCGCGCAGCGTCGCGGCCGCGTTGGCGTCGTCGCCCGCGTCACGGTAGGCGAGAAAGAGGTTGTAGAGGAGCTCGGCGCGACCGCTCAACCGGTGCGCCTCCGCGAACTCGCGCGCCGCCTCGGCGAAGCGACCGGTGTCGTAGTAGCGCCGACCGAGCTCGAAGCGCATCCGGGCTTCTTCGTCGCCGGACAGCCCAGCGCTCGATGCATCCGCGGTCGTGCCGCTCGCCTGCTGGGCATGGAGAGGCGTGGAGGAACACAGTGGTACGGCGCAGACGAAGACCAGGAACGAGACACCACGGGCCAAGCGCATCACTCCCTCCGAGAGCACCCAGCATCACGAAGATCCAGCGGAACGCGGCGTTTGTAGCGAGCCGGGCTTCACCCGTCCGTGAGCGCGGCGTGGGCCGTGAATTTGACCGCGCCTCGCGCGCTCGATATGCGCTTGGCATGACCGAGCCGTCGCGCGCCGGGTCCGTGCCACACCGACGCCGCTGGTTGCTCCTGGCCGCGAAGGCCGCGGTGACGCTCGGCCTGATGGGGTGGCTCGTGCGCCAGATGCTCCTGCGCGACGGCGTCGACGCGCTGCTCGACCGGGCTCAGCACCTCGCGCCGGGCTGGCTGCTCGCGTCGGTCGCGCTCCACTTCGCCTCGGTGACGACCGGGGTCTTGCGCTGGCGCGTCCTTCTCGGGGCCCGGGGGGTCACACAGCCCCTCGGAGTGCTCTTCCGATCCTTCCTCGCGGGCCGCTTCCTCGGCGCCTTCACGCCCTCGACGACCGGTCTCGACGGCTACCGCCTCTGGGACATCGGGCGGCGGACGGGCGACTACACGACGAGCGGCGCGGTCATCCTCGTCGAGAAGCTCGTGGGGCTCGTGGGCATGGCGACCGTCTGCCTCGTGCTCCTGCCGTTCGGTCTGCTCGAGCGCCTCGGCCTGGTCGGTGCGCTCGCGGCGCTCGGGATGGCCGCGGTGGCGCTCCTCGGGCTCTTCGTGCTCGCGAGCCCCGCGCGTGCCGCCGCTCTCGCGCGCCTCGCGCCGCGGCCCGTGCGTGGGCGCGCGACGAAGATCGCCGAGGCCCTCGCCGGGGGCCTGTCGTGGCGAGGCCTGGCGGCCGCGCTCGGCCTCGGGATCCTCTCCCATGCGTTTCTCTCCGCGACCTTCGCCGCGAGCGGCTTCGCGGTCGGCCTCGGCCTCGCGCCGCTCACCCTGCTCGCGGTGGGCAACGCGATCGTGATCTCGGTGCTCTTGCCCATCTCCATCGGGGGCGTCGGAGTGCGCGAGGGCGTCGCGGTCGCGCTGCTGGTCGCGGCCGGTGACGGCTCCGTCACCACCACCGACGCGATGCTGCTCGCGCTCGTCGGCTACCTGACGGGCCAGGCCCCCGCCCTCCTCGGCGGTCTGCTCCTCGTCATGTCGCGCGATCCGGGGCGCCCCGCGCCGAGCGCGACTGCGATAGCCTCCGCCTGATCATGGCGACCACGAGACGCCGGCCCAGGTCGGTCGGGGACGGAACCCCGCGCACTGCATCCCCGAAGAGGTCGCAGCGGCCCAAGCGCTCGCCCGACGCGTTCGACCGGAAGATCGCGTCGAAGAAGACCGCCGAGCTCACGGTGCGGCGCATGCACCGCCGCGACATCAACCGCGTGTGGGAGTTCATCAAGCTCTCGTTCCGCGACGTGAACCGCGAGACGGTCGAGTACCAGCGCCCGCGCAGCAAGGAGCGCTTCGAGGAGACCTACGACGACGAAGGCGTCGAGCAGCTCGTCTTCGAGGTCGGCGACGAGGTGGTCGGCTACGCGGAGTGCGCGTACGAGGTCACGGGCTCGGACAACTGGATCAACCCGCGTTACTTCGAGTCGCGCGACATGCGGCCTCTCTTCGTGGAGGAGCTCGCGACGCATCCCGACTACCAGGGCCGCGGCGTCGGCAGCTTCATGATGGAGCAGCTCGAGCACCTCGCGCGCATGCACGGCTGCACACACCTCGTGCTCGAGGTCGCCGAGAACAACGAGAACGCGCTCGCGTTCTACCGCAGGCGCAGCTTCACCAAGCTCGACGCGGCGATCTTCATGGCCAAGAAGCTCGAGCGCGCGCCCGATCTCCTGCCGCCCCGCAAGCTCAAGCCGGCCCGGCCGGAGGAGACGTCCTGAACGGGACATCGCGGAGACGGGGGATCTCCGCGTCGAGCAACGTCTGGACGATCCGCGTGCGCGCGCTCGCGTCGGGGTAGGATGCGCGCCGATGGCACGAAAGATCGGGATCCTCACGGGTGGCGGTGACTGTCCGGGCTTGAACGCGGTGATCCGCGCGGCCGTGAAGGTCGGCATCGACAAGCACAGGCTCGAGCTCCTCGGCATCGAGGACGCGCTCCATGGGCTGATCGATCTCGACTACCGCAGCCCCAACGGCAACCGCTGGCTCGGGTCGCGAGACGTCGCGCACATCCTCACGCGCGGCGGCACGATCCTCGGGACCTCGAACCGGAGCGACCCCTTCCGCTTCGTCGTCAAGGACGCGAGCGGCGCTCCGCACGAGACGGACGTCTCGGACCGGGTGATCGAGAACGCGCGCAGGCTCGGCCTCGAGGGGGTCCTCTCGATCGGCGGAGACGGCTCGATGCGGATCGCGCAGCGCTTCCTCGAGAAGGGCCTGCCCATGATCGGCGTGCCCAAGACGATCGACAACGATCTCGGCTCGACCGACCTGACCTTCGGCTTCGACACGGCCGTGGGGATCGCCACGGAGGCGATCGACCGCTTGCGCGACACGGCCGAGAGCCACGACCGCGTCATGCTCGTCGAGGTGATGGGGCGCGACGCCGGCTGGATCGCGCTCCACGCGGGCGTCGCGAGCGGCGCGGATGCGATCCTCCTGCCCGAGATCCCCTACCGCATCGAGCCGATCGCCGCGGCCGTCGAGGAGAGGCGAGCCCGTGGCCAGAAGTACTCGATCGTGGTGGTGAGCGAGGGCGCCAAGCCCCTCGGCGGAGAGGCCAGCGTGGTCGAGCGGAAGGCGGGCGCGATGCCGCGGCTCGCCGGCGCCGCGCAGCGCGTGGCGGAGAGCCTCTCGCAGCGCCTCGACGCCGACATCCGCGTGACGGTGCTCGGACACGTGCAGCGCGGCGGCAGTCCTTCGTCGTTCGACCGCATCCTCGCGACCCGCTTCGGCCACGCGGCGGCCGAGCTCGCTGCGCGTGGCGAGTGGGGGAAGATGGTCGCGCTCCGGGGTGACGCCATCGTCGCCGCGCCGATCGCCGACGCCATCCGGGCGCCCAAGCTCGTCGACCCCGCCTGTCAGCTCGTCGGGACGGCGCGTGCGCTCGGGGTGTCGTTCGGCGACGAATGAGCGCGCCGAGAGCGCGCTCGCGTGGTTCGGACGGACAGCGCCTCGATGCAAGGGAGCTTCGCCCTGCGTGAACGGACCCGCGCGGAAGCCCGCCCCGCGGAGCAAGCAGCCATCATCTCGGCGGCGGCAAGCCCGAGGGGCGTACGAGCTGACCAGTCGGAATCTCGACGCGCTCGCGGTGGGCGAGGCGCCCGTCGACGAGCGCCACGTGCTGCACCGCGGGCAGGGGCGCGCCGAGCATGCGCTCGCCGTGCCTCTGGAAGGTCGCGGGCTCACCGGTGCAGAGCACGCGAAGATGGCCCGCTCCAGGCGCGACGAAGCCGGGGTGGCGCACGAGCCAATCCTCGAGCGCGATCGCCACGGCGGGGCTGGGGTCGAGCACGTGCACGTGCGGAGGAACCACCTCGCGGAACGTGCGTTCGAGCAGCGGGTAGTGCGTGCACGCGAGGAGCAGCGTGTCGGCTCCCTCGAGGCCTTCGACGTATCTCGCGATCGCGAGGCGTGCGATCTCCGTGTCCTCCCAGCCCTCCTCGACGATCGGCGCGAGGAGCGGCGCCGCGCGCGTGGTCACACGGTGAGGGCCGAGCTTGGCGAGCTCGGCCTCGAGCGTGTGCGACGCGATGGTGCGCGCCGTGCCGAGCACCGCGATGTGGCCCGCGCTCGCGCTGACCGCTGCTTCGGCGGCGGGAATCGTCACGCCGAGGATGCGGCGTGGGCTGTCCTTGCTCGGCGCATACCGCTGCTGGAGGTGGCGCAGCGCGACGCACGAGACCGTGTGGCACGCCACGACGACGAGCGCGCAGCCCTCCTCGAAGAGGCGCTCCGCGCACTGCTCGGAGAAGTCGAGGATGGTGTCCGCGTCGCGGCCGCCGTACGGCGCGCGGCCGGAGTCACCGAGGTAGACGAAGTCGTGCTCGGGCAGACGCGCGCGCAGCGCGCGCAGCACCGTGAGACCACCGAAGCCCGAGTCGTAGACGCCGATCACCTGGATTGGCGGCACGCTACGCGAACCGCGTGGGGGCCGTCACCACGATTCACGAGCGGAGTCGAGGAGGCGCGGGGCGCGGCCGGTGCAACCGCGTCGCTCGCGTTCAACAGCCTCTCCGGATGCGTCCTGCGTGACGTCGAGTGAATGCCACCCCTTGCGACGCGCGCGCGCGGACCTTATCCACGCGGCGTGATTCGCAGGATCCCCAGCGTGCGGCGGACCGTGGAGCTCGTGGCGACGAGCGAGCTGTCGCCTTCGGTGCGGCGCTTCGTCTTCCGCACGAGCGACGGCAGCGCCATCGACTACCTCGCCGGTCAGTGGATGAAGCTCTACCTGCCGGGCGGCCTCGACCGCGACTACTCCATCGCGTCACCGCCCGTGGCCCCGCCGGACCTGGGCAGCGATCGCTTCGAGCTCGCCAACACGCGTGTCGAAGGCGGCGCGGGCTCGGCTGCGCTCTTCGCGCTCGCGCCCGGCGCGCGTCTCGAGTGTCTCGGCCCGAACGGGCTCTTCGTGCGCGAGGACCGGCACCGCGACCTGCCCGCGGTCTACGTCGCGACGGGAACGGGGCTCGCGCCGCTCCGCGCGATGATCCACGAGGAGCTCGCGCGCGACGAGGCGCACGCGCAGGTGCTCCTCTTCGGGTGTCGCACGGAGGCGGACCTGCTCTACCGCGACGAGCTCGAGGCGCTCGCCCGGGCCCATCGCCGCTTCCGCTACCTGCCGACGCTGTCGCGCGATGGAGAAGGCTGGAGAGGCCGCAGCGGCTACGTCCAGACGCACCTCGCGTCGCTGCATGCCGAGCTCGGGCCGGCGCACCACTATGTGTGCGGATTGACCAAGATGGTCGACGAGGTGCGCCGCACCCTCAAGGAGTCGCTCGGGCTCGACCGGCGCCTCGTGCACACCGAGCGCTACGACTGATCGGACGGGGCCACTCTTCAGGCGCCGCGGGCCATCTGACAGCAGCCGGCGGGCATCACGAAGGGCACACACAGAGGCTCGATCGAGCCGTCGGCACGCACGCGGTAGTCTTCGCCCGGGACGCGCATCTCGCGCGTCTGCCGCGCCGATTCGAGCGCTCGCACGGCCTCGGGGTAGCCCGGGCTGCGGGTCGCGTCGCGCAGCGGGCAGAGCGGCAGACCGCACAGAGGCAGGACCGTCTCGCAGCACACCTCGCTCGGAGCTTGGTACATGACGGGCGTGACCATGCCGGCCATCGGGCCCTCGGTCCGGAGCGCGCTCGTGCACGCGGCGATCCCGTGACCGTGACTGGGGTCGGTTGGGTCGGGCGCGTTTGCCGCGTCGGGGTCGACGACGGCGAAGGACCCCTCTCGACCCTGGCCGCGGAGCAGGAGCGCGCTCTCCTCGCAGCCGGGCAGCGTTCCGTCGGCGCGAGGGACGTCGAGCTGGTTCACCGCCGCCGCGCGGTAGGCGCCATCGGGGCAACCGAGCTCGTTCGGCACGGACCAGGCCTGCGACGAGAAGGCTCCCCCCACGAAGACGAAGCCCGTGTCGGTGCGCAGCGCCGTCTCCGTCGCGCAGCCTGGCGCGCAGAGCTCCTCGGTGCTGCCCGCCGCGATGCACGCCGCGATGCACTCGGCCAGGACGTCGACGACGCGTCCCCCCGCCACGCCCGAGAGGACGTTCACGTCGTAGTTGCCAGTGGGGAGCTCCTGACACTCGCGCGGCGTTCCCTCGTAGAGCTCCGCGACGTTGCCTGGAGCGAGGAACGGGACCCGGCACGTCGCGGGAAACGCCGGGTTCGTGATCGCCACGGCGACGGGCGGAATGACCACGTCGGCGTCTGCGAGCGTCTCCTTCGGAACGAAGCCCTGCTGCAGCCCCACGGCCACGGTCGGGCGAATCGTCGCGATGAGGAGGACATCGGGGATCCCTGCGCGGACCTCGACGGGGTTGCGCGCGCGTCTCAGCAGGATGACCGGGTGATACCAGGGGACGCCGGTCGTTCCGAGGATCGGGTGGGGGTCCTGCATGCCGTCCAGGTCGGCGTCGACTGGCTGGACCGGCAGACCGTGGGCGCTCCCGCGGAAGTCGAAGCCCATGCCGGCCGCGGTCATCGCGGCTCCGAAGGTGTTGGCGCCGTAGAGATCCATCGCGCCCGGCGAACGCACCAACGAGATCCGCATGCGGCTGAGCTGGAACAGCGCCTCCTCGCGCTGCACGGCATCGGCGACGAGCGGGACCGTCGCCTCCGAGCTCAGGGCGCTCGCGTCGGCGTTGACCTGGAAGATGGGGCGTTCGGTCCGGATGACCGCCCCGAGCGTGACGGCGACACCCTCGAGCACGAAGCCCTCCGGCGCCTCGCCCGCGGGCGGGAGCTCCAGGCGGAGGTACTGCGGGACCGCAGCCGCGGGGCTCACGAACGCGCCTCCACCGACATCGCCGGCCGTCGCGAGGTTGCGGACCGAGAAGAAGGGGTTGAAGTCGCCGTCGGTGTCGTAGAAGCCGCGGATCTGGTAGGCCTGCCCGAGCCGCACGAGTGGCCACGTGAACCCGACCGATCGCGTGATCGGCGCGAGCTCCTCGGGCGTCGGTGCGATGGGCATGCAGTCCTCGAGCGAGAACAGCTGATCGCCCGGAACGACCAAGAAATTTTCCGCCGTGGTCGCGCTCCCCGAAGGCGGCGGTGGGTTGTCGAAGCGGAACATCAGCAGCACCACGCGGCCGGGGACCAGGTAGGCGCTGCCGTCGTCGCGACGCAGACACTCGGGGCGCGGCCCGTTGTAGAGCACCGAGCCTCGGAGAACGCCCGCAGGGTCGGGCGACGGGCCACCCGCGGAGCGCACGGTGTCGAGGTTGGGCGGATCACACGCGCCGACCACGACGCCGAGCAGCGCCGAGACCACGACACGAGCGAGCAGCGGTCCGCGCGAAGCCATGCTCAGAACCTCACCGTGGCGGAGCCGAAGAGCCGGCGGTCGATGGGCTGCCCGTAGGGATGCTCACGGTGCTGGTCGGCGACGAGGTTCGACCCCACGATGGCCAGGTCGAGGTGGTCGTCGAGCAGGGACCAGCCGACCCTCGCGTTCAGCGTGGCGTAGTCGGGAAGGATCCGGGTGCTCGTGCTCGTGAGGTTGTCGAGTCGGTCGGGGTCGAGCTCCTGCTCGACCCAGGTCTGGGCGCTCTGCCAGGAGAAGTCGACCGCGACGTGGAGGCCGAACGGCGCGCGGTACTGGACGCCCGCGTTGACCATGTGCGCGCTCGTGCGCGCGTCTCGTGCGAATGGGCTGCTCGCGGCGCCGCCCGCGAGCGGCGCGGTCTCGTGGATCGCGTAGTTCGCGTAGATGTCGAGGCCGTCGACCGGGTACGCGCGTGCACCGATCTCGCCGCCGATCTGTCGGAAGATGCCCGGTTCGTTCGCGAAGAGCAGCTCGCCGACGGGGAAGACCTGGTTGTCCGCGTCGAACCCGGCGCGGGTCGTGCCGTTGACGAAATCGGCCAGTCGGAACGGGTTGTTCCGCGACAGGGTGATGAAGTCGTAGACGAAGTTGAAGTACCCGTTCACCTCGAGCGAGAGGTACTCCGTCATGGCGTTCATGTAGCCGAGCTCGACCGAGATCATGCGCTCGGGGTTGAGCGAGGTCGTGCCGACGCCGAAGGCGGTGGCGCCTCGGAGCGGGGTCGGGTTCGGCGCGGCCACGTACGACTCGACGAACGTGGGAGAGCGGAAGGCCGCGCCACCGGTGAGGCGGAGGGTCTGCCCCGCGGTCGGGTGCACGACGATCGAGCCGCGCGGCGAGACCTGAGGACCGACGAGCGGGTGGAGGTCCCCACGCGCCGAGAGCACGATCTGGATCACGTCGGAGAATCGCAACGTATCTTGGACGAAGATCGAGCCGTGGTGCTGGGTCTGCACGAGCGCGTTGATCCAGTCCCAGTCGATCTCCTTGAAGCGGTAGCCGACGCCGGCGATCACCTGGTTCTCGATGCCCGCGATCTCGAACGAGTTCCGGTAGACCACCTCGGCGTCGATGACGTCCTGGCGCCTCACGCGATGGAGCTGCGACAGGGCCAGGCCACCGGGGGTCGAGGCCTGGTTGGTCACCAGGAAGCCGAACCGGTTCCAGAACACACGCGCTGAGAGCCCGACGTCAGTCTCGGCAGACACGAACGCCTGCGAGAACAAGCCCTCTTGTCCATGCAGCTGGCGCAAGCGCGACAACCCCTGGAATGCGATCGAGCCGGTCACCAGGCCGCCGCCGAACCGGAGGGACAGGCCGCGGTCGACGCGCACGATGGCGTCACCGTTGAACTGAAGGCGGTCGTAGCCGAGGTTCGGGTCGCTCGCGCTGGGCCTCGCGTCGAGGCGCCCCGTGCCGACCTCGATCGCATACTGATCGGCCCGCTGGTAGCCGCCGCTCAAGCGGAAACGAAAGCGATCCACGCGCGCGGACGTGCCGGTCACGAGACGGTACTGCCCCTGGTTCCCGACGCCTGCGCTGACGTAGCTGCCACCGTCGCCAGGGTTGCGCGTGAGGATGTTCACGATGCCGCTGAAGGCGTCGGCGCCGTAGAGCGCGGACGCAGGACCGCGGATCACCTCGATGCGCTCGATGTCCTCGGTGTTCATCGGCAGGAAGCTCCAGAGCGTCGTGCCCAGGAAGTCGAGGTAGACCGAGCGCCCGTCGATGAGCACCACGATGCGGTTCGACAGGCGCTGGTTCAGACCTCGGATGCTCAGCTGCGGATTGCCCGGGTCGGTCTGCATCAGCGAGACGCCCGCGACGCGCCGTAGCGACACGCCGGGATCCGTCACGCCGGAGAGGCGCAGGTCCTGTGCGGTGATGATCGTGGTCGAGTTCGGCGCGTCGAGAGGCGACTGCGCGGCGCGGGCGGAGGAGACCACCGACTCCTCGTAGGTCTCCGAGTTCTCACTGCGCTCGCCGTCGCTCGAGGGGGTGACTTCGCGTTCCTCGTCGGGCTCGCCCGCCGTGCCGGTGGCTCCCGCCTGCGTGCCCGTCCTGGCCTCGGTCTCTCGGCGTTCGCGGAGCGATGTCGCGAGTGCCCGCAGGCTCACGGCGCGTGCCCGGAGCTCTTCACTCGAGGCCGCCTGACCGAGCACGTCGATCTGCGAGGCCGAGTCCTCGAGCGCCTGGATCTGGTCGTCCGACGCGATCGGTGCGCTGGCCGCGCTGGGGCCCGACGACGTGCCGCTCGCCGGCTCCGCCGCTGCGACCGGGGCCCGCTGCTGCGATTGGAGCCGCGCGCGAATCTCCGCGATCTGCTGCTCCACCGCCTCGCGATCCTGGGGGTCAGACTCGAGGTAGCGCTCGAAGTGATCGAGCGCTTGCTCGTAGCGCCCGGCCTCGAGCTGCGCGCGGGCGATGTTGAAGAGGACGTTCGGGTGCGGGAGGATCCGGTGCGCCTCCTCGAGCTCCGCGATGCCTTCCTCGATCTGGCCCTCGCCGATGAGGCGCATGCCTCGCCGGAAATGGTTGCGGGCTTCCGTGCGAACGTCGGCGCGGGCGACGTCGACGCCGGGAGGAGCGAGCACCACGAGCAGCGCGACGAGCAGCCACAACGTGGCGCGCAGCGGTCTCCGGGACCGGTCCGCGCGACGAAGCCGCGAGGCCGTGCCTGGGTCCCAAGGCTCGGCCGGGCTAAGGCTCGGCGTAGGGGTCATCGCGGTAGCCCTGGACGTGGGTCTGCTCGCCTCCGCCCATTCCGCCCGCAGAACGGCGGGTGAGGCGGGTGTCGATCGACAGCTCCGCGCCCTCGATCGTGCGACGAAGCGTTGCGGTCTGGTGGCTTGCCGCCGACACGGTGAACGTGAGCTCCGTGCCTCGGCGAGCTTCGTCCCCGCTGAGCTCGAGGTCGAGCGGGGTGGTCCCGAGCCGCCGGTCGCCCAGCCGGACGAGCGCGCCCGCCGGCGTCGACGTGATGAGAACTCGAACCCGTGCCATCGGGGTCTCGCCGGACCCGGTCGTGCCGCTGCTGTCCGCAGCGCCCGTGCCCGTCGTGCCCGTGCCCGTCGTGCCCGTGCCTGTCGTGCCCGTGCCTGTCGTCGCCATGCCCGCGCCCGCCGTACCTGTGCCCGCGGCCACGTCGGTGACCGTCGCGGGCTCCTGGACCGACGTCGTCGCGGGTGACAGGCCTCCGGACGCCACCACGCCGCCCACCACGAGGCCGACCGCCGCGAGCGCGGCCACTGCGTACACCCAGACCGGCCTCGCGGCGTTGGGAGGCGGCACGCTGTTCGTCGTCACGGTCACGGCTGGAAGGCCTTGGGAGACCCCCGCGAGCGGCAACACCCCGCTCGGCGTGACCGAGGGGAGGCTGACGTCGCTCGAGCCAAGGGACCGAACCATCGGACCGCTACGGTCTGGCGCAGGGCCCGCGCCGGACAGGGTGAGCGACGAGGACACCATGCTGCCCTCGTCGAGCTCCTTCAGCGCAGCGAGCACCTGGTCCATGGTGGCGAAGCGGTCGGTCGGCTGCTTGGCCAGGCACCGCAGGACCACCGCCTCGAGCGCCCGTGGGATCTGGTGTTCGGGGTTGATGTGGTCGAACGGCGGCGGCGCGTCGTGAACGTGCGCCATCAGGATGTTCACCGAGTTGGGGCGGTCGAAGGGCACCTTCCCGGTGAGCATCTCGTACAAGATCACGCCCAGCGCGTAGATGTCGACGCGGCCGTCGGCCCGCTCCCCTTGGATCTGCTCGGGCGCCATGTACTTCGGGGAGCCCATGAAGAGTCCGGTCTGGGTCAGATCCTCGGCGGTCTCCTCGGTGTTCTTCACGAGGCCGAAGTCGAGGACCTTCACGAAGTCGCTGTCGTCGTCTCGGCGACAGAGAAAGACGTTGGCCGGCTTGAGATCGCGGTGGACGACCCGGATCGCATGGGCCTCGCGGAGCGAACGGCATACCTGGCGCGCGATGTGGAGCGCTCGGGCCGGTGCGATCGGACCGTCCTCCCGCAGCGCGCGGTGCAGCGTGCGCCCCTCCAGAAGCTCCATCGCGATGTAGTAGATGTCGTCGTCGGTGCGGCCGTAGTCGTAGATCGTGACGGTGTTCGGGTGCGTCAGCTTCGCGCACGTCGCGGCCTCGAGGAAGAAGCGGCGGTGGAAGTCCGGGTCGTGTCCGCCCTGGTAGTTGGGGTGCAGCACCTTCAGCGCGACCTTGCGACCGAGGGGGGCTTGCTCGCCGGAGTACACCTTCCCCATACCCCCGCGCGCGATCAGCGCGATGACCTTGTAGCGGTCGTTGATCACCCGACCGATCAGCGGATCGGGACCCCCTTGGGCGCCCTCGTGGGCGGCCGCGTCCGGGATCGGAGTGATGGCTGCCGCCGAGCCGTTTGTGGCTTCGCCCAAGAAAAAAGGTCTCCTTCCAACCGTGGATCTCTATGGAAGCGGGTTCCGGGCACCCCTGTCAACAGCGGGTTGAGGCCGGCGGACCCGGCTGGTAGCACGCCCACCGTGCGCTTCGTCGACGTCGCCTTGCCCGTGCCGCTGCGCCGTACGTTCACGTACCGCGTCATCGGAGAGCTCGCGGCACCTGGCGCCGTGCGCGTGGGCCACCGTGTCGCCGTGCCCTTCCACGGAAGAAAACTGGCGGGGATCGTGCTCGATGCCCACGAGCGTCCGCCCACGTTCGAGACGCGGGACGTCCTCGGCCTGCTCGAGAGCGAGCCAGTGATCGACGAGGAGATCGGCGCCTTTCTGCGAGCGGCCTCCGATTACTACCTCCACCCGATCGGCGAGGTCATGCGGTCCGCGTTGCCGCCGCTTCGCGCCGAGGCGGTGCGTGCTTTGCGACGCGCCGGCGCGCTCGCGAGCGTCGACGACCTCGCAGGACCGCGCGTCGCCGCGCGGACCCAGACGTTCGCGCGACGTACCTTGGTGGCGCTGCCGGCACGCACCGGACCACGCCAGCGCGCGGTGATCGCGATCGTCGAAGCCAGGGGCGAGGTGAGCCTCGCGGAGCTCGAGGCCCTCACCGAGGATGGTCGCGCGACCGCGCGCGCCCTGGCCAAGAGAGGGCTGCTCGCGCTCGAGGCGCGGGAGGTCGACGCCGATCCGTTCTTCGCGAGCCCGGTGGAGGCCGATGTCGCCCGCACCCCGAACGAGGAGCAGCGCGCGGCGATCGACGCGGTCGTGGCTGCCCTCGAGGAGGGCGCGTCCAAGAGTTTTCTTCTCCACGGGGTGACGGGCTCGGGCAAGACCGAGGTGTATCTCCAGGTGATCGCGGCCGTGCGTCGCGCGCGTCGCGGCGCGATCGTCCTCGTGCCCGAGATCGCGCTCACCCCGCAGCTCGTGACGCGGTTTCGCGCGCGCTTCGGAGACGGCATCGCCGTTCTGCACAGCGCGCTCGGCGACCGCGAGCGCTCCGAGGCCTGGACGAGGCTGCGGCGAGGAGACGTGACGCTCGCGATCGGCGCTCGCTCGGCGCTGTTCGCGCCCGTTCGCGACCTGGGAATCGTCGTCGTCGACGAGGAGCACGACGGCTCCTACAAGCAGGAGGAAGGCTTCCGCTACCACGCGCGCGACATGGCGCTCCTGCGCGCTCGCAGCGCCGGCGCCGTGGCGATCCTCGGCTCGGCGACACCATCGCTCGAGAGCTTCCAGCAAGCGCGCCGCGGAGCCTACGTGCTTCTGCCGCTCTCGCGCCGCGCGACGGAGCGGGCCTTGCCGCGGGTCGAGGTCGTCGATCTCGTACGCACCGGGCCCGGACCGAGCGGCGATCCGCTGCTCAGTCTGCCTCTGCACCGCGCGCTTCTCGAGACCGTCGCGGCGGGTGACCAAGCCGTGCTCTTTCTCAACCGCCGCGGCTATGCGCCCACGTCGCGCTGCTCTCGGTGCGGCACGATCGCGAGCTGCCCCGCGTGCAGCGTCTCCCTGACGGAGCATCGACGCGCGGGAGTCCTTCGTTGCCACTACTGCGACTTCGCGATGCCCGCCGGCTCGAGCTGCGTCGCATGCGGCAGTCCCGGGCTCGAGCCGCTCGGGCTCGGCACCGAGAAGCTCGAAGAGAGCCTCGCACGCGTCCTGCCGACTGCGCGCATCGCCCGGCTCGACCGCGATGTCGCCTCCGGAGCGGGCGTCGAGGAGGTGCTCGAGCGCGTGCGACGCCGAGAGGTCGACGTGCTCGTCGGAACGCAGATGGTCACGAAGGGGCACGACCTTCCCGGCGTGACGCTCGTCGGGGTCCTGCTCGCGGACCAGTCGCTCGCCTTCCCCGATTTCCGGTCCGCGGAGCGCACGTTCCAGCTCCTCACGCAGGTGGCCGGTCGCGCGGGGCGCGGGGCGCGCGAAGGGCGCGTCATCTTCCAGACCTTTCAGCCCGCGCAGCCCGCGATCGCCTGCGCGGTCCACCACGACTACCTGGCGTTCGCGAGAGACGAGCTCGGCAAGCGCAAGGAGCTCGGCTACGCGCCCTTCGGGCGACTGATCGCGGTCCGTGTCGATGCTCCAGACGAGGCGCTCGCCGTCGAGGTCGCGTCCCGTCTCGCGAGCGCGGCGCGCCAGAGCCGCGCGTGCGTCGAGGGCGAGGTCGAGGTCTTGGGCCCTGCACCCGCGTTGATCGCGCGGGTGCGTGCGCGCCACCGACAGCGTGTGCTGCTCAAGGGGCGTGACCGCAAGCCGCTGCGGCTCGCGGCGATGGCGGTGCTCGAGGCGATCGACCGGGGGATCGCGCCGGCGCGCGCGAGCGTCGACGTCGACCCCGTGAACATGCTCTAGCCAGGGCCGATCGACCTGCACGGGCCCTCAGGAAGGACGATGCGATGAGACGAGTATCCTCGAGCGGAGCACCGCTCGCCGCGCTCCTGACGTGCGCGCTCTCGTGCACCAGCCCCGGGCGCACCGAGGAGGTGATCACGCACCCGGAGGCTCCCCCGATCGCGCCGTTCACCGAGTGCACGGTCTACACGGCTCGGCAGCCTTCCGCGCCCGCCAACCACGTCGCGGTGTGCTCGCGGATCGCCTACGATCTGCCGCCCTCCGGAGGTCCGCACTACGGGCAGTGGCCGGCCTTCGGCAGCTACGACACGCCCGTCCCGTGGGGCTTTCTCGTACACGCGATGGAGCACGGCGCCGTGGTCCTCGCCTACCGATGCGAGCCCGGGAGCGCGTGTGATGCCATCCGCGCCGAGCTCGAGTCGATCGTCGCCTCTCGCCCGGCCGATGCGCTCTGCCGTGGCGATGCTCCGCTCCGCTACGTGCTCGCGCCGGCGCCCGACCTCGAGTGGCCGATCGCCGTGCTCGCGTGGGAGCGCCTCTACACCGCGACGTGTCTGGACCGTCCGTCGATCGAGGCGTTCTTCGAGGCCCACTACGGGCGAGCCCCCGAGCGCACCTGCGCCGAAGGCGTCGATCTCTCCGCGACGGGGTGGTGCCCGCCATGAGGGCCCCGAGCGGAATCGACCCGTCCGTTTCCAGCACCCCCCGCCTCGCGGCGCGTCGTGTTATTCACGCGCGGATGGATCAGGCACTTCGTCCGCGCATCGCGCCCGTGAAGGTCGGTGTCGCGCTCTCGCTCGCGACTGCGTTCGGTGCACCGACGCTCCTGGCATGCGGCCCAGCGGTCACGCCTCGCTCGGTCTATCCATCGCTCACGACCGCGCGAGGCACGCGCCGGATCGTCGAGATGACGGACATCGAAGAGGTCAGGGACGTCGCGCGCAGCGGCAGCACGACCTACGTCGCCACCGACGACGGTCTTCTGATCTTCGAGGGCGGCGCGCCTACGCGCATCGGCCGCGCCGAGGGGTTGCCGAGCGAGGACGTGACGGCGGTCGCGATCGACCGCGACGGCAGTGCGCTCGTGGGAGTCGGAGCGGCGCTCGTGCGCGTGGCGTCCGGCGCGGCCGCGCCCGTCGACGGCGCGCCGCCCGTCGCGCGCATCACCGACCTCGCGGTCATGGAGGACGGCACCGCGTGGGCGTGCACGCTCTCGGGTCTCGCGCGCCGCGGCGCGGGCGGCTGGGAGATCTTCGGCGAGCGCTTTCCGTGCACCACGCTCGCACCGACGCCGGAGGGAGCGCTCTGGGCAGGCTCGGCGCAGGGCCTCTTCTACGTGGAGGGCGACGTCGTTCGCGAGCATCCGATCTCGGGCGGCATCCCCGAGGGCTACGTGCGCAGCATCGTTCCGGTCCTGCCCGTGCAGATCCACGCGCTCCTGGCCGGACCGTCGCGAAGCGTGCTCGGATTCTTCGACGGCTCGAGCTGGCATGCGTACGCGCTGCCGGGGGTGGAAGAGCGCGTTGCGGGGCTCGTGGCGATCGACGGCTCGACCACGGTGCTCGTGACGGAGGAGCGGATCTTCGCCGTCGCGCCGACGGGCCAGGGCACGCGCTTTCGCGCCTTTTCGTCGGAGCTCGCGCAGACCCGATCGTTCCGGGCCGAGACGGTCGCGGCCGCCGCGGCCCCTGCAGCGCCTGCGGTCGATGCCTCCGACGTCCTGCGCGGCATGCAGTCCTTCACGGGCGAGGCCTCCGAGGCCACGGCGGGGCGCGCGCCTGCGCTCGTCGCACGAGAGCTGACGAATGGGTTGCCGCCAGGCGCCTACCGCGCCTTTCAGAGCGGCCCGTCTTCGTTCGCGGCGATCGGCAACCGAGGGATCATCAGCCTCGGGACCACGGCGACGACTCCGCTCCGCTCGATGTCGCTCGTGAGCGAGGAGGACCTCCAGGTCGTGACGGACCTCGAGAGCGGGGTCTGGGTGCGTGGCCGCGACGGCGACATCGCCAAGTGGATCGATGGACGCCTGCGTCGGCTGGGCTTGCCCGACGAGATCGTTCCGCAGGCCATCGCGAGCGGACCGCAGGGCTGCTACCTCGTCGCGCTCGTGCGCGGCACGAGCACCGTTCGCGTCTACGTCGCGCAGGGCTCTGGCTTTCGCGCGCTCGTCGAGCGCGCGCTCAGCGTGCCCACCAGCCTTCTCTCCATGCCCTTCGCGGGCGTCGGCAACGATGGTCGCATCTGGATCGGCTTGCGGGTCGCGCGCGAGGATGGGGCCGGCGCGCGCATGCGCGGCGTGGCGGTGCTCGATCCGTCGAGCGAGGCGGTCCTCTACCACCACCGGCAGGCGGGTCAGGGGCAGGGTCTCCCGCTCGCGGACGAGGTCTCGGCGGTCGCATTCGACGCCACCGGTGATGCCTGGTTCGCGACGCTGTCGGGCGCGGTTCGGGTCGAAGATCACCAGGCGATCACCTTCGACGAGAGCCGCGGCGTGCGCGGTGATGTCGTGACCGATGTGGTCGCTGGCGCGGGCAACATGTGGATCGCGTCTGCGGAGGGGCTCGGCAGCTACGAGGACCGACGTTTCGACTACTCGCTTCCGGCGGTGGTCCGAGAGCATCGCCCCGTCGCGCTCGCGATCGACGCTCGCGGAACGCTCTGGGCGGCTGGGCGCTACGGTTTGCTCGCGAACGAGGGTGGGCAGTGGGCTCACTTCGGTCGCACCGAGAGCGACGCCCAGGGCCGCATCGTCCCGGGCCTGCCGGTCGCGGAGCTGCGCGACGTCGAGACCGATGGCCAGGGCCGCGTGTGGCTCCTCACTCCGGAGTCGGTGCTGGTGCTCGCGCCCTGACGTGTCGGTCAGTAGTCGAGGTCGCGGAAGCGTCGCCTGCCGTCTGGAGGCTGCTCCATCGTGGTCCGATGCTCTGTGCGTCTGGGTCGCTCGCCAGTCGTGCGCTCCGCAGCGGTACCCCCGCTTGCCCGAGCCATGTCCGGCGAGGAGACGGGCCCTGCGTCAGCCACGCCGACGCTCCCGGTCGCGGGATCGACCCTCGTGGATGTCGAGGGCGACCCCGCGGGCTCCGGGGTCGCGGGCTCCGGGGTCGCGGGCTCGGGTGCGGCTTCGCGCTCGGCCGCCCCGGTGGGGTGGGACGTGCCGGCTCGCTCGCTGTCGGTCGCCGCGGCGGGTGTCGTGTCTGCGGGAGTCGTGTCTGCGGGCACCGAGCCCTCGGGTGGGCTCACGCCAGGTGCCGCGGCCTGCGTCGCCAGGTATCCGAGCCCGAGGAGCGCGACCACGCCGAGGAGCGCGACCGCGGCGATGGCACCGGTGCGGGATGCCGGAGGGGGAGGCTCCGCCACGGAGATCCGGGCAGACGTGGTCGGCACTGGAGCCTCGAGCGTGACCGCCATGGCCCGGGCCCCCCGGGTCGGCTCGATCCGGTTCTGCCTCGGAAGTTCCCCTCCGACCTCGGTTCGGACGATCTCGATGGCCTTGCGCATGGCGAGCGCCGACTCGAACCGGTCCTCGGGCCTCTTGGCCATCGCGCGGTTCACCACCGCCGCCACCGACGTGGGCAGGTCGGGCCGCAGCTCCTCGATCCGAGGCGGCGGTTGCGTGGCGATCTGGATGATGAGATCACCGACGTTGGGGCTCTCGAAAGGCAGCTTGCCGGTCAGGCACTCGTAGAGGATCACGCCGAGCGCGTAGAGGTCCGCGGCAGGGCCGATCTGGGCGAGCCCGCGCGCCTGCTCGGGCGCCATGTACTCGGGGGTGCCCACGATCGCGCCTTCACGCGTCGTGAGGGCGGAGCGCATCGGTACCGAGCGGTCCGTCGCGCGCGAGACACCGAAGTCGAGAATCTTCAGCCTTCGGCCCGAGAGCAAGCTCTCCTCGGCGGACTCCAGAGATCCGGGGTCGCGGGCGAGGAAGAGGTTCGAGGGCTTGAGATCACGGTGCACGATGCCGCGCGCGTGCGCCGCGGCGAGCCCGTCGAGCGCGGCGGCGACCAGGTCGAGCGCTTCCTGCGTCGAGACGGCCTGCTGCTCGAGTAGCCTGTCGAGGCCGACGCCCTCGAGCAGCTCCATGACGATGAACGGGCGGTCGGCGTCGACGCCGACGTCGAGCACCTGCACGACGTTGGGATGCGGCGTGGCTGCCAGGAGGCGCGCCTCTCGGAGCACGCGGTCGCGGTCGGAGTCGTCCCGCTTCGTGAGGATCTTGATGGCCACGTCGCGGTGGAGCCGCAGGTCCAACCCGCGCCAGACGACGGCCATCCCGCCCTGGGCGATTCGATCGCTCAAGGCGTACCGGCCACCGACGACGAACGCTCCTTCGAGCGCGGCTTCAGACATCACGGCGAGGATACTCCGAAAGCGACACCCGCGGGGCGCATCGGACGAAGCCGGCTCGGACTGGAGCCGTTTCTGATCACCGCGCTCGCGAGGTGCTCCGCCTCGCGTGGCGCCTCAGAAGTAGCCCTCGCGCTTGCGATCTTCCATCGCCGCTTCGGTCGCGCGGTCGTCGGCGCGGGTGGCTCCGCGCTCGGTGAGGCGCGAGCTCGCGATCTCCTCGATCACCTCGTCGAGCGTGGTGGCGCGGCTCTTCACTGCGCCGGTGCAGCTCATGTCCCCGACCGTGCGGAAGCGCACCCACTCCCGGGAGACCTTCTCTCCGGGCAGGTGCTCGATGAACGGGGCCGGGGAGTAGAGCATCCCGTCGCGCGCGAAGACCTCGCGCTCGTGGGCGAAGTAGATGCTCGGGAGCTCGATCTCTTCGCGCTTGATGTACTGCCACACGTCGAGCTCGGTCCAGTTCGAGATCGGAAAGATTCGGAAGTGCTCGCCCTTGCGGAGCCGGGCGTTGTAGAGGTTCCAGAGCTCGGGGCGCTGGTTCTTCGGATCCCACTGACCGAAGTCGTCGCGGTGGCTGAAGATGCGTTCTTTGGCGCGGGCGCGTTCCTCGTCTCGGCGAGCGCCGCCGATGCACGCGTCGAACTGGTGCTCTTCGATCGCGTCGAGCAGAGCCGTCGTCTGGAGGCGGTTTCGCGAGGCGCGCGGCCCCTTCTCCTCGACGACGCGCCCCTTGTCGATCGCGGCCTGGACCGACGCGACGACCAGCCGCTCACCGAGCTCCTTCACCTTGCGATCCCGGTACTCGATGACCTCGGGGAAGTTGTGTCCGGTGTCGACGTGCATGACCGGAAAGGGGAACTTGGCGGGCCGAAACGCCTTCTCGGCGAGCCGCAAGAGGACGATCGAGTCCTTGCCGCCCGAGAAGAGGAGACAGGGTCGTTCGCGCTCCGCCGCCATCTCGCGCAGGATGTGGATGGCTTCGTGCTCGAGGGCGTCGAGGTGGGAGAGCTGGTATCGGATCACCCGACGGGCGTAGCCGTTCGGCGAGAGCCAATCAAGATCCGCAGCGGCCCACGCGACAATCCTGCCTCCCCGCCGCGACCTCTCGTACGATGCGGGGATGTCGCGTTTGCGGACGCCTCGCCGGTGGTCGTGCCTCGCCCTCGCGCTCGTGGGCGGGGGCTGCGCACCGTCGCCGACGCCGCTCACGTGGCGCGTGGAGCTCGAAGACGCCTCGTTGCTCGCACGGGCGGCCGTCGTCGATGCGCGCATTCTGCGAGGAGGCTGCGGCGGGCCCGAGGTCTATGGCACGGCGCTGCGGCGCGGGGGGGTGTTGGCCCTCGCGCCCCCGGTGCTCGAGGCTGGAGTCTGGGGCTTCGCGGCGTCGGCGCAGGACTCGGGCTGCGTGCGTTTCGCCGACGTCTGCGACGAGATCGTGCTGCCGGGCACGACGCTCGTCGTCAGCTCGCCATCTCGCCTCGGCGCCGAGGTGGCGGCCTGCG
>JBKDQC010000044.1:0-8063 GCA_046342295.1 Deltaproteobacteria bacterium | reverse complement strand
GGTCCATCCGGTCCTTCACGAGGTAGCGACATGCGCCCTCGATGACGCCAGTCGAGATCGGCAGACCGTCGGCGAGGTAGTCGGCGTAGTGCATCAGGCGAACGCGAGTTCGGTTGGCGAGATACGCGCACGCCTTCGTGACCGCCTTGCGCGCCGACGCGTCGATGCTCTTGCTCCGACGCTTGGCCCAGTAGCGGATCGTCGCGGCCACTTCGCCACCCGTGCGACCGGTGAGGAGTGCGAGGAATCGATCGCCGACCCAGTTCTCGGCCTCGGGGGAGGTCTCGCCGAAGATCGCGCGCGCGGCCTTCCAGACGTACTCGAGGACGTGGACGATGTCGGCGACGATCGTGACCGTCACGCCGACGCGACGCGCCTCGGCCTTCACGGACTTGAGCTGCTTGGCGTCGCCATCGACGAGCACAACCCAGCGCCGGCGTCGCTCCGGGTCGCGTCGAAGCGCCTCGTCGAACGCTTCGCGGATCACCGCGCGCTGCGCCTTCGCGACACTCGCGAACACGCGCTTGTCGCGAGGCCGCGGTCGCTGCGACTCGGACTCCTCGTCTCGCAGGCTATGGAGAATGTCGGCGGCGGTGCGCTCCCACGGCGGCACGGTGTAGACCGTTCCGACCTGCGCCATGCGCTTGCGCTCGCGCTTCTCGCCCGGCGTCAGCCGAGTCTCGACCTTGTGCGTGCTCTCTTCGGCACGCTTTCGCGTCGCCTCGCGCAGGTCCTCGCGGCGAACGACGACACCCTTGCCGTCGGTGCTGATCACGAGGAGGTCGGTCGTCATCTCACGTTCACGACGACGCAGCTCGTAGAACGCGTCGAAGTCCTGTGCTGCGCGGTTCGCGAGAAGCTCGACCTGCCGCTTCGCGACCTTCGCGCCGGTGTAGTCGCGGATGCGATCGACGACCTCCTCGAACGATCCGCTCGCGCTCTCCATCGCCGCCATGCGCCGCACGCCGTGCGAGAAGCTGTCCTCGGTCGGCAGGTTGAGCATCGCGTCCATCGGGTGAAGGTCCGCGTGGCCGGCTTGTTGATACGCCAAGCGTGGCGCCGCGACGGTGCCCACGAGCGTCTCGATGTGACGCTCGCTCTCGCGCACCGCGCCGCGCTCGATCGCGTCAGCACCGACGACCTCGACGCGGCGTTCGCGCGCGGCCCGAAGCGCGTACTGCGCCTCGAGCGCGAGCCGCGCCCACTCGCGTCCGCGCGCATTGACGTAGGCCTCCGCCGCGGAGTGCGGAGCGCTCAGCAACTCCTCGCTCGCGAGCGCGCGCTCGGTCTCGTCGGCAAAGGTGCGCGCAGCGGCGAACGGGGACGGTGCAGCCGGGGTCGGCTCGGCGTAGGATTTGGTCATCGAAGGGGCTCCTTTTCGTACGGGTGTCGGCAAACCAACCGTACCGGGGAAGAGCCCCTTCGTCTTTCCGTCACGCGCGCAGGAGGCCGAAATCATGCGACTTCAGGCCGCCGCAGTCGATCCGCACCCAACCACCATGGCTCAGGTCGGCGTGCTCCATGTCGCCACATCGGCGCCGTTCTCTACCGCCTGCCGCGCGCGCGGCGCTGAAGGGCTGACTCGCATGATCGAACACTGGCCAGACACCGACTCCCGGTCACGAGGCACGGCCTATCCCACGTACGTGCTGGCCCTCGCGTGCGCGCTCACCCTGGGTTGCGGGCCCAAACGCGACGTGTTCTTCCCGATCGACGCGGGTCTCGACGCTCCACGCTACGACTCGGGCACCGACGCCGCCCCGGCCGACTCGGAAGTCGATCCAGCGCCAGACACGCTCGAGGTGCGCAGTTGCGAGGAGGGAGTCACGCGCTCGATGCGGGGCCTGCCGTGCAACCTGGGAGAGGGGCTGATCTGCAGCGTCATGACCTCCGAGTGCGAAGCGCTCGACGGGTACTGTCTCGGCGGCGTCTTCGACATCCGGCCACGATTCGCCTGCGAGTGCCGGGGCGATTCCGACTGCGCTCCACCCTCCTACTGCGAGGGAAACACGTGCGTGCCGTGCGGGACGACGAACCCCTTGGACGCGTGCCCTCAATGCGGGGGCACGGTGTTGCCCAGGCTTCGGAACGGCTGCGTGACGGAGTGCGTGTGCGGCTATGCCGAGTGCGATCCCAGCACCCCCGATTCCTGCGGACCGGGGGCGCGGTGCGCGGTCTCGACCCAATGCCTCTCCGGCTGCACGCAGGAAGAAGCGGGCTGCTGCGCGAGCGCATGCGTCGAAGAGTCCTGTTCGGGGGATCTTCCCATCGGCTGCAGCCTGCCCTGCCCCACGATGGACGCGTGCGGGGGCTCCGCCTGCGCAGCCGCCCGTTGTTCGTGCGCGCGGGGCCGCTGGCTGTGCGATCCCGGATGCACCACGCCGCTTCCCGGATGCAGCCTTTCGTGCGATCTGAATGTCGCCTTCGAGTGCAGCGGGGCAGTGTCCCGCAACGACTTCGCCACGTGTGGGGCTTCGCCGCATGAGCTCCACGTGGTCGGCCAGCTGCGGTCCACCACCGGCACGGTGGACGTGGTCGTCGATCGGCCGGGCTCCGTCGTGTATCTGAGTCTGGTGTCCGCGACCGCGACACACTGGAACGTGACGGTCCGCGACGAGCGCACGAGGCTCACCTTGGTGTTTCTCGATGGCGAGGGACCGAGCAGGGCGTCGGTGCCGGAGGGTGTCTCCATCCTCGACCGGACGGGCCCAGCCTACGACTTCGCATGCGCGTACGAGTACCCAGGCAGCGCGCCCTGCGACACGGAGGGGCTCCTGAGCGACCTCGCGTTCCAGACCGGCCTTGGCTCGGCGACTTCGTTCACGGGCTGCGAAGAAGGACGACGCTACGTCCTCGGTACGAATCCGTGAGCCACCTTTCGGAGCGTGCGGCTCTCCAACGATGAGACCGACGGCCACCGTCGATTCCACAGGAGAACCCCTCATGAAGCGCCACAAGATCTCTCGCCCGCTCCTCCATCTCTGTACCACCGCCGCGGTCGCCAGCTCGCCGATCCTGCTCGGAGCGCGCGGCTGCGACCTCTCTGGGCTGGTCACGGACCGCGAAGAGGAGTGCTCCGCCGAGTACGCGCCCGTGTGCGGCGCGGACCAGACGACCTACGGCAACGCGTGCGAGGCCGATCGCGCGGGCGTCGAGGTCGTGGCGGACGGCGCGTGCGAGGAGCTGCCGCCGAGCTGCCCCGACGGAACCGTGGCGAGCCAGTTCTGCGACGAGTTCGGCTGCTATCCGCAGTGCGAGCCCATCGCTCCGGACCCAGGCACCGGCGGTTCGTGCGCCTCCGACCTCGCGCGGGCGGAGTTCGACTTCCCGCGCGACGAACAGAGCTGCGAGGGCCCGCAGTACCTCCGCTTCTCGCCCGAGCAGCGCCTCTGGGTCGGCGTGGTCGACTGCGGCGACGGCTCGGTCCGCCTCTACCTCGCCGAGAGCGCCGAGGGCCCCTTCCTTCCCGCGCTCGACGGTGCAGGCCACGGCCAGGACCACTGCGAGCTCATCGCGCCCGGCTTCTTCCTGACCCACGAAGACGACATCAACTCTGGCTCCTGCACGAACTGCAGCACCGGCCCGAACCTGCCCATCGAGGGAGCGCAGGGCTACGCGCGCCAAGCGCTCGGTGAGCTCTTCGAGTTCGTGGAGCAGACCCCGGAGTGGAGCCTCCAGACCTCGCGGCTGAGCTGCGGCTGCTCGGTCTCCGGAGAGAGCCCCGTGGACCCCGGCGACCCGACCTCCGAGTGCATCGACGCCGTCTCGCGCCGATGTGCGGAAGAGGGCCTCGACCAGGTCGCCTGCGACGAGGCGCTCCGGGCGAGCTGCTTCCCCACCGAGGACCCGACCTCCGACTGCATCAACGCCGTCTCGAACCGCTGTGCGGAAGAGGGCCTCGACCAGATCGCCTGCGACGAGGCGCTTCGCGCAGCCTGCTTCCCCGCCGAGGAGAGCCGCGGCACCGAGCAGGGCTCCATCTGAACGCAGGCGCGTCCGAACGTCGCGGGGCTCGAGGCCATCCTCGGGCCCCGCGACCCTTTTGTCCGCCGTCCGGAGGTCGGCGCTCCTTCCGAAATCTCATCACCCACGTCCGTGGCTCGCGACCCAGGCCTGTCCGAGCGCGATGCCGCCATCGCCGCACGGAACGCGCTCGTTCGCGAGCACCTCGTGTCCACGCTCCGAGAGCGCCGCGACCGCTCCTTCGAGCAGGCGGCGATTCGCGAAGCAGCCGCCGCTCAGCGCCACGCGTCGCCGCGCGCCCGGGCGCGCGCTCCGGACACCGAAGTGCTCGACCTGGGCGACGATCATCGCGACGAGGCTCTCGTGCAGGCGCGCGCTCGCGCGAGGCGGATCGGCGCGGTCCGCGAGGAGCGCGCGCAGCGTCGGCCGCCAGTCGATCGTGCCGTCCTCCGAGAGCCCGAAAGGATAGCGGCCGCGCTCACGCGGATCGGCGAGCGCCTCGAGCTCACTCGGCGCCTGGCCCTCGTAGCTCTGCCTCTCGCACACGCCGAGCGCACAGGCGGCAGCGTCGAGGAGGCGCCCGACGCTGCTCGTCTGAGGCGAGAACGCAGGCGCGGTGGCGATCTCTGCGAAGTGCGCCAGCGCCTCGGGCACAGGAAGCGCACAGGACACGAGCACCGACGCCAAGACACGCCGCGCGTCGCGCGCCGACGCATCGCCGCCCGGCAGCGCGAAGGTGCGGAGGTGCGCGAGCCAGTGCGCCCCACCGCGGTCGACCTCGAGCAACTCACCTCCCGCGATCCGGCCGCCTGCGCCTGCCTCACCGCGCGCGGGCGCGAGACCGGTTCCATCCCAGGCAACGCCGAGCGCCTCGTCCACTCCGTGCTCCGCGAGGACCGAGGCGACGTGCGCGTGGTGATGGTGAACGCGCACGAGCGCCAAGCCCTCGCGGCGGGCGCGCGCCTCGGCCCAGAGCGTCGGCACGTGGTCGGGGTGCGCGTCGCACGCGAGGCGCGCCGGTCGCATGCGCAAGAGCGCCTCCATCGACACAATCGCGCGCTCGAAGGCGAGCCGCGCGCGCGGGCCCTCGAGATCTCCGACATGCGGCAGGAGCACGGCGTCCCCCGCGGACGCGAGCACGGGCGCGTTGCGCCACTGGGCGCCCACCGCGAGCGTCGGGACCGCGTCGCCGCCGAGGCGGAGCGTCCCCGGCGCGAGGCCGCGTCCGGCGCGCAGCACGCGCGCGCGGCCCGCGACGTGGTGCACGACGCTGTCGTCGGCGCGATGGACGACCGCGCGATCGTGCTCGAGGAAGACATCGGCGATGGCGCCGAGCGCGGCGTGGGCCTCTCGAGGTTCGAGGGCGATCGGGTCGTCGTGGGCGTTTCCACTGGTGCATACGAGCGGGCGCGCCGCGTCGGTCGCGACGAGCGCGTGGAGCGGCGTGGTGGGCAGAAGGAGCCCGATGCGTACGAGCCCGGGCGCGACCCCCGGCGCAAGCGCGCCCGGACGCGCGCGGACGAGCACGATCGGACCGCTCGGCGCCTCGAGGAGATGCGCCTCTTCCTCCTCGACCCACGCGAGCTCGCGCGCCATCGCGAGGTCGCGCACCAGCACCGCGAAGGGCTGCCGCGGTCGCCTCTTGCGCGCGCGAAGCCGACCGATCGCGCCCTCGTCCCGGGCGTCGCAGAGGAGCTGGTAGCCGCCGAGGCCGAGCAGCGCGACGACCGCGCCCCGCCGCAGCGCCTCGACGGCGCGCCCGAGCGCTTCCTCGCGCGTCGCGATCGCGGCGCCGTCTCGATCGCGGAGCGCGAGCGTCGGCCCGCAGGCAGGGCAGGCGAGCGTCTGCGCGTGCGCGCGGCGGTCCTCGAGCGCGTCGTGATCGCGGCGACAGGGCGCGCACGGCTCGAAGCGAGCCATCGTCGTTCGCTCGCGGTCGAACGGCAGCTCCTCGGCGATCGTGAAGCGCGGCCCGCACGCGGTGCAGCTCGCGAAGGGGTGGCGGTGGCGGCGCTGACGCGGCTCGAGGATCTCCGCGGCGCAGGCGGGACAGATCCGCCGATCGGGACCGATCGTCAGCGCCCGGGGCCCCTCGGGCGCTGACGCCGCGATCTCGAAGGTCATCGCGCCCGTGGGCGGCACCTCGCGGAACGCGGGCGCATCGAGACGTGCCGCAGCCGGTCCTTCACGCGCCATCCGCGACACGAACTCCTCGACGGCCGCCCGGCGACCCTCGACCGCCACCCGCACGCAGTCGCCCTCGTTCCGCACCTCGCCGGCGAGTCGGAGCTCGCGCGCGAGCCGCGCCAGAAATGGCCGGAGCCCCACGCCCTGCACGGCGCCGCGGAGCTCCCCTTCGCGACGCACGTGCACGAGGTCAGCCGACCTCGATCGAGACGAGCTCGATCCCGCTCGGCCGGTCGCGATCTTCCTCGATCTCGAGGCGGAGAGCACCGAGGCCATGCTCGACGCAGACGTGCTCGACCTCTTCGCGGAAGTGCGCAGCGTCCGACGAGGAGAGCGCGCCGAGGCGCACGCGCAGGCCCCGCAGCGTGCCACCGCGCGCGGCCGCCTCGCGCCGTGCGCGTTCGAGCAGCCTCATCACGAGCCCGTGCTCATGCATGCGAAGCCTCGTCCCTCGCGCGGCCCACCGCGATCGCATCGAGGATCGCCGCACGGAGGTGCGGCTGCGCTGCCGCGATCACCTCGCTCGGCGGCGCACCTCGCGTGAACGAGCGCCCGCCCACGCCGACGAAGAGCCCGCGCGGTGCGGGCCGGCCCAGGGCCGCGCCGAGCCGCAGGGCCTCGACGGGGCCGAGGTCGTGCGACGTCAGCGAGCCGGACGAGAGCCCGCGTACGCCGACCTCCGCCAGGTCGATCGTGGTGATCTCTCCCGGCGCGAGGCCGCGCCGCACGACATCCACGAGCACCACGAAGGCCCCCTCGAGGTGCTCGAGGAGCGAGGGCCCCGGCCGACCGGCGAGGACCACCTCGGCGCCATCGAGCGGGCCGAGCGCGCGCACCGCCTCGAGCGCGGCGGCGTCGTCTCCGGCGAGCTCGCTCCCGAGCGCCACGACGCGGATCATGCAGCCTCGCTCGGCTCGATGCGCAGATCGAGGAAGTGCGTCGCGCACGAGATACAGGGATCGTAGCTGCGGATCAGCTGCTCGGCGCGCCGCGTGGCTGCCCCGTGCTCCATCGCGAGGAGCGAGGGCCCGAGCGCCCGCAAATCCGCCTCGATCCGCGCCTGGTTCTGCGAGGTCGGCGGGACGATCCGCGCGCTCTCGACGCTGCCGTCCGCACGCACCTCGTAGCGATGCCAGAGGAGACCCCGCGGCGCCTCGCTCGCGCCGGCTCCGACGCCCGCGCGGAGGGCGCCCTCGACGTAGCTGCGCTCGGGGACCGTGTACGCATCCACGAGCGCGAGGGCCTCGGCGAAGGCGTGCACGAGCTCGACGGCGCGTAACACGATGGAGCGGTACGGGTTCCTCACCTCGCGCGGCAGGCCCACCTCCTGCATCGCCTCGCGCGCCACCGGGTGGAGCTTCTCCGCGTGATGGAACAAGCGCGCCTGCGGCCCGCAGAGGTAGACGGTTCCATCGGAGAGCGTGGCCTGGAGCGCGCTCGAATGAGGCACCTGCCGCTCGATCATCTCGCGATCCCAGGCCTCGACCGGCACCACGGCGCGCCCTCCGCTCACCGCGATCGCGTCACCGCGCTCGATCGGATAGGCATCCCCCGAGAGACACGAGACGAACACGTAGTCGACCTCGAGCTCGGGCAGCTCGAAGCCGGCGACGAGCCGCACGGTCTCGCGGGCCTCCTCGAGGCCGCGATCGAGCTCGTCTCGAAGCGCGCGGAGCGCCGCGACGCTCGGGGCCTTCGAGAGGCCGCCGACACGCGGAGAGACCGGATGCGACGCTCGGCCACCGAGCACCTCGATCAGCCGGTTGCCGGTCTTCTTCAGCCGCAGCCCGCGCTCGACGATGGCGCGGTGATCGCGCGCCATCTCGATCGCGCGCTCGTCGCCGAGGAAGTCGGGGGCGTGCAGCAAGAAGACGTGGAGCGCGTGGCTCGCGATCCACTCACCGGAATAGAGG
>JBKDQC010000043.1:0-22359 GCA_046342295.1 Deltaproteobacteria bacterium | reverse complement strand
GTCATGTCGAAAGAAAAGTTCGTCCGTAACAAGCCCCACGTGAACGTCGGAACGATCGGTCACATCGACCACGGCAAGACGACGACGACGGCAGCCATCACGAAGGTGGCGTCGAAGGCGTACGGCGGCGGCAAGGAAGTGTCGTACGCGGACATCGCCAAGGGCGGAACGGTCCGCGACGATTCGAAGATCGTCACGATCGCGGTCAGCCACGTGGAGTACGAGACGCCGACGCGTCACTACGCGCACGTCGACTGCCCTGGTCACGCCGACTACATCAAGAACATGATCACGGGCGCCGCGCAGATGGACGGCGCGATCCTCGTGGTCTCGGCGCTCGATGGCCCGATGCCGCAGACGAAGGAGCACGTGCTGCTCGCGCGTCAGGTCGGCGTTCCGCAGATCGTGGTCTGGCTGAACAAGGTCGACGCGGTCGAGGACCCGGATCTGCTCGAGCTCGTGGAGATGGAGGTCCGCGACCTCCTGAGCAAGTACAAGTTCGATGGCGACAACATCCCGGTCGTTCGCGGCTCGGCGCTGCAGGCGATGCAGGGCAAGCCCGAGGGCGAGGAGTCGGTCAAGAAGCTTCTGGCGGCGCTGGACAGCTGGATCCCGGAGCCGGTGCGCGACATCGACAAGCCGTTCCTGATGGCGATCGAGGACGTGTTCTCGATCAAGGGACGCGGCACGGTGGTGACGGGGCGCATCGAGCGCGGCGTGATCAAGGTCGGCGACGAGGTGGAGATCCTGGGCTTCCGCGACCCGACGAAGACCACGGTCACGGGCGTCGAGATGTTCCGCAAGCTGATGGATCAGGGCCAGGCGGGCGACAACGTCGGCTGCCTGCTGCGCGGCATCGAGAAGGAGAACGTCGAGCGCGGCCAGGTGCTGTGCAAGCCGGGCTCGGTGAAGACGCACAAGAAGTTCAGCGCCGAGGTCTACGTGCTGAAGAAGGAGGAGGGCGGCCGCCACAAGCCGTTCTTCACCAACTACAAGCCGCAGTTCTACATGCGCACGATGGACGTGACCGGGACCATCAGCCTCGCCGAGGAAGTGAAGATGGTCATGCCGGGCGACAACGTGAACATCGCGGTGGAGCTCATCACGCCGGTCGCGCTCGAGGAGCAGCAGCGCTTCGCGATCCGCGAGGGTGGCAAGACCGTCGGCGCCGGCGTCATCACCAAGATCACCGAGTGAGAAGACCGCGGACGGGCCTGGAAGCCGCTTACGTCCTCGCCCCGGTCTTCGCCTGCTCAGAGCAGGCTCCGGCCCTCGCTGCGGGCGCGCTCGCTTCCAGTCTCCATCGGCGGTCTTCTCGAGAAGGTTCCAGGTAACTGCAATGACGACCAAGATCCGCATTCGTCTCAAGGCCTACGATCACCGCCTGCTCGACCAGAGCGCCTCGGAGATCGTCGACACCGCAAAGCGCACGGGGGCGCGCGTCGCGGGTCCCATCCCGCTGCCCACCCGGATCAACCGATTCACGGTGCTCCGCGGACCGCACGTCGACAAGAAGTCGCGCGAGCAGTTCGAGATCCGCACCCACAAGCGCCTCCTCGACATCCTCGACCCCAACCAGCAGACGCTCGAGGCGCTCATGAAGCTCGACCTCTCGGCCGGCGTCGAGGTCGAGATCAAGAGCTGAACCGTTCCTTCTCACGCGGGCGGGCGCTTCGTGCGCTCGCCCGCCGTCGTCGGAGATCCGAGATGGCAAAGGTCACCGTGTACAACCTGAAGCGCGAGAGCGTGGGAGAGATCGATCTCTCCGACGAGATCTTCGCGCGCGAAGTGAACGAGGGGCTCCTCCATGAGGTGGTGCGTGCCCAGCTCGCGTCGCGTCGCTCCGGAACTGCGTCCACCAAGACGCGCTCGGAGACGAATGGCACGACGAAGAAGATGTCCAAGCAGAAGGGCACCGGCTCGGCTCGCCACGGGGACCGTGGCGCTCCGAACTTCGTCGGCGGTGGCCAGTCGCACGGCCCCAAGCCGCGCAGCTACGCGTTCCGTCCCAACCGCAACGCCCGCATCGGAGCGATGCAGTCGGCGCTCGCGCTCAAGCTGAAGGAAGGTCGCCTGACGGTGGTCGACGCGTTCGACCTCGCGGAGATCAAGACCAAGCAGCTCGCGGGAATCCTCGACACCCTGGCCGTCGCGCGGGGCTCGCTCATCGTCGATGGCCCGAACGACAAGCTCCGTTTGTCGGCCCGCAACCTCGAGGGACACCAGGTCCTTCCGCCCGAGGGCGTCAACGTCTACGACGTGCTCCGCCACGAGCATCTCGTTCTCACCAAGAGCGCGGCCCAGGCGCTCGAAGCGCGCCTCAAGGGCTGAAGAGGAACCATGCAGATCGAACGCATCATCCGGCGTCCGCTCGTGCTCACCGAGAAGGGCAACGCCCTGCGTGAGGGCGAGAACAAGTACCTCTTCGAGGTCGCGCGCGACGCGAACAAGCAGGAGATCAAGCTGGCGGTCGAGACGCTCTTCAAGGTGAGCGTCGTGGGCGTCAACACGTTGATCGTCCGTGGCCGGCTGAGTCGCATGGGCCGCGGTCATGCGAAGAGGCAGAACTGGAAGAAGGCGATCGTCCAGGTGAAGGCCGGCGAGACGATCGACCTCGGCGGCAGCGCCGCCGAAGAAGGAAGCGAGGGCTGAACATGGCCATTCGTCACTACAAGCCGACCTCGGCGGGTCGTCGTTGGTTCGAGGTGCCCGACTTCGAGGGACTGACGAAAGAGGCGCCCGAGAAGAAGCTGACCGAACACCGCGCGACGGTGACTGGGCGGAACAACCAGGGCCGAATCACCGTCCGCTTCCGAGGCGGTGGCCACAAGAAGCGCTATCGCCTCATCGACTTCAAGCGCAACAAGGTCGGCGTGCCGGCCAAGGTCGTCTCGATCCAGTACGACCCGAACCGGTCCGCGCGCATCGCGCTCGTGCAGTACGTGGACGGAGCCAAGGGCTACATCCTCGCTCCCGATGGGCTGAAGGCCGGAATGACCGTCCTCAGCAGCAAGAACGCCGACATCACCCCCGGCAACGCGCTGCGCCTGCGGTTCATCCCCGTCGGCACGATGCTCCACCACGTGGAGCTCAAGATCGGCAAGGGCGGCCAGCTGGCGCGGTCGGCCGGCGCTGCGGCCCAGTTGATGGCGAAGGACGGTGACTACGCCCAGCTTCGTCTCCCGTCGGGCGAGGTGCGCATGGTTCACCTCGATTGCCGTGCCTCGATCGGGCAGGTGTCGAACCTCCAGCATGCCCGCGTGTCCCTCGGCAAGGCTGGCCGCAGCCGCTGGCTGGGTCGCCGCCCCCACAACCGAGGCGTCTCGATGAACCCCGTCGATCACCCGATGGGCGGCGGCGAGGGACGCACCTCCGGCGGTCGCCACCCCTGCTCCCCGTGGGGGCAGCTGTCGAAGGGCCTCAAGACCCGCACGAACAAGGCGACCGACAAGTTCATCGTCAAGCGCCGCAAGTAACCCGAGACGAGGCCAAGACACATGCGTTCCACCAAGAAGGGTCCCTTCGTCGACGCGCACCTGGCGGACAAGGTCGAGAAGGCGGTCAAGGCGAGCGATCGCCGCGTCATCAAGACCTGGTCGCGCCGCTCGACCATCACGCCCGAGTTCGTCGGGCTCCAGCTGAACGTGCACAACGGCCGCAAGTTCATCACCGTGTTCGTCACGGAGAACATGGTCGGTCACAAGCTCGGCGAGTTCGCCCCGACGCGCACGTTCGGCGGCCACTCTGCCGACCGCAAGGCCAAGGTTCCCGTCCGCAAGTGAGCGACGCACGGCGCGCCCAGCGACTTGGCGCGCCTGTGTGTCAATCGCGATCAGAAAGTTCTTGAGAGGTCCGGATGCGGGTGCTAGATCCCGCGCCCTTTTGGCTCCGGAGATGCCGGTGCCGCATCGGACCTCGAGGTCGCCGGTCTCGCCGGCCAGGAAGCCAGACAAGGTCAGCCGTCCATGGAAGCCATCGCAAAGGCACGATTTCAGAAGATCTCGGTCCGAAAGGCCCGCGTGATCGTGAACCTCATCCGCGGCAGGAGCGCTGCGGAGGCGCTCGAGATGCTGCGCTTCACCCGCAAGGCCGCGGCGCCCATCGTGTTCAAGCTGCTCGACAGCGCGATCTCGAACGCACGGGCGCAGAACCAGGCGCTCGACCTGGACTCGCTGAAGGTGACGACAGCGTTCGCCGACAAGGCGCCCGACCGCTTCATGCGCCGGTGGCGCCCCCGTGCCCAGGGCCGCGCGACACGCATCACCAAGGGCCTGAGCCACATCACGATCGTCGTGGGGAACTGAGAACATGGGTCAGAAGACACATCCGTACGGCTTCCGCCTCGGCGTCATCAAGACGTGGAACTCGCGCTGGTACGAGGACAAGAACTACGCGAAGTGGCTCCACGAGGACCTCGCGCTTCGGAAGCACGTCCGTACGAACTACGCGAACGCAGGCGTCGCGGGCATCGAGATCGAGCGCGCTGCGAACAAGTGCAAGGTCGTCATCCAGACGTCTCGGCCCGGCATCATCATCGGCAAGCGCGGCGCGGGCGTCGAGCAGCTGCGCAGCGAGCTCCAGAAGCTCACGGGCAACGACCTCTTCGTCGACATCCAAGAGGTCCGGAAGGCGGAGACCAACGCCCAGCTCGTGGCGGAGAGCATCGCCACCCAACTGGAGCGGCGGGTGGCATTCCGCCGCGCGATGAAGAAGGCGGTGTCCACCGCGATGAAGTTCGGCGTCAAGGGCATCCGCGTCTACGCCGGCGGACGGCTCGGCGGCGCGGAGATCGCGCGCTTCGAGCAGTACCGTGAGGGGCGTGTTCCGCTCCACACCCTCCGAGCCGACATCGAGTTCGGTGTTGCGACCGCCAAGACGACCTACGGCACGATCGGGGTCAAGTGCTGGATCTTCAAGGGCGAGGTGCTGCCGCAGCGCCGCCGCCAGCCTCGCGTCGGCGCCTGAGGGCGACGGAGCCATTTCGAGGGCATCATGCTTCAACCCAAGCGCACCAAGTACCGCAAGTCGCACACGGGAAACCTCAAGGGCAAGGCTACGCGCGGAGCGTCGGTCTCGTTCGGAGATTTCGGTCTCCAGGCCCTCGAGTCCGGGCACATCACCTCGCGCCAGATCGAGGCGGCCCGCATGGCCATCCAGCGCCACGTCAAGCGCGCTGGCAAGCTGTTCATCCGTGTCTTCCCGGACCTTCCTTACACCAAGAAGCCGCTCGAGACCCGCATGGGCACCGGCAAGGGCGGCGTCGAGGGCTGGCACGCGAAGGTGATCCCCGGCCGCGTCCTCTACGAGATGGAAGGCATCTCCGAGGAGATGGCCAAAGAGGCGTTCCGTCTGGCGGGCCACAAGCTCCCGGTCGCGACCCGTTTCGTGTCGAGGAAGGACCAGCTGTGAAGCCCTCGGAGCTGAAGGACAAGAGCATCGACGAGCTCGTCGAGCTCGAGAAGGCGACCGCGCGCGAGCTGTGGCAGTCGAAGTTCTCGAACTACTCGAACCAGCTCGACGACACCGACAAGATCCGCCGCCTGCGCCGTGACGTGGCGCGCGTCAAGACCGCGCTCACGCAGAAGCGTGCGGGCAAGTGAGGACGACGATGGCCGAAGCAGAGAAGAAGGGCCCCACGCCCAAGGCGAGCGAAGAGCGCGGCAACCGCCGCTTGATCGTCGGCCGCGTCGTCAACGACACCGCGAACGCGGGTCGTGCCAAGAAGACCGTCGTGGTCGAGGTGGTCCGACGACTCCGCGATCCGGTCTACGGCAAGTACGTCAAGCGCGCCAAGCGCTTCCACGCGCACGACGAGACCGAGCAATTCAAGACCAATGATCTAATCGAGATCCGCGAGAGTCGCCCCCTTTCGGCGACGAAGCGCTGGGTGGCGATTCGATTGGTCGAGCGTCCGGAGGAGGTCTGACATGATCCAGCAACAGTCAGAGCTCGACGTTGCCGACAACAGCGGCGCCAAGCGTGTCGAGTGCATCAAGGTCCTCGGCGGGTCCCGACGCCGGTATGCCGGTCTCGGCGACCTCATCGTCGTGGCCGTCAAGGAGGCGCTCCCCACCGCCAAGGTGAAGAAGGGCGATGTCTCCAAGGCGGTCATCGTGCGGACGGCACGTGAGTACCAGCGCCCCGACGGGAGCTACATCAAGTTCGACGCGAACAGCGCCGTGCTCCTGAACAACCAGCTCGAGCCGGTGGGCACCCGTATCTTCGGGCCCGTGGCGCGCGAGCTCCGCGCCAAGAAGTTCATGAAGATCATCTCCCTCGCGCCCGAGGTGGTGTGATGGCCACGCGCATCAAGAAGGACGACCAGGTGGTCGTCATCTCCGGCAAGGACAAGGGAAACCGCGGCCGGGTATTGCTCGTCCAGCGCGAAGTCGACCGGGTGCTCGTCGAGGGCATCAACAAGGTCAAGCGCCACACCAAGCCGACCCCGAAGAACCCCAGCGGCGGCATCATCGAGCGCGAGCAGCCCATCCACCTGTCGAAGGTGATGCTGATCGATCCGACGACGGACAAGCCGACCCGCATTCACTTCCAGGTGGGTGAGAGCGGCGAGAAGGTTCGTCTTGCCAAGAGCGGTGCTGCCATCAAGTGATGCTCGTCGCCGACGAGCCAAAAGGGCCCTGCGCTCCAATGGTCCCGCGCTTCCATGGACCAGCGCGGGACCGAATCGTTCACCCCGCCTGAGCGGGGAGTCATCGAGCCGCGAACGTCGCCGCTCGAAGGACGGGTGAGAAAATGTCAACGACCGAGCTACCGCGTCTCCAGCAGTATTACCGCGACCACGTCGTTCCAGCGCTCCGCAAGGAGTTCTCGCTGGCGAACGCCATGCAAATCCCGCGACTCGAGAAGATGGTTCTGAACATGGGCCTCGGTAAGGCTGTTCAGAACCAAAAGATCATCGAGGCGGCCGTCGAAGAAGTCGGGATGATCACCGGCCAGAAGCCGGTCGTGACACGCGCGAAGAAGAGCATCGCGACCTTCAAGTTGCGCGAGAACGCTGCGATCGGCGTGATGGTGACGCTCCGCAAGAACCGGATGTGGGAGTTCGCGGATCGGCTGATCAACCTGAGCCTACCGCGCGTCCGGGACTTCAAGGGTGTCTCTGCCAAGGCATTCGACGGCCGTGGCAACTACACGCTCGGCCTGCGCGAGCAGATCATCTTCCCCGAGATCGACTACGACAAGATCGACGAGATCAAGGGCATGAACATCACGTTCGTCACCACCGCGCCGAACGACGAGCAGGGACGCGCCCTCCTCCGCGAGCTCGGCATGCCCTTCCGTAAGTGAGAGGAATCGAGCCATGGCCAGCACCCGGGCGTTCGCCAAGATGGAGAAGGAGCCGAAGTTCAAGGTTCGCTACCGCAACCGCTGCAAGAGCTGCGGTCGGTCGCGGGCCGTGTACCGAAAGTTCGAGCTGTGCCGCGTCTGCCTTCGGAAGTTCGCGCTCGCCGGAGACATCCCGGGCGTGACGAAGGCGTCGTGGTGAGCGCATCCTTCGCTGATTTTTCGGAGATTTTCCCATGATGACCGACCCCCTCAGCGACATGCTCGCCCGGCTTCGAAACGCCGCGCAGGCTCGCCACGAGACGACCGAGGTTCCCCTCTCGAAGCTCAAGCTCGGCGTCGCCGAGCTCCTCAAGTCCGAGGGCTACATCTCGGACGTGAAGGTCGACGGTCGAACCATGACCGTGACGATGAAGTACGGACGTGACCGTTCGGCGGCGTTCATCGGAATTCGCCGTCGCAGCCGCCCTGGCCGCCGCCTCTACGTGGGTGTGGACGGTCTCCCGAAGATCCAGAACGGCTTCGGCATCGCGATCCTGTCGACCTCGCACGGCATCATGACCGACCGTGCGGCGCGGGAGAAGCGGGTCGGTGGCGAGCTCCTCTGCGAGGTGTGGTGATGTCTACTCCGACCACGACCACGCGCGTCTCGCGCGTCGGCAAGCGGCCCGTCTCGGTGCCCGCGGGCGTGACCGTCACGCTCAGCGGCAACAAGATCGAAGCCAAGGGCCCCAAGGGCACATTCGCCAAGGACCTGCCTCCGAACGTCGAGGTCTCCAAGGAGGGCAACGACCTCCACGTCAAGCCCAAGGCTGGCCTCGGCGGCATCGGCGCGCAGTACCAAGGCCTCGCGCGGGCGCTCGTGCGGAACGTCGTCGAAGGCGTGTCCAAGGGGTACGACGTGTCCTTGGACCTGATCGGGACCGGCTACCGTGCCGAGCTCAAGGGGCAGGACCTCACGCTCGCGCTCGGGCTCTCGCATCAGGTCAATTTCCCTCTCCCCTCCTCGGTCAAGGGGCGGGTCGAGATCATCGACGTCGGTGGCACCAAGAAGCCGCGGCTCCACCTGAGCTCCTTCGACAAGGAGATCCTCAGCCAGACAGCGTCGCACATCCGGTCGTTCCGGCCGCCGGAGCCCTACAAGGGCAAGGGTGTCCGGTTCGTCGACGAGAAAGTTCGCGAGAAGGCCGGCAAGGCCGGCAAGGGCGCCGGCAAGAAGTGAACTGCGGGCCAGCTCGCAGGGCGTAGAGAGTCCCATTCGGGGTGGACGGTGCCGCGCGCAACGTCAGATCGCCCCAAGGGTTGAAGAGAGATGGCAACGGACGATCAGAGGCTCAAGCGCAAGAAGCGCATCCGGAAGAAGGTCAACGGCACGGCGGAGCGTCCGCGCATGTCCATCTTCCGCAGCGCGAAGCACATCTACGCGCAGGTCGTGGACGACACGAAGGGCGAGACCCTCGTGCACGTCTCGACGCTGTCGAAGGACCTGAAGGGTGGCGCTTCGGACGCGAACAAGAGCGACGCCGCCAAGCTCGTCGGTCAGGCGGTGGCCAAGGCCTGCAAGGCGAAGGGTATCGAGAAGGTCGCCTTCGACCGCAATGGCTTCATTTACCATGGGCGAGTGAAGGCTCTCGCCGACGCGGCCCGCGAGGCGGGCCTCGATTTCTGAGTCGGAGCCGCTGCTCGTGGGCAGCGGTTCCACTTCCAGGCGGAGACTGGCATGAGCAATTCGATCGATCCCGAGAGCCTCGAGGACCTCAAGGAGCGCGTGGTCCACATCAACCGCGTCGCCAAGGTCGTCAAGGGCGGTCGGCGTTTCAGCTTCAGCGCCCTGATCGTCGTGGGTGACGAGAAGGGTCACGTGGGCATCGGCCTCGGCAAGGCCAATGAAGTTCCCGACGCGATCCGCAAAGGTCAAGATCGGGCGCGCAAGAACCTGTTCAAGGTTCCCCTGGTTGGTGGGACGATCCCACACGCGGTGGAAGGGCACGCGGGCGCCGGCCAGGTGCTCCTCCGTCCAGCCAGCCCGGGCACCGGCGTCATCGCGGGCGGCGCCGTCCGCGCCGTCGTCGAGGCAGCCGGTATCCGAGACGTGCTGTCGAAGATCGTGGGTACGAGCAACCCGCACAACGTCGTCCACGCGACGCTCGACGCGCTTCGTTCGCTTGAATCCGTCGAGGACGTCGCTCGCCGCCGGAACAAGACCGTCGAGGACCTGGTTCCGAGCCAGCCTGCCGGCGGCACGGTCTGAGGGAAGGAGGGCTGGTCATGACGCGCAAGCTCAAGGTCACTCAAGTGCGAAGCATGGCGGGGCGTCCCGAGACGCAACGCAGGACGCTCGCGGGTCTCGGTCTCCGCGGACCGCACTCTGCCGTTCTGGTCGACAACACGCCCGCGTTTCGCGGCGCGATCAAGAAGGTCATCCACCTCGTGACGGTGGAGGAATCCGATGGCTGAACAGTATATTCCTATCCTCTCGAGGCTCGCGCCTCCCGAAGGCGCGACCCGCAGCAAGAAGCGCAAGGGTCGCGGTCCCGGGTCCGGGCTCGGAAAGACTGCGGGCCGCGGCCAGAAGGGCCAGAAGGCCCGTCAGCCCGGCAACATCCACAAGCTCTTCTTCGAGGGCGGTCAGATGCCGCTCAGCCGGCGTCTGCCCAAGGTCGGCTTCGTGAACCTCTTCGCGCGCGATCTCGCCGAGGTCTCGGTGGGTCGGCTGGAGGCGTTCGGGTCTGGGGAGACCGTCGACGAGAAGGCGCTTCGCGCCAAGGGCCTCATCAAGGGCAAGCACGACGGCTTCAAGGTCCTCGGAAACGGCGCGCTGACGAAGAAGCTCACCGTGCGCGCGGAGGCCTTCTCGGCTGGCGCCAAGCAGAAGATCGAGAGCGCCGGCGGAACGTGCGAGTTGATCGAGCGCAAGCCTGCGCCGGTCGTTCGTCACAAGAACAAGGCGAAGAAGAAGTGAAGGAACGAAGCGTCGGGCCGCTGGCTTGACGCTTCGCTTCTGTCGAGGGACAGAGCCCGCGAAGGAACCGCCCGAGATCATGTTCGACGCACTGGCCAACATCGCGAAGATTCCGGAGCTGCGCCGCCGCATCCTCTTCACGCTGGGGATGATCGCGGTCTACCGCGTCGGCATCTTCGTCACGACGCCCGGCGTGAACCGGACCGCGATGCGGGAGATCGTCGCGCAGGGCGGTGGCTTTCTCGGCATGTTCAACCTCTTCTCCGGCGGAGCGCTCGAGCAGTTGTCGATCTTCGCGCTCGGGATCATGCCGTATGTCACGGCGAGCATCGTGCTCCAGCTCATGAGCGTAGTGTTCCCGCCGCTCGAAGAGCTCCGCAAGGAGGGCGAGGCGGGCCAGCGGAAGATCAACCAGTACACGCGGTACGGAACGATCGTCCTGTCGATCGTGCAGTCGGTCGGCATCGCGCAGTGGCTCGTGAGCCTCAATGATTCCACCGGTACCGAGGACGTGGTCCGCGAGCCGGGTATCTGGTTCTACGTGATCACATGCATCTCTCTGACCACCGGCACTGCCTTCATCATGTGGTTGGGAGAGCAGATCACCGATCGCGGCATCGGCAACGGCATCTCGTTGATCATCTTCGCGGGCATTGTCGCCGACCTTCCCGATGCGCTGACGAACACCGTGCAGCAGGTCGCCATCGGCCAGATCCAGCCGGTCTCGTTGCTCATCATCCTCGCGATCGTCGTGGCGGTCATTTCGCTCATCGTGTTCTTCGAGCGCGGCCAGCGTCGCATTCCGATCGCGTTTGCGAAACGCGGCATGGGGCGGCGGACCTACGGGCAAACCCAGGTCTCTCACCTGCCGCTTCGCGTGAACGCCTCCGGGGTGATTCCGCCCATCTTCGCGTCGTCACTTCTGATGTTCCCGCAGACTCTGGCGAACCTCGGGGTCCCGGGGATGCAGGCCCTACAGGACAACCTGGCGCCCGGTGGCTGGCAGTTCAACACGGCGTTCGTGCTCCTCATCGTCTTCTTCAGCTTCTTCTACACTGCCGTCACCTTCCAGCCCGTGGAGGTCGCTGACAACCTGAAGAAGCAGGGCGCCTTCATTCCGAAGGTGAAGCAAGGGAAGGAGACGGCCGAGTACATCGACTTCGTGATGACCCGCATCACCGTTGGCGGCGCGATCTACATGGCGCTCGTCGCGTCCGTTCCCACCTTCCTGCAGTCACAGTTCCACGTTCCGTTCTTCTTCGGAGGAACGTCCATGATGATCGTGGTGGGCGTGGCTCTCGACACCATCCAGCAGGTCGAGTCGCACCTGATCACGCGGCATTACGAGGGCCTGACCGGCCCCAAGGGTCCGCGCATTCGCGGACGGCGAGGCTGACCGTGGACGTCATCCTCTTCGGGCCGCCCGGTGCTGGCAAGGGCACGCAGTCGAAGTTCCTGCAGGACACGCTCAAGATCCCGCAGATCTCGACCGGCGACATGATGCGCTCCGAGCGCAAGTCTGGGTCCGACCTCGGACAGCGCTTCGACAGCTACATGTCCAAGGGGCTGCTCGTACCCGACGACCTCGTGATCGAGCTCCTCGAGAAGAGGCTCCACCAAGCTGACGCTGCGAACGGCGCCATCTTCGACGGCTTTCCCCGGACGGTGCCACAGGCGGCCGCGCTCGACACGATGCTGGCCCGCTCCGGGCGCCGGATCGGAAAGGTGCTGTCGCTTCAAGTCGCCGAGTCGTCCATCGTGGACCGCATCGCGGGGCGTCGCGTTTGCCTCGACTGTGGACAAGCCTACCACGTGCGCTATAACCCGCCCCCTCCGTCGGGGCGATGCGGCTCGTGCAACAGCGAGCGGGTCGTCCAGCGGAGCGACGACACCGAGGAGACTGTGCGCACGCGTCATGCGGCCTATCTCAAAGACACCCTGCCTATTCTTGAGCACTACCGGGGCTTCGGTGTGGTCGTGGAAATCGACGGCATGGGGGCGGTCGCGGCCGTGACCGAGCGCTTGCTCGACGCAGTTCGGGCCTGAGCGCCCGAGAGAAGCATGCAGAACCCATGAACGAGAGACCGCGCGGAGTGCGGCGACGGAGTGGATCGATCGCAAAAAGCTCAGGAGATTTGGTGCAGCGTCGTGGAGGAGTTACCCAGGGCGCTCTACCGGGTTCAAAGCGATGATGGACGAAGTTTCGTCGCAGGGCTCCCTGCGGCCAGCAAGCATGGGTTGGTGAGGGTCGCGCGTGGCGACCGTGTCGTGGTCGCCGTGTCTCCGACCGATCAAACCCGGGCACGAATTCTACGAAAGCAGTGAAGGGCAAGAGCCATGAAGGTCCGTCCCAGCGTCAAGAAGATGTGCGAGAAGTGCAAGGTCGTGCGCCGCAAGGGCACGGTGCGGGTGATCTGCGAAGATCCTCGCCACAAGCAGCGGCAGGGATGAGCGGGCTCTAAGAATTCAGGAGACAGAACATGGCTCGTATCGCAGGCGTGGACCTCCCCGGTCGCAAGCACCTCATCATCGCTCTCCAGTACATCTACGGGATCGGCCCCGCCAAGGCGAAGGAGATCTGCGAAAAGACTGGGATTTCTCCGAGCAAGAAGGCAGATGACCTCGACGACACGGACGTGAAGAAGATTCGTGATCTGCTCGAGTCGAACTACAAGGTCGAGGGTGATCTCCGGAGGGACATCGCCATCAACATCAAGCGGTTGATGGACCTCGGAAGCTACCGCGGACTCCGCCACCGCCGTGGTCTGCCGGTGCGCGGTCAGCGCACCCACACGAACGCACGGACGCGCAAGGGACCGCGCAAGGGCGCGACCGTTCGCCGCTGACCCGCCGAAGACTCCGCCGATATTCCGAAACGCCCTGGAGCTGAACGATGTCGAAGCCCGCTGCTGCCGCCGCCAAAGGCGCGAAGGTCAAGAAGAAGGTCAAGAAGAACGTGGGGAGTGGCGTCGCCCACATCCTCTCGAGCTTCAACAACACCATCGTGACGATCACGGACCTCTCGGGGAACGTGATCTGCTGGTCGAGCGCAGGTGCGCGTGGCTTCAAGGGGTCCCGCAAGAGCACGCCGTTCGCCGCCCAGCTTGCTGCCGAGGATGCCGCGCGGAAGGCGCAAGAGCACGGGATGAACACCGTGGCCATCTTCGTCATGGGACCTGGTGCCGGCCGCGAGTCGGCGCTTCGCGCGTTTCAGACGGCCGGAATGCGCGTCACCCTCATCCGCGACGTCACCCCCATCCCGCACAACGGCTGCCGCCCCCCCAAGCGTCGCCGCGTCTGAACCAAGATCTCAGGAGATCCGCACATGGCCCGCTACATCGGCCCCGCTTGCAAGCTCTGCCGCCGTGAAGGCGAGAAGCTCTTCCTCAAGGGAGATCGCTGTTACACCGACAAGTGCGCGTTTGACCGCCGCCCCTATCCGCCGGGGCAGCACGGTCAACGTCGGGTGAAGGTGACCGAGTACGGCATTCGCCTCCGCGAGAAGCAGAAGGTGCGTAGGATCTACGGCATCCTCGAGCGTCAGTTCCGCAAGTACTTCGCGGAGGCCGACCGAGTGAAGGGTGTGACGGGCGAGAACCTGCTCTCGCTGCTCGAGCGGCGTCTCGACAACGTCGCGTACCGCCTTGGCTTCGCCGCGACGCGGGCCGACGGTCGGCAGCTCGTCCGCCACGGCCATCTGTTCGTCAACGGCAAGCCTGTTTCGATCCCGTCGTTCCTCGTGAAGAAGGGCGACAAAGTGACGCTGCACACGCGGAGCCGGGAGCTCGGCCGCGTGAAGGTCTCCGTCGAGGGGGTCGATCGGCGTGGCGTTCCCGAATGGCTCGAGCTCGACAAGGCGGGGCTCGCCGGTACGGTTCGGGACAATCCTGTTCGTGAAGCGATCACGCTGCCGATCAAGGAGCAGCTCATCGTCGAGTTCTACTCGCGCTGAGTGGCCCTGACGGGGCGGGTCGCGTTACGGGGTTTCGAGGAAAAACATCTCAGGCCACGTCGAAAGACGTGGCCTTCATGACGGTCATACTACCGATCAGGAGTGGTGCTCATGTCGAACGCATTCGTGGCGCGCAACTGGCGCGATCTCATCAAGCCCAAGACGGTTCCGGTCGAGGACGCCTCGTCCACCTACGGAAAGTTCGTGTGCGAGCCGCTCGAGCGCGGATTCGGGATCACGCTCGGAAACGCCCTGCGTCGCGTGTTGCTGTCGTCGCTCCAGGGTGCAGCGATCACGGCAGTCAAGATCGACGGCGCTCTGCACGAGTTCACGTCGGTGCCCGACGTGGTCGAGGACGTGACCGAGATCGTGCTGAACCTCAAGGAGGTCGTCAGCAAGGCGCACTCCCCGAAGACGCACGTGGTCCGTATCGACAAGGAAGGTCCTTGTGAGGTCACCGCAGGCGACATCCAGGTCACCGACCAGATCGAGGTCCTCAATCCGAAACACGTGATCTGCACCGTGGCCAAGGGTGGGCGTTTCTCCGCCGAGCTCACGATCAACGTCGGCCGCGGCTATGTGCCGGCGGAGCGCAACAAGACGCCCGGCATGCCCATCGGAACGACCGCGATCGACGGCATTTTTTCTCCCATCCGGAAAGTCAACTACACGGTCACGAATGCCCGCGTCGGTCAGATCACCGACTACGACAAGCTGACGCTCGAGGTCTGGACGAACGGATCGCTCCGGCCGCAAGACGCAGTCGCGTACGCAGCCAAGATCCTCAAGGACCAGCTCTCTATCTTCATCAACTTCGAAGAGGAAGAGGAAGCGAGCACGCTCACCGCTTCGGACGACGAGCCGCTCAACGAAAACCTCTTCCGCTCCGTGGAGGAGCTCGAGCTCTCTGTCCGCTCGGCCAACTGCCTTCAGAACGCGAGCATTCACCTGATTGGCGAGCTCGTGCAGAAGACCGAAGCCGACATGCTCAAGACCAAGAACTTCGGCCGGAAGTCCCTCAAGGAGATCAAGGAAATCCTGGCGGACATGGGGCTGTCGTTGGGCATGAAGATCGACAGCTGGCCCCAGATGCTCGAGCGCTGGAAGCAGCAGCAGGCACAGGCCTGAGCGACGTGACGTCGCGCAACAGGGAGATCAGTCATGCGTCACAAGAAGTCAGGCCGTAAGTTCAACCGGGACAGCTCGCATCGCCGCGCGATGTTCCGCAACCTCGCGGCCAATTTGGTCCTGCACGAGCGCATCGAGACCACCGATGCGAAGGCGCGCGAGCTTCGTAGCATCGCCGAGCGACTCATCACCCGCGCGCTGCGGTTGGGCCAGGAGCTGACGGTCGACGTCGGCCGCCTCGACCCCAAGGAGGCCAAGCGGGTGATCGCGAGCCGCGTGCATGCGCAGCGTCTCGTGGCCAGTTTCCTCCCCCGAACCGGAACGATCACCAAGCCCGACGGCTCGAGCGAGCAGGTGGACTTGGTCCACAAGCTGTTCCATGACATCGCGCCCCGGTTCCTCGCGCGAACGCTCGAGAACAAGGGCGGCGGCTATACCCGGGTGGTCAAGCTCACCGAGCGGCGAGGCGACAACGCGCCGATGGCCATCATCGAGATTCTGCCCGCGGCTTGATCGTACGGCAATCTGGGCCTGGTCCGACTGCTCGGTGGACTCGCAACCGCGTGGTGGGCCGAATCGGGGCCGCGGACAACCCGGTACTGGGTCGGGCTGGTATCCGGGGGTCGGCTGGTGGGGGCTGTGGGTTGGGCACGTGCTGCGACCGCGGGGCTGGACTGCGGGACGCTGCTTGGTGGCGGCTCAGGACAGTGTCGGGTCGAGGCGGTCTGCGGGAGAGGGCGGGGGCTCGAGCGATGTTCCCCGTCGCCCTCTCTTGGAGGTCGCCAGCAGGACCGCCAGGAGCAGGAAGAGCGCCGCGGAGGCTGCGTACGGCAGGGTGCGCTCGTGCTCGGACGCTCGGGCTTGCGCAGCGAGGGAGGTGGTCATCGCGGTGCAGAGGTCGCAGCCCGGCGCGGCCTCGGTGGAGCGTGCGAACGCCTCGGCGTCGAGCACGCCTGCTGCGAGTCCTCGTCGTGCCTGCTCGAACGCGACTCGGCCCTCCCATTCTCGCGCCTCCGGGGCGTCGGCGGCGAGGGTCAGCGCGCGTCGCAGGAGTGCCTCGCGCCGCCCGGTGTCCTCCTCGTACGTCGCCATGCGAGCGTAGAGACGCGCCGCTTCGAGCGAGGCGAGCTCGGGGGAGCGCGCGAGCGCCCGGTCGAGCGAACCCAGCGCGGCGTCCGGTTCCCCGCGGTCGAGCGCGTGCGTCGCGTCGGCGAGCGCCGCGTGGAGGTGTGCGCTTCGCGCGGCGTCGAGCCGCGAGAACAGTTCGTCGAGCGTGCGCTCCCAGCCCCACGACAGCTCGGGCTCCTGACCCAGGCGGGTCTCGTAGGTCTCTCTTGCGACCCACACGCCATTCTGTCTGTATCCGCGCAACGCGACGCGCGCTGTCTCGCGCAGGTGTCGCTGGTCGGCGTCGATGAACGACGCGACCACCGGGATGGCCGTCAGTGTGTGCGTCGCGGAGTATGCGAGGAGCACATCGGCAAGGTCGGCGCCCGAGAGTCGCTGCGCAAGCGCACCAGGGTTGTCGAGGTCGAGCCGATCGGTCGTCCATCGAGCCCACGCGCGGCCCTCGGGGTTGCCGTCCATGGACCGCGCGTAGATGGCCGCTGCCGCGATGCGGTCGCCCATCCGCAGCGTCACGCGACGACCCTCGATACGCCACGGCTCGCCGTCCAGGCCCAAGATGTCGGGCACCATTCGGAGCGCGTCCGTCGTGGCGAGGCGCTCGAGGCTTCGCAGCAGCAGCAGCGGTTCCGCCACCCGTAGCATCGCGGGCGAGCGGTTGGTCTCGAGCACGACTGTGACGCCCGGCGCGATGTCGAGCAGGTCGTCAGCGCGCCGCGAGCCTGCACCGCGACGAATCGCATGGAGCGCGTCGCTGACCTCGCTGGCCGTGGGCCTCCCGCGGCGAAGCCGGAGCAGACGTTGCTCGATGGCTGGAAGCGCCTCTGGCCCGAGAGAAGAGAGGCGTTCGATCGCGGCCTGCCGCGTCTGGCCTTCTTCCGACCCGAGCTCTCGCGACAGCGAGGCGAGATCCGATTCTGTTTCCTGCGCGAGCACGCTCGGAACAAGAACACCCATCCAGATCACGGCGAGGGCGAACCAAACGACCACTTCCGGCCTCGTCCTCGAGGGCGTGCCGACGGTCGACTCGTGACCAGAAACTCGCTCGCTCGGGCGATCGACCCGACGCGCCGCACAGGAACGCCGAGACGCCGCTCCAGGGTGCCTTGCCGGTGGGTCTGACGCACAGCCGTACCCCGCCCGGCAAAGCCACCCAACTCCGCTTCGCGATACGGAACCGCCTCGACGCGGATGTTCCACGGTCGCGGCGATTCTGCTCAGCCTTCGATCGTGAAGCTCGCGAACTCGCCGGTGTAGCTCCGCCAGCGGGTGTCGATCTTGTCCACGCGTGCCGTCGAGGGTCCGTGCTGCGCCCATGCGAGGAAGTCCTTCACCTGATCTTCTTCACCTTCGGCGACGAGCTCGACCGCATTGTCCGGCCGGTTCTTCACCCAGCCGGTGAGGCCGAGACGCTTCGCCTCGCGCGTGGCCGAGGCGCGGTAGAACACGCCCTGGACACGCCCTCGGATCACCAGATGGATCCGCTTTAGAGCCATGAGATACGACCCTCCTACGCGAGCCTGTGCCCGCGCGGCAAGTTTTCGGATGCCCCGTCGTAGCCCGAAATGGCCCGGCTTGCGAAGCAGGGCGAGGTCCGCTAGATCCGCGACCCCTCTCATCTTCCCCGCGAGCCCACAGGGGGCACGCGCGGCGAGGCGCGGAGGCGGAAGGTCCCATGAAGGAAGGCATCCACCCGAATTACAAGGAAGCCGTGATTTCCTGCGCTTGTGGCGCCAGTTACAAGACGGGCTCGGTTCGAGGCTCGTTCACGGTGGACGTGTGCTCCAACTGCCACCCGTTCTTCACTGGCAAGCAGCGCATCCTCGACACGGCAGGACGCGTCGAGCGCTTCCGGAAGAAGTACGAGAAGAAGGCTGGGAAGGCCTGAACGACGGACGCCTGCCGATGCCGGAGCCGCTCCCAGGGGCGACTCCGGCATCGTCGTTCCGTCCGTGACGTTCCGCCGAGCGGTACGCGAGGCGTCCTCGGCGAAGTTCGAGGACCGAGAGACAGTCGAGGCCCCTCCGCAACCTCAAAGCAATGAGAGATCGAAGCGGTGCTCGCGCACGATGAGGCCGAGCATGCGGGCTTGCACCAGCGCGCCGAGGACGACCACGGTCGAGACGCACAAGTGCCAGACCAAACCGCTGGCGAACCCTGTCCCCACCAGTGTCGCGGCGATCGCCATCGCGAGCCAAATGCACACGAGGTGGGCGAGCGCGAAGCCGAACAGCATCGCGCTCGCCACCACGTAGCTGCCGCCGACCCGCCACGCGAAGCGCACTGGAACGATGGGGTTCACCGCCGCGAGCAACGTCTCACGCGTCGAGGCCACGATCTGCCCGGCGGGCACGTAGAGGCAGAACCAAGAGGCGGCGAGCACCACGAAGAGGACGCGCTGCGAGGGCGAATGCGCGAGCGCGACGGCGGCGCTCATGGGCGCGAGCCCGACGAGGAAGACCAGCATGTGTCGGACCACGGCGCCGGCGATGCCCAAGCTCGAGACCACTTCCGAGGGTGCAGGCGCATGGTCCTCGCCGTTCGAGGTCCAGCGGATCACCGAGGCGGCGCTCGTCGCGAGAACCCCGAGCGCGATCAAGCCGACAAGCGGATTGATCATCCAGGCCGACGAGAAGACCCAGAACACGAGCGTGTTGCCGACGAGCGTCGGCATGTTGCTCCTCTGGAGCGGCCAGAGCAGCGCCTCGACGAGGACCGTGTGGAGGCTTCGCGTCGCGGCCGAGTGCTCGACACGCACGAAGCGCCTGCAGAGCGGACATGTCGGGACGGCCACTCGCCCCTCGCTCGGGCTCATCGCCACGACCCTTCCCGGCTCGATGTAGCGCGAGCATGAGTCGCAGAAATAGACACTCCCTTCCGGGAGCGGCGCGAGTGTCGGCGCCTGGGCGGGCGTAGGTCGCCGCACTTCCCCCACGGCAGGATCCACCTCGAGTCGCGTTGGAGGCGCGCGGTCGAGCGCGATGGGCGTGGCCAGCGGCGAGAAATCGCCGACCTCGACCTCACCCCACTCGCGCGCGGGCTTGGGAGACGGGGCCCCACCGGCGTGTGCCGCAGCAGGCCTCTGGGAAGCCACCCGCAGCGAACGGCCTGCCGGCCGGAGGATCAGACCCTCGAGGCCGGGGGATGGGGTCTGTTCCTCGAGGTCCAGGGGGTCGAGCGGTTCGATCCCGGCGGCTCCCTCGAGGGCTCCTTGGGCCGTCGCGGTTTCGCCCGACTTCCTCGGTGGCGGTGGGGGGGGCGGGCGTACGCGCGTGGGAGCTGGCGGTCCGAGCCCGACCATGGTCGGCGCGCGCAGCGGAGCGATCCCGCGGGGCTCGTGCTCGCTCATCGCACCACCTCACGCTCCGCCCGGTACACCCACGCGGGCGGGAAGTTCGCCGGCACGGGTGTGCGTGTCACGCGACCGAAGTGCCGCTCGAGTGTCGCGAGGTAGTTGAAGCCTCGAAGGCCCTGGTCTTTGGTCCACGTCAGGTAGCGCGTGTGGAAGTAGCCGAACTGCACGTAGGTTCCGCCCGGTGCCAGCACGCGCGCGGCGCTCGCGAGGATGCGCTCTCGGATCCTGGGTGGGATCAGGCTCATGCCGAGCGACGAGAAGACGACATCGACCTTGCCCGTGTACCCGCGTTCGGCCAGCAGATCTTCGATGTGCTCGGCGGAGCCGAGGATCGCGGTCAGGCGCGGATCGTGGTGCGTACGTACGAGCTCTGCGTGGAGCGGTGCGTCGATCTCGATCGTGTAGAGGCGCGCGTCCTCGCGCATGCGCGCGAGCAGCGGGCCCGTCATCGGGCCTGTGCCCGGCCCGAGCTCGACGATCGTCTTCGCGCGCTCGGGCGCAGCGGCCTCGACCATCGCGCTCACGAGGAATCGCTGGCTCGGGACGATGCTCGCCGTCTGGTGGAAGTCGGTGATGCCCTTCCGCACGAAGGTGAGGAAAGACCGAGGAGTGGTGCGCGAGGCGCGGGACATCCGCACCATCATAGCGTCGCGGCGCGACCGCTGCCGAGGAAGGTCAGGCGTGGATGCGATGGCGGGATCACGTCCCCGGACCGAGCGGCCATGGGCGCTGGAGCAAGCGGGGTGCGAGATGCGAGATCGCGCCTCGGGCCACGGTGATGGCGATCCTCTTCCGGGGATCTTGCCGCAGCGTTGCTCGCAGCAACTCGCCCACCGGGCGCAGCTCGGCGTCCTGCATCATCGCGTCGATCTCGGGGAGGTCGCCGTCGTGCTGAAGATGCTTGGTCACGATCGCGAGGTCGCTGTCGGCTCGAAAGAGCTCCATGCCGTGGAGCATCTCGTAGACGAGGCAGCCGAACGCGTAGACGTCCGCGGCGCTCGGCTGCGCGACATGCCCCTTCGGTGTGAGGCCCCAGACTTCCGGCGCGCCGTAGCTCGCTGTCGCGCACCCGGGGCGGACCTTGCGCCCGGCCAGGCCGAAGTCCACGAGCACGGGCATCTCCGGGGCGGGTCCGTCTCCATCGGGGTCGCGCAAGATCACGTTGCTCGGCTTCAGGTCGAGATGTCCGACCCCGGCGGAGTGCATCGCCTCGAGGCCGGAGGCGACTCCCAGCATCGTGTGGATCGCGCGGGGCATGTCGAGGCTGCCGGTCTCGATGATCCGCTCGAGGGTCGGACCCTCCACGAGCTCCATGACGAGGATGGGCTTCGGTCGCGCGCCCGCATCGAAGGTGACGAGGCGCGCGAGGTTCGGGTGTGACGGCACGGCCAGGAGCGCGCCTGCCTCGTCGCGGAACATCTGGAAGAACTCCGCCTCACCCAGGGTGCGTGCGACGGTGCCGCCGTACTCGGCCACCTTGAGCGCGAAGAGCTCAGCGTCTTCGAGAGTCCTCTCTTCTCCGCGACGGGCGACGAACACCGACCCGACGGCGCCTGCGCCGAGCGCGCGCAGCACGTAGAAGCCACCGAGCATTCGGCTCGGCGGCAACCACGGAGGCAGGCCCCGGTCGTGGCGCGACACGAGCGCGACCGGTCCGTCTCGTCTCGGCCGAAGTGGCGCGACGTGCGGCAACGAGAGCGTGTGCGTGAGGGCGGCCACGATCATCTCGGCGAGATGAAAAGGAAGCTCGCGACGCAGCGGCGCGATCGCCGACTGGAGCACCTCACCGTAGGTGCTCTCGTCCCCGCGTACGGAATGCAGGGCCGCCACGTCGAGCGCACGGAGCGTCTGTCCCGCGATGAGCTCCGCTTTCTTCGGGCGCAGGTAGCCCATGCGTCGGAGCGAGCTTTCGACGAGCCGCGCCAGCGATTCGACCGTGTCGGCGAGTTTGTTCAAGTGCGAGCGCTGCGCACCGTCGCTGCCGGCGTCGAGCTGTCCCACGACCTCGGCGAGCGAGCCGGCTTCGTAGAGCTCTCCCAGTGTGGTCACGAGCGAGAGCAGGCTCGCGCGCATCGCCTCGACGCGCGGTCCCGAGGCGAGCGGGAGGTTGCGAATCAGGCCGCGCAAGGCCTCGAGCCCGTGGCGCACCCCCGACACGCGCGTCTTGCGCTCGGACCGCTCGACCAGGTTCGCATACGATCGGAACAGAGACTCGGTCTCCGGCATCATCGAGGCTTCGGCGAACGTCGTCAGATCGTCCTCGGACTTGAGGTGCATGACGACCGCGACGAACACGTCGCTGATCTCCGCCTCCTCGTCGCGGAGCAGCGCCTCGCACGCGCGCGCTGCCGCGGCATGGACGATGCGCCGCAGGGGAGACGGCGCATCGGTCGCGGCGCGATCGAGGAGGATGCGGGCGATCCGGAGGTGTCGCTCCCGGCTCTCCGGAGTCTTCTCTTGCCCGGATGAGTCGGCGTCCACGAGGTGCAGAAGCACGCGCAGCCGGCGGATGCGCAGCGTGCGGTGATGCAT
>JBKDQC010000042.1:0-2572 GCA_046342295.1 Deltaproteobacteria bacterium | reverse complement strand
GCCATGTAGTAGTGCGCGACGATGCCCGTGTTCTTGCGCCGGACGAGCGCGTCGAGCTCCGCGACCGTCGCCGGGTCCGGGTCGAGGTACGCAGCCTGTGACTCGGCGAAGCTGCCCCTGGCCTCGAGGCGGTCCTCGTGCACGACGAGCGCGGGAAACGCGTGCTGCGGCATGCGGGCAACCATGCGCCTCGCGTTCCCCCGACGCCAGGGCCGCCGGAATCAGCCCTGCGTCGGCGCCCGGCGGGCCAGGGCATGGAGGGCGTAGAGCACCGCGGCCCACAGCCCGAGCTCGAGGAAGAGCGTCACGACGCTGAAGGCCGCCTCGACGAAGGCCCCGGCATCGCCGAGCGGGGCGGAGAGCGAGACGTTGCTGCAGCAGATCGTGAGGTAGCGGACGCCCGCGGCGGCCGTGAGCACATAGGCGAGCGTCGCGTCGACCTTGCGAATCGCCACGAGGGCCACGCCGAGGAGCCCCGCGAAGACGAGGAAATCGAACAGGCCACCGACGAGCCGGACTCCGGAGAAGACGAGGCTGAGGGCGTCGGTGTCCATGGGGCTCCTGAAGCAGGCTCTCCGAGGTGGCGCACGGGAGAAAGGCCGGAGGGGGAGGTCGCCGGAAAAAGGCCGCCGGAAAAAGGCCGCCGGACAAAGGCCGCCGGAAAAAGGCCGCCGGAAAAAGGTAGAGAGCGCAGGCCGTGTCGACCTGCGCTCTCGAGTCGGGGCGAAAGGATTTGAACCTTCGACTCCACGGTCCCGAACCGTGTGCGCTACCAGGCTGCGCTACGCCCCGGAGAAAGGAGCGTCTAGCTCCCCATGCACGAGGCGTCAAGCGAGCAGAGAGGCATCCCGGGCGAATGACGCCAGCCAGCCGTAGGAGAGGCTCGGGGACTCGCGTCCCTCGAGGACCCCCGCACACGAGCGACGACAGCGCCTCGCCCGCGAAGCGATCAGATCCACCCCTGCGCGCGGTACCACCCGAAGGCGCGGCGCACGCCCTCCTCGTGGCCGATCTTCGCGTTCCATCCGAGGCGGGCCCGCAGCTTGTCGGCGGAGCACACCCAGGCCTCCTGCGCGCCCATCTTGGCCTTCTGGCGGTTGAAGAGGCGCGGCTTGCCATCGAGGCGCGTCGCGATCTCGCCGCCGATCCCGGCCAGGGTCACGACGAACGCTGGGAAGTCGAGGGTGAGAGCGCGCTTTCCACTCTCGCGCACGATCGTGTCCTGAAACTCGACCCAGGTGAGCGGACGGCCGTCCTCGACGAAGAAGCCCTCCCCCACCGCGGCTGGATGCGTCGTCGCGGCCAGGATCGCCTCGACGCAGTCGTCGACGTAGATGGCCGACCAGCGCTGGTGGCGGTTGCCGAAGAAGACGTTGCGGCGCGCGTCGGCCTCCTTGAAGAGGTTGAAGTAATCGACGTCGCCTGGCCCGTAGACACCCGCCGGTCGGAGGATGGTCCAGCGGAGCGAGGTGCCCCGCTTCTCGACGGCGTGCTCCGCCTCGAGCTTGCTCTGTCCGTAGAACTCCACGGGCCGGCGCGGATCGTCCTCGCTCACCGCGCGTTCCTTGGTCGAGGGCCCATACGCCGCCTGCGAGCTGATGTGGACGAAGCGCTCGAGACCGGGATGCGCGGTCTCGAGCGCGCGCAGGAGGTTCTCCGTCGGCATCAGGTTGCCTCGCGCGAAGTCCTCGTACGCTACGCCCTTGGTGACGCCCGCGACGTGCAGCACGTAGTCGGGCTTCTCCGTCTCGACGAGGCGCGTGAGGGCCGCGACGTCGTCGTACGCGCACTCGACGGATCGACCCTGTCCCGCCTTGGCGGGGGCCGAGCCCTTGCGTCGGATGCTGAGCACGTCGAGGCCACGCGCGAGGAGCGCGTCGCGCAGACGCGAGCCGATGAAGCCGCTCGCGCCGGTGACGAGGGCCTTGCCGGCCATGGGCTTGCCCGCGGGGGCCTGGTCCTCGCCGGCAGCGTTGGAAGGGAGTTCGGAGCGCATGCGCGTATGTGTCCACGGATCGGCGCGGGCCGCTACTTCACATCACCGTGAGAGAGCCCGCGTTCGCGAGCTGGTAGCCATCGCTCGAGCCGGCATCGAGCGTGTCGCAGTAGGTCCAGCTGAGCCCACCGTCGCCCGAGAACCGGAACGCGAAGTCGAAGCTGCCGGCGGCCGGGCGACTCAGGCTCGCTTCGTACTCGTCGTTGTTCGGCTCGTACCCGGCCGCTCCCGGCCCGTAGCCCGCGTTGATCGCAGCGCGCGCCCAGGTCCAACCGACGCTCGACGGGAGCGAGCCGTCGGGGCCGCTGCCCACCTCGCCGAGGAGGAGCGCGTCGGCGTCGGTCGCGCCCGTGCGCGTCGTGAGGCCCTCGGCGTAGACGCGGCCGTACACCGTGGTGGCCATGCCCGGGCTCGCGAGGATCGCGGTCGGGAACTGGACGCGGCAGAAGCCGATCGCCCAGCTCGGTCCCGCGTCCGGAGGTGCGTCGGCGGGTGCGTGGGCATCGGGCAGGAGCCCGGCGTCGCGCCCCGCGTCCAGGGTCACGACGGACGCGTCCAGGCCCGCGTCCGGGGCCT
>JBKDQC010000041.1:0-1407 GCA_046342295.1 Deltaproteobacteria bacterium | reverse complement strand
CGTGCAGTCCGTAGTCCACCGAGCGGCCACGCGGCGCGCGATCCTCGAACGCACTCACCGCCGCCACGATCTCCTCGAAAGCAGTCGCGAGCCTCTTGAACTCGACGGGCACTCGGATGACGATCTCTTCCACGGGGCATCCTCCTTCTGTCTCGACAACAAAAGGCTCCGGCTCTGCCCCGTGCTTCTCAAGCGGTTCCGCGCGTCGATGTCACATCTTGCTCAGGATGAGATCCGCACCCGGATCGTCCGGGAGCACGATGTACTCGTCCAAGCACTCGGGATTCCGTTAGAATCTAAAATCGCCTCAGGGCGAAGTGAGCATTACGCTTCGCACCGCTCAGCGACTCGCCAGCCACCACCTCGACCCAGACGGACCACACGATGGAATCACCAGACCCTACGTCGGCCAAGAATCCGTCAACGTCGACGACGTCAAGCTGGCTGATTGCTCTCCTCCGCGAGCTTGGCTCAGGTGCGCGTTTCTACCTCGCCACGATTGCGGGCTCACTCGTGGCGATGGGCTGGGGAGCCGAGAATGTCGTTCACAAGCTTCGCGAACCGCGGCCCACTCGGCTTACGTGTGCCGAGTATGTGGCCAGTCCGCCCACCAGCACGTGGATCGAATTCACCGAATGCGTTCCAGATTTCAATCGGATGGATGTCGTGCGTAATGAAGATGGCTCGGTCCACAGCGTGTACGTACCAGTTCGTGCACCAGCAGCGGAACCCGTCCGGATCGCATTCCAGTACCACGACGTGCCATCAGGAGCAGCGTTGACAGCGAGCGTCTGGCAGGGCTCCTTGCGCGTTGGTGATGACATCAGTGCTCAGGCTCGACCAAGTTTGGCGCGAGCCCTAGGCGCCGCGCCTGATTTCGTCGTTCTGGAAATCGGATCCACCCCCAGCATGGGATGGGGCAGTGCCAGCATGATCGGAGGTCTCATCGGTCTGGCATTTCTGGCCTTCGTACTCACCACAAACGTGCGAGCGCAGTTACACGCGGATGCCTGAACACCGCGGTGTGGCTGTCGTAGCGCGGCGCGTGCTCCCACGATGTTCGCCAGGCCCTCCGCGAGTGGATAGCAACCTGAGGGATCCCCTGGTTCAACTATTGTATGATGCACACAGTTCTTTCCATGCGCCCACGGCTGATCTAAACAGCGTCGGCGAGACCCTGGATCATAGAAACCTGGCGATATGACCGGCGACCATCTCCGGATAAGCCTTGAAGGTCTCGAAGGTGTCGACGAGGGCCGCGTCACGGTACCCGTTCACGGGTCGTAGCGTGATTGATCGTGCGGACGGACACAGTGCAGGGATCGACGTGGAGCTCATCGCGTGATCATCTCCGCGCGTGAGCTTGGCGAAGAGACTGGCGCGGATGGAACGCGAGATCGCGGAACT